>CAJFPD010000077.1 GCA_904398315.1 Candidatus Alangreenwoodia gallinarii | reverse complement strand
TATCAGGCGGAGCGGGAGCTGGATACGATCCTCTATCAGGATTCCGGCATGTACCGGGATCATCAGTACAAGAAGGCAGTATCGGTGACGCTGCGGTCCACCTACGAGGAGATCGGAATTCTTTGGGATGAGGAACTGAAGTACCGGCCGAATTTCCGGACTTCAGGAGATACGGTGGACATGCCGGTGATCTTTGCCAAGGTTTCGGGCGTAAAAGAAGGAAAAGTTACGGGATACTGGGCGGACATCAGAAAGATGCTGACATCCAACAGTTTTCTGATCCGTCAGATGCCGTTTCTGCGGCCCGAGGACAGAAACCCGGTCAAGGCCCACGTTTCCGAATTTTTCAGAAACGGCAGACTGCAGAAGGCGAAGCTCAGGTCTCATTCCTGCTACAGTTACGGTTTTCTGCGGGAAGAGGTGCAGGAATATATCCTCGAAAAGCTGCAGCTTCTGATCGATCGCCGTATTATCCGGGGAACCTTTGAAAACGGAACGGAATATACCATCGTCGCTGTGGTTCTCAATCTGCCGAAGGATATTCTGCGGCTGATCCAGGGATTTGATTTTACGAAGAAAAATCCGAAGCTGGTCTGGATCAATACGACGGAGTCGCTTCTTTCCCTGGAGGACAGCATACTCGCGGCATTTCTGAATCTCGTGGGGTTTGATGTGGTATTTTTCGTGCCGACAGGTTATCGGTGCGTAGAAAAATATTTTAATGAAAATATCGTGGAAGAACATCTGATCGGTGAGTATGTCTACGATCTGACGGTGCCGGACCTGAAAACGCTGTCACCTGACGGACACCGGTCCTGGGTGGAACGGATCTTCAGCAGAGGAAGATGAGAGGTAAAAGAGGTGGAAAATGGGAATTGATTTTGGAAAAAAAGCGCAGCAGACACCGGTGCAGACGGCATCTCAGAATGTGCCGCCGGCAGAGGATGACACGGTGTTTGAGGAATACGATATCGCGGCAGATAGAGAACAGATGAGCCTGCAGCTCGTAAATTCCCCGGAGGTGGACGCCCTGGCGAGTCAGATCGAAGTCTACAATCCGGAGACCATCGTATCCTTCGGATCGGAGGCGGCGGACGAGATTTCCAAGGCTTCCGACGTGGTGCTCAACAGTATGAACATGTCTCAGCTGGACGATTCCAGCGAGATGCTAAAGGCCCTGACGAAGATCATGTCGAATTTCGACATCGATGAAATCAAGGAAAAACCGGGGCTTTTTGGCAAGCTGTTCGGGAATCTGAAAAAACAGCTGGAAAAGCTTCTCGCAAAATATAAGACGATGGGCGACGAGGTGGATAAGATCTATGTCCAGCTCAAGCAGTACGAATCGGAGATCAAGGAGTCCAACCGCAAACTGGCGCAGATGTTCGACGCGAACGTGGCCTATTATCACGAGCTCGTGAAATATATTCTGGCCGGCGAGCAGGGATGCCGGGAGCTGGAGGCGTATATCGCCCAGCGTCAGGCGGATCTGGAGTCGACGGGGGACAATTCCATTCAGTTTGAGCTTCAGAGCCTCCAGCAGGCGCTGATGATGTTGGAGCAGCGGACACAGGATCTGCGGATGGCGGAAAATGTGGCGATGCAGTCGATTCCGATGATCAAGATGATGGAATTCAGCAATATCAATCTGGTCAGGAAGATCAATTCCGCCTTTATCGTCACGCTGCCGGTCTTTAAGCAGGCTCTGGCTCAGGCGATGCTGCTCAAGAGACAGCGGATCCAGGCGGATGCTATGGCGGCTCTGGATGAAAAGACGAACGAGATGCTCATCAAAAATGCCCAGAATACAGCGGAACAGTCGAAGATGACGGCGCGTCTGGCGTCCGGAAGCTCGATTCAGATTGAGACGCTGGAAAAGACGTGGCGCACGATCATGAACGGTATCGACGAGACCCAGCGGATTCAGGAGGAAGCGCGCAAAAAGCGCATCGACGATCAGGCTCGGCTCGAGACGATAAAAAATGAGTTCAACCAGAAGTATCACATACCCGATGCGAAATAGGAGGTAAAATTATGCCGATTAACCTGACAAAAGGCCAGAAAGTCGATCTGACGAAGGGCAATCCGGGACTGAAGAAGATCATGGTGGGTCTCGGATGGGATGTCAATGCTTTCGATTCCGGAGCGGACTTCGATCTCGACGCTTCAGCATTTCTGCTGGGTGAAGACGGAAAATGCCCGACAGAAAAGGAATTTATTTTTTACGGAAATCTCACTCATGAGAGCGGGGCTGTTCAGCATATGGGTGATAATCTCACCGGTGAAGGCGAGGGAGATGACGAGCAGATTCTGGTAGATCTGAGTCTCATTCCTGCGGATATCGCAAAGGTGGCCTTTACCGTTACGATCTATGATTCCGATGCGAGGGGACAGAATTTCGGGCAGGTATCCAATTCCTTCATCCGCATCGTGGATGAGTCTACCGGTCAGGAGCTGATCCGCTACGATCTGGGAGAGGATTTTTCCATCGAGACGGCAGTCGTCGTCGGAGAATTGTACCGTCACAACGGAGAATGGAAGTTCAATGCCATCGGCAGCGGCTTCCAAGGCGGTCTGGCGGCGCTCTGCGGACATTACGGAATCGACGTGGCCTGAAAAAGCCGGCACGATGATATCATTCCGGAAAAAAGGAGTGAACCGGGATGATGCTATGAGAAAAGGAGAAGAGACAGCATGCCAATTTCACTGCAGAAAGGACAGAAGGTAAGTCTGACAAAAGAGAATCCGGGGCTTCAGAAAGTCGTCGTCGGACTGGGCTGGGATGTCAATCAGTTCGATACGGGCGGGGATTTCGACCTTGACGCGGCAGCTTTTCTGCTCACCGACAGCGGAAAAGTATCGGCTCAGTCGGATTTCGTCTTTTTCGGGAATCTGGCGGATCCGTCCGGAAGTGTACAGCATCTCGGTGACAATCTCACCGGCGTGGGAGACGGAGATGATGAACAGATCAAGGTCAATCTGGCTTCCGTTCCGGCGGGAATCAGCAAGATCGCCTTTACCGTAACGATCTACGAGGCGGAGCAGCGCCAGCAGAATTTCGGCCAGGTGAATAACGCCTTTATCAGGATCTATGATGAGAGCAGCGGCGAGGAACTGGTCCGTTACGATCTGGGAGAGGATTTTTCCATCGAAACGGCCATCGTCTTCGGGGAACTCTATAGAAATGGAAATGAATGGAAATTCAATGCCATCGGCAGCGGATATCAGGGCGGCCTGGCGGCTCTGTGCGCGAATTATGGCATCGAGGTAGAATAGCGGAAACGACGGCACCGGATGCCGGCGGCGCGCGGAAAGCGCTTTCCGCGCGCCGCCGATGAGAGTAAGGAAACGGAGCAGAATAACCGGCACGAAAAGGAGTACATCATGGCGATTAATTTGCAGAAAGGCCAGAAAGTCAGTCTGAAGAAAAATTCCGGCAGCGGTCTGGGTGAGATTCTGGTAAATCTGAACTGGAATGCTGCGCCGGCGAAAAAGAAAAAGGGCCTTCTTTCGGGCATTTTCGGAGGACCGAAGGGAATCGATCTGGATCTCGGTTGTCTTTATGAGCTGAAGGACGGAAGCAAAGGAACCGTGCAGGCGCTCGGAAACGCTTTCGGTTCTCTGCAGAGTCCGCCTTATATTGCGCTGGACGGAGATGACAGAACGGGCGATGCTGCAGCGGGTGAAAATCTGAGGATCAACGGGAACAGGATTGCGGAAATCAGACGGATCCTGGTCTATACTTTTATCTATGAAGGAATCGCCAACTGGCAGCAGGCCGACGCCGTGGTAACGATCCGGTATCCCGGCGCGGAGGATATCATCGTGAAAATGGATGAGTGGAATTCCTCCGATATCATGTGCGGTCTCGTGTTATTTGAAAACAGCGGAGACGAGACCTTTAATGCGGAGAAAATCGTACGCTTCTTTCCGGGACACCAGGCGCTGGATGAGGCATTTCACTGGGGTCTGAGATGGAGAGCCGGTCGTAAATAGGAGGAAGAGATGTCAGTCAGTTTACAGAAGGGGCAGAAGGTCAGCCTCACAAAGGATAACGCTCAGCTTTCACGGGTCGTGGTAGGACTTGGCTGGGACGAGGCGCCGCGTCAGAAGAAGGGTCTGTTTGCGCCGAAGCCGCAGGCGATCGACTGCGATGCGTCGGTCATCATGCTCAGAGGCGGAAAATTTGTGGATAAGAGAGATCTGGTATATTTTGGAAATTTAAGACATTTTTCCGGAACGGTCACTCACATGGGCGATAACCTGACGGGTGCCGGCGAAGGCGACGACGAACAGATTATCGTCGATCTGTCCGGTGTACCGCAGGAATATGACAGACTCGTCTTTGTGGTCAACATCTATCAGGCTCAGAAGAGAGGTCAGCATTTCGGAATGATACGAAATGCCTTCATTCGTCTGGTGGATGCCTCGAAAAACAGCGAGATGTGCCGGTACAATCTGACAGATGATTATTCCGGCATGACGGCGATGATTTTCGGTGAGGTTTACCGCCACAACGGAGAGTGGAAATTCAATGCTATCGGTCAGGGAACCACGGATCCGGGCGTGGGAGAACTCGTCCAGAGATATATTTAGAGATACCGCGGGTACCACGCCGGCCGGAGTGTGACGGAGCGCGGTAACTGCACAGGGAGAAACTTTACCGATAAGTTTCTCCTATCTTTTTCTCATGTGCCCGGAGGAAGAGGTTCTGTACCGGGTGCGGAGACCGTATTATTTTCGTGAGAGTTATTATCACGTGATTATCAGAATTCATTATCGGAACAAAGATCTGCGCGCCGTCTGAAAAGGCACGCGGATACGTGAAATCCGCCGTCTGCTCTGCGATGCGGACAGGATCCGGAAACCGGCAGGGCGGATTTTCATACGGATGGAAGGAAGAAAAAATTACATATGAAATATCAAGGGCTATCGGATAAAGAAATTGCCGCTTCGCGGGAAAAACACGGCTCCAATGTCATTCCCGACTCGGAGCCCACGACATTCTGGAAAGAATTTAAAGAGACGTTTAAGGATCCGATGATCCGGATCCTGCTGGTGATCGCAGCGATTATGATCGTCATGTTTGCTCTCGGCTATGCTGAGATCTATGAACCTGTGGGTACGATCGTCGCTGTGCTTATCGTGGCGCTTGTCACGGCCAAGACCGGCGTGACGAGCGATACGAAATACCGTCAGTTAAAGGACAGTACGAAGAAGGATACCTGTAAGGTATACCGGAACGGGCTGATCTCTGTCATCGATGTGGATGACGTGGTTGTGGGAGACGCGGTGCTCCTGCAGTCCGGCGATAAGATTCCGGCGGACGGAATTCTCGTGGACGGAGATCTCAGGGTGGATAACTCCGCTCTCAACGGGGAGGCTGAGGAATGTAAGAAGACGGCGGCTCCGGATGGCGCCGTTCTGCCGGAGGATATCACCGGAGACACCTTCGTCGACAGTCATTCGCTGTTCCGGGGAGCCGTCGTATTTGACGGAGAAGGCGTTCTCGCCGTCCAGAGAGTCGGTCTGAAGACGATGATGGGCCGGATGGCGGAAGAAATGCAGGAAGAGGAGCCGGCATCCCCGCTGCAGGTAAAACTCGGCAAGCTGGCGCATCAGATTTCGACTTTCGG
This sequence comes from Candidatus Alangreenwoodia gallinarii, assembly GCA_904398315.1. Taxonomy (GTDB): domain Bacteria; phylum Bacillota; class Clostridia; order Peptostreptococcales; family Anaerovoracaceae; genus Alangreenwoodia; species Alangreenwoodia gallinarii. The sequence goes on along the minus strand of CAJFPD010000077.1, from coordinate 21,394 downwards.
CTATATCGGAGCTATCGTCATCGCGCTTCTCTATATGATCTTTTTCATCGTTTCGGCGGGCGGCCCGGCGGAATATCTGACCTCCGGCTGGCCGGTCATCTTCCAGGATGTGGTGGAAGCGGTCACTCTGGCTATCGTCATCATCGTCTGTGCCGTACCTGAGGGACTCCCTCTCATGATCTCGCTGGTTCTCATGCAGAACACCAGCAAGATGCTGGACCACAACGTCCTCGTCCGCAAGGCTGAGGGCATCGAAACGGCCGGCTCCCTGAACATTCTGTTCAGCGATAAGACGGGAACGATAACAAAGGGCGAGCTGCAGGTGGTGGAATTCTTTACGGCTCAGGGGGAGACGATTCCTCTGGAAAAGCTCAGGGAACACAATCATGTCAAGTCTCTGCTCGACATAGCCATCGGCAGAAATACGGCGGCGATGTTTGACAGCGAGCACCGCGTCATCGGAGGAAATGCGACGGATCAGGCGCTGATGAAGTTCCTGGGTGAGGAGACCTTCCGTGTCCTGTCCGAAAATCCGGACTGCGAGATCACGGAGTCCCAGGGCTTTAACTCAGCTAATAAATTCAGCCAGGTCAGAATCGATTCCCTCGGAAAGACTTTCTACAAGGGCGCACCGGAAAAACTGACGGCGGCCGCGAAAAAAGCGCTGGACGCAGCGGGCAATGAAATCGCTCTGGATCAGGCGAAGCTGGATCAGAAAATCAACGAGCTGGCAGACAGAGCTATGAGAGTTCTGGCTTTCGGCTATTCGGAAAAGAGCCTGACGGAAAATCAGATCAACGACGATCTCGTTCTCATCGGTCTGGTGGCTATCCGGGACGATGTCCGTCCGGAAGCGCGCGATGCGATCCATGAGGTACAGCAGGCGGGAATTCAGGTAGTTATGATCACCGGAGACCGTCTCGAGACGGCAGTAGCCATCGCAAAGGATTCCGGCCTGATCTCGTCGGAAAGCGACCGCGCCATTACCTCTGCAGAGCTCAACAATATGAGCGATGATGAGGTTAAGGCGATTATCCGGGATATCCGCGTCATCGCCAGAGCGCTGCCGACGGATAAATCGAGAATGGTGCGGATCTGCCAGGAGATGAATCTCGTCGTGGGAATGACGGGAGACGGCGTCAATGACTCTCCGGCCCTGAAGAGAGCCGACGTGGGCTTCGCTATGGGAAGCGGTACGGAGGCCGCGAAGGAAGCCGGAAAGATCGTCATTCTCGACGACAATTTCCGCTCCATCAAGGATGCGATCTGGTACGGACGTACGATCTATCATAATATTCTGAAGTTCTGCAGATTTCAGCTGGTCATCAATGTGGCGGCCGTCGTGGTCAGCGCCATCGCGCCGTTCTTCGGCGTGGAGGAGCCGCTGAAGGTCACGCATCTGCTGTTTGTCAATCTGGTGATGGACGGACTGGGCGCCATCATGCTGGGAAACGAGCCTGCCAAGGAAGAGTATATGAGAGAAAAACCGCGGAGAAGAGACGAGAGTATCGTCAGCCGCAGGATGATGGAGCAGATTCTCACCATGGGAATCTGGCTGACGATTATCAGTTTCCTCTTCCTGAAACTGCCGTTCTTTGCAGGGCTCTTTGAAAACGAGGAACAGCATCTGACGGCATATTTCGTCCTGTTTATCGTCAGCGCTCTGTTTAACGGATTCAACGTCAGAGACGAGAGATTCGCGATATTCCGGAATCTCGGGGAAAACAAGGGATTTCTGCAGGTATTTTTCCTCATCATACTTGTACAGTTCCTCATCGTGAATGCCGCTGTCGTGCCGCTTGCTCCATTTGAATGGATCAGCAACATGTTCAGCTGCGTACCGTTCGGCGTGAAGGGCTGGATCGCTGCGATCCTGATGGCGGCGACGATGATTCCGGTGGATCTGCTGAGAAAGGCTGTTACGGGTTCCGGCTCGGAAAAACAGGCCTGATTCCTTTTTCCGGTACGGAACAGGAGAGACACGGAAAAGATGATACTGTTTCATGCAGATCTGGACAATACGCTGATTTACTCCCATAAACGGGATATCGGCGGTGACAGAATCGGTGTTGAACGATATGAGGGAAGAACGGTGTCCTATATGACGCCGGAGTCCCTGCGGCGGCTGAAAGAACTCAGCCGCCGGGTTCTGTTCGTCCCGACGACGACGAGGACGGCAGAGCAGTATGAACGGATCAGATTCGGAATCGGAACACCGCGCTATGCTCTCGTATGCAACGGCGGTGTCCTGATTTGTGAAGGAAAAGAAGAAAAAGAGTGGTATGAGGAATCACGGATGATGGCGGAGAGCTCTCAGACGGAGCTGGCGCTGGCGGAGGAATATCTGGAGCAGGATGCGGACCGCAGCTTTGAAGTGAGAAATGTGCGCGGGCTGTTCGTGTTCACAAAGAGCAGGCGTCCGGAGAGGACAGCCGCCGCGCTGCGGGATATCCTGGACTCTTCCGGGGCCGATGTGTTCCGGAACGGAGTAAAGGTCTATGTCATGCCGAAGGTCATGAGCAAGGGGAATGCCGTGAAAAGACTGAAAGAGCGGCTGATGCGCGTTCGGTGCGTTTCGTCTCCGTGGTATGTGATCGCCGCGGGAGACAGCGGGTTTGATCTTTCCATGGCGGCAGAGTCGGATCTTTTCTTCGCTCCGGATACGCTGAGAGATGCGGAAACATGCAGCCGCACGGAGATATTCCGGCCGGGAGCGGAGCGTATATTTTCCGATTATCTGCTGCGCCGCGTTTCGGAGATCGTCTCTGAGAGAGCGGGGACGGCTCCGGAGAGTCTCAGGATCGCTTCAGAGAGACAGAGAGAAGACAGATGAACGGAGAGGAAAATATGATAGCGGCGGCGGCCAGGGAAAATAACCCGAAGCGGTCGTATCTGGCGGTGAACAGAAAACAGGGGAAGCATGTTCCCGTCAGTCCGAAAGAGGCTTTTGGCCTGTACCGGCGCCTGTGCGGTGAAATCCGGGAAGTGTATGAAGGAGAAACGCTGCTGGTGATCGGCTTTGCGGAGACGGCCACAGCCATCGGGGCTTTTCTGGCCGCTGAGCGGAATGCTCTGTATATGCAGACGACGAGAGAAGATCTGCCCGGCGTTTCCTATCTGTATTTTTCGGAATCCCACAGCCATGCCTCGGAGCAGCGGCTGGTACGGGAGGATCTGGAAAAGGCACTGGCAATCGCGGACAGAATTCTCTTCGCCGAAGATGAGCTGACGACGGGTAATACGATTCTGTCAGCGATTCTGGCGATACAGCAGGCTTTCGGCGAAAAGACGCGGAATCTGCGTTTTTCCGCCATATCTGTGCTCAACGGCATGGATGATGCGGCGCGGCGGATTTATGAGGAAAAACAGATAGGTCTTCATTATCTGATCCGAAGCGATCACGGACGCTATGCCAGAGAGGCCGCCGCATGCCGGGCGGACGGAATTTATCATGATGCTGTGCTGACGGATCCGCAGGAGGATATTCCGCTGACGGAGCTGTGCATTCCGGGCTGTATGAATCCGCGGCGTCTGGTGGACGCCGCGGAGTACCGCCAGAGCTGCATCTGGCTGTCCGAAAGGATCATGGAAGCGGTTTCTCTGCGGGACGGAGAGAAAATTCTCGTTCTCGGCACGGAAGAATGCATGTATCCCGCTCTTCATCTGGCAGAAATGCTGGAAGAAAAGGGATATTCCGTAAAAAACCATGCTACCACGAGAAGTCCCATTGTGGTCAGCAGTGAAGCATCCTATCCGCTGCACAGCAGGTATCAGCTGGCGAGCCTGTACGACGGGAGACGAAAGACGTTCATCTATGATCTGGAACCGTACGGCTGCGTCATCGTCCTGACGGATGCCGTTTCCATTTCCGGGGAGGGACGCAATTCTCTGATACATGCGCTGAAAAGCAGCGGAAGTGAAAGAATTTATCTGGTGAGGTGGAGCGAGTGAGAAGTTCTTACAGCGAAGATGACGTCATTCTCCTGCTGAAGGATATCACCGGAATGGTGGAACCTCAGGGTACCGAGGAGCGGGAGCGTCAGATTCAGTCGGGGCGGCATTATTCGGAAATGCTGCCGATAGAATATATTCCCAGCGGCGAATATATGGAAGCATACCGAAGCGCTCTGGAGCATTTTTCCGCGCCCACGGCACGGGCTGTGGGTGTTCTGGCGGAGAAGATTATACGGGAGCGCGGCAGCCGCGTTGTCCTGGTCTCCCTGGCCCGGGCGGGAATCCCGGCGGGGATTCTTCTGAAACGCTATCTGCGGTCGGGATACGGCATCGATGTTCCCCATTATTCCATCTCGATCATCCGCGGGAGAGGTATCGATGAAAATGCGGTGCGCTGGCTGCTGCAGCGTTACGCGGCGAAAGATCTGCTGTTTGTGGACGGCTGGATCGGCAAAGGAGCGATCCAAAAGGAACTGGAAAAAAGCGTAAAACCTTATGCGGGACTTTCACCGGAGCTGGCGGTGCTGGCGGATCCTGCCGGGATTACCGGTCTCTGCGGCACACACGAGGATCTTCTCATTCCGAGTTCCTGCCTGAACTGCACGGTATCCGGTCTGATCAGCCGGACTTTTCTCCGGGATGACATCATCGGAAAGGACGATTTCCACGGTGCCGTATATTACGGAGAAATGAGAGATGCGGATCTCTCCTATGATTTCATCCGGCATATCGAAGAAAAATTCGTCTTTCCGGGAGAGAGACAGGAAGGGAATGAGACTGTCTCAGCAGATGGAAGAAAAGCGGACGAGATGGCAGACTCTCATGACGGAAACAGTCTGACACAGACGGAAGATGCCGGATACGGAATCGACGAAGTGCGTGAGATCGCCCGCCGGTTTCAGATCGGGGATATCAATCTCATCAAGCCGGGGATCGGAGAGGCTACCCGTGTTCTTCTGCGAAGAGTTCCGTGGAAAATTCTGGTAAATATTAAATCAAAGGATGACGTTTCGCTGGATCATCTGATCCGGCTGGCGGGAGAGAAAAATGTTCCCGTAGAATATTATCCGCTGGTGCACTACAAGGCATGCGGCATCATCCGGCGTCTGGCGGATGCCTGAAGGCCGCGGCGGGAAGGATTCTGCGGACAGTTTCTGAAGGAACGGGAAAATACGGAACCATATCATATATATTCAGGAGTAGAAAATCATGTCAAAGAAATTATGGGGCGGACGCTTCACAAAGGCGGAGAGCCAGTCGGCGGCGGAGTTCAACGCGTCGATCGGCTTCGATCAGAAGATGTACCGTCAGGATATCGCGGGCAGCAGAGCTCACGCGGCGATGCTCGCAAAGCAGGGAATCATTTCCGAAGCCGATGCCAAAGCCATCGACGACGGTCTCGTACAGATTCTTCAGGATATCGAAGACGGGAAGATCGAATTTACGATAGATAATGAAGATATTCATATGAATATCGAGAGCATACTCACCGACCGCATCGGAGAGCCGGGAAAGCGTCTGCATACGGCCCGAAGCAGAAACGATCAGGTGGCGGTGGATTTCCGCCTGTGGACGAAGGAAGCGATCGTATCGCTTCTGGATGATCTGAAGCGCCTGCTGCATTCCGTACTGGATATCGCGGAGAAAAATAAAAACGCCATCATGCCGGGTTACACGCATCTTCAGAGAGCGCAGCCGGTGACGCCGGCATATCATTTCATGGCGTATTTTCAGATGTTTAAGCGGGATTACAGCCGTCTGCAGGACTGCCTCGTGCGCATGGACGTAATGCCGCTGGGTTCCGGCGCGCTGGCAGGTACAACTTATGAGACGGACCGCCGTTTCCTGGCGGATCAGCTGGGCTTTGCGGAGGTCTGTGAAAACGGAATGGACGGTGTCAGCGACAGGGATTTCGCGCTGGAATTTCTCTCGGATGCGTCTATCTGCATGATGCATCTGAGCCGTTTCTGTGAGGAACTGATTCTGTGGAGCAGTACGGAATTCGGATTCATCGAGATCGATGACGCTTACAGCACCGGATCGAGCATTATGCCGCAGAAGAAAAATCCCGATATGGCGGAACTGATCCGCGGAAAGACGGGCAGAGTCTACGGGGATCTGATCACACTGCTGACGCTGATGAAAGGTCTTCCGCTGGCATACAATAAGGATATGCAGGAGGATAAGCCGCCGGTATTCGATGCGGTGGAGACGCTTTCCGCCTGCCTCAATATTTTTGCGGATATGCTTGACACGATGAAGATAAAGACAGATACTATGGAAAAAGCTGCAAAATACGGATATATGAACGCCACGGATGCGGCGGACTATCTCGTATCGAAAGGCGTTCCGTTCCGCGAGTGTCACGAGATTATCGGTGAAATCGTTCTGTACTGCATTTCTCACGGAAAGGCCATCGAAGAGCTTTCTTTAGATCAGCTGCGCGATTTTTCGCCGGAATTCGGTCCGGATATTTATGAAAAAATCGATCTTCGGGCCTGTGTCAAGGCGAAAAAATCAGAAGGTTCCACTTCCTTCGAAAGCGTGGAGAAGATGCTCGCTGACGCATCGTCTTACCTGCGGAGTCTGGAGGAAGGGGAAGCGCAGTAGATTTCTGTAAGGAGGGATGGATTTGCTTCACCACAGAACGGAAAGGACACAGCGGAAAAACGCGGAACGCAGAAAGCGGCTGGACGAAGCGGTTGCCTGCCTGACGTCGCTGGACGCGGAAGAGGCTTCTGCGATGAAAGGGACAAATCTGTTCCGCTGGCTCTGCTCGATGATGAAGATCTCCGGATCTCTGCTCTCCAAAGCGCGTATCGGCGCGATGCTGGACGGCGACAGAGTGCAGGAAGCAACCGTGGAGGAATATCGTTATCTGCGGGCCTGCACGGAACTGTACGGAGAATTTCGCCATATGGCTGACATGTCGATCAGCCTCGATGAGAAATATATCATCCGCATCTATGAAACGCTGAGCGAAAAGACGTTCCGCGGATATCGCTCCTCAGAATATACGGTCAGAGAGATGAACTACCGCGTGCCGGACAGCCGGGAGATCCCGGTACTGATGAAGGCTGCCGACAGAGAGATCGCATCGGAGGAGCATTATGAAGACCGGGTACTGGGAGCGGTTCGTACGCATGATATGATCTTATCGATATGGCCCTTCGAGGAAAAAAACGGAGAAGTCGCTTATGCGGCCATGAGTTATGAACTGTTTGCGGCCGGCTATCCTCTGCCGGTGCTCGATATCAGCGATACGGAGCATCTGAGACTGTCTTCGGAGTTTGTGCAAAACGGAAGCTCTGTTCATCTCTGCGGTGAGGTGATCGACAGTCTCCTGGATCAGTGCGGCGGAGCGTAACTAAGGAGGAAAAAATGAAATTACTCATAGCTTCAGACATACACGGCTCTGCGGAGCACTGCGGGCAGCTTCTGGCTGCCTGGGAAAGAGAGGGTGCGGACAGACTTCTTCTGCTGGGCGATCTGCTCTATCACGGTCCCCGGAATCATCTTCCCGGGGATTACGATACGAAGCGCACGATGGAAATTCTGAATTCGCTGAAAGATCGGATCACCGCCGTCAGGGGAAACTGCGATTCAGAGGTGGATCAGATGGTTCTCTCATTTCCGCTGATGAATACCTACGAGGTGATCGAGGCTGACGGGCTTCTGCTGTTCGCCACTCACGGACATGTGTACAGTCCCGCTTCCCCGCCTCCTTTCGTCCGCTTTGACGTCATGCTGAACGGACATACACATATTTCCGCTCTAAAGGACATGGGAGAGTACTATTACATGAATCCGGGATCCACTTCGATTCCGAAGGGCGGGACTCAGCATTCCTATATGACATTGGAAAACGGTCTTTTTACACTGAAAAGACTTGCCGACGGGGCGGATCTCGGCAGCATGAAAGCGGAGAAAAAGATGCCGTAGCGGCCTTTCCCGGACGGATCCGATGTGGGTCTGTCCGGAAAAAGGACGGAAGGCAGACGGGCAAAGGAGAAGGGAAAATCATGGATCTTGATGAAATATACAGAAAGCTGAAGGAACTTGTGCCGGAGGAATCCCGCCTTCTGCGGAATGCGGATATGAGAGATTATACGACATTCCGCATCGGAGGACCGGCGGATTTTCTCGTCAGACCTGCTTCAGAGAAGGAAATGGCAGGTATCCTTGGCTGTCTGCGGGGGAATCATATCCCTTATACGGTGATGGGCAACGGTTCCAACATACTCGTGCTGGACGGCGGCATCCGGGGTGTCGTCATCCGCGTGGGAAGAGACATGGCGGAGATTTCCGTCGAAAGAGACTGCGTGACGGCAGGAGCCGGAGCACTCCTTTCCGCCGTCTCATCCGCTGCGGCATCCGCCGGTCTTACCGGGATGGAATTTGCGGCGGGAATTCCCGGAAGTGTGGGCGGAGCCGTCTTTATGAATGCGGGAGCTTACGGCGGAGAGATGAGTCAGATTCTCGTCTCCTGCCGTGCTCTCCTGCCCGACGGGACAATCCGGGAGTTCGGCAGAGAAGAGATGAAGCTGGGCTATCGCCGCAGCGTTTTTGCGGAGAACGGAGGCATCATCCTGTCCTGTACGGTGCGGCTTGCGGAGGGTAGGCAGGAGGAAATTCTGGCGCGTATGAAGGATCTGGCGGCCAGGAGGACGGAAAAACAGCCGCTGAATCTTCCCAGCGCCGGCAGTACTTTTAAGCGGCCCGAGGGTTATTTTGCCGGAAAGCTCATCGAGGAAGCCGGCTGCCGCGGGCTCGCGGCGGGTGGAGCCCGGGTTTCACAAAAGCATGCAGGTTTTGTCGTCAACGAAGGCGGAGCGTCTGCGGAAGACGTGATGACGCTGATCAATCTGGTTCGTATGACAGTGAGGGATCACTCCGGCGTGGAACTGGAGCCGGAGGTCCGGATCATCGGAGAGAGAAAGCGGCAGAGCTGAACCGGCGCGGCCGGGAAGCACTGCGAAAGGAGAACAGGAAAAACCGCAATTCCGGAAACCGGAGCTGCGGAACAGAGAGATCGGAGATGACAGAATACAGAAAATGGAATATAAACTTACATTTGACTGGCATACACATACCGTATATTCTCACGGCAGGGGAACGATAGAAGACAACGTAAAGGAGGCCCGCAGAAAGGGGCTGACTTCCATCGCTATTACAGATCACGGCCCGGGACATATAGGATACGGATTCCGGCGCAGCCGGATTCCGCATATGAGGGCGGAAATCGATGCGCTGAACCGCAGGTACGATGATATTCAGATCTACATGTCGGTGGAGGCGAATATCATCAATCCTTCGGGGGAGCTCGACGTCAGGCCGGAGGAATTTGAGCTGTACGATTTTGTCATAGCGGGATATCATTTCGGAACGCTGGGGCACAATCCTCTGTCTTCCCTGGCGCTTCACGGGAGAAATCTGATATCGGCGCACCGGAAAGAGTATTCCCGGGCGCTGATGCGGAAAAACACGGATCTGGTACTCCGCGCTCTGGAAAAGAACAGGATCCGGACTCTGACACATCCCGGCGATAAGGGAGCTGTCTTTCTTGACGAAGTGGTGGAAGCATGTGCGAAGCTCGGCGTCTTTATGGAGATCAGCAATCGCCATCGTCAGCTCACCGTGGACGAGATAAAGCTCGCATCAGAGTATGGGGTAAAGTTTATCATAGGCAGCGATGCGCATGTGCCCGACCGGGTAGGAACATGTGAAAACGCTGTGTCGCGCATCGAAGCCGCCGGTCTGGATCCGGCGAGAGTGATCAATCTGAGCGTGACGCCGTAGCGTCATCGAATTCCGGTCAGGATGGTGAAAATTATGGAAGCAATAATCGTAACGGGACTTTCCGGCGCGGGCAAGAGCAACGCCATGAATTATCTGGAGGATATGGGGTATTACTGTATCGATAATATGCCGCCCGCCCTTTTAGAGTCCTTTATCACGCTGGAAAAGCAGAACCGCATCAATATGGACAGAGCGGCTTTCGTCATGGACATCCGGGGGCGGGAGTTTTTCAGCGATCTGGTCAGAGTGCTGGAGGAACTGAAGAATTCCGGAACGAAAGTGAAGGTTCTCTTTCTGGAAGCCTCCGATGAGGCGCTGGTCCGCCGTTTCAAGGAGACGAGACGGATCCATCCTCTGGCGGGAGACGGAGGTACCAATACGGAAGCCATCCGCCGGGAGCGAAAACTGATGAATCCGGTACGCAAAAATGCGGATTTCATCATCGACACTACGGGTCTGAAGCCCGCAGATCTGCAGAACCGGCTGCAGAATATGCTGAATGAGGAAAAAGACGGGGACACTTTTTTCATAACGGTACAGTCCTTCGGCTACAAACACGGTATGTCCATGGATGCCGACATGGTGTTTGATGTCCGTTTCGTGCCGAATCCCTATTATCTGAAGAGCATGAAACAGCTGACGGGAAATAACAGAAGAGTGCGGGAATATGTCATGAAATTTCCGGAATCTAAGGAATTTGTGGAGCGCGTGACGGAGCTGACGGAATGTCTGATCCCTTATTTTATCCGGCAGGGCAAGCGCAGTCTCGTCATCGCCTTCGGATGCACGGGAGGTCAGCACCGTTCCGTGGCTATGGCCAACGAATTTTCAGAGATCTTTGAAAAACAGGGAAGAAAGGTATCGACGGTTCACCGCGATATTCTGAAGCGTTAGGAGGGGAATATCATGGATTATTATCACCCGCCTTCGGTCAGGAGCGGAGCAGACGGTCCGAGGATCGTCGTCATCGGCGGAGGAACCGGACTTTCCGTTCTTCTGAGAGGACTGAAGGTGAACGGTGACAATCATATCTCCGCCATCGTGACGGTGGCGGATGACGGCGGAGGATCAGGAATGCTGAGAGCCGATCTCGGTATGCTTCCGCCGGGAGATGTGAGAAACTGCATCCTCGCTCTGGCTGACGAGGAGGATATCATGGAGAGACTGCTCCAGTACCGTTTCCGGGGAGGAAGACTGAAAGGGCAGAACATGGGCAATCTTTTCCTGGCCGCGCTGACAGATATCTACGGAGATTTTGAACTGGCCGTCGAAAAGCTGCACGACATTCTCAGAATAAAGGGAAAAGTGATACCTGTCACTTCGGATAATGTGACGCTGTGCGCCCGGCTGGAAAACGGCCGGGTCGTACGGGGCGAATCGCAGATTCCTCATGCTGTCTGCCGCATGAACAGTCCGATACGGGAGGTCTTTCTGGATCCGTCCGGAGCCAGGCCGCTGCAGTCCGCCGTCGATGCGATTATGGCAGCGGACATGATCGTACTCGGCCCCGGAAGCCTGTACAGCAGTATTATTCCGAACCTGCTGGTGACCGGTATCAGCGATGCGATTCAGAAGGCAGGAGGCATGAAGGTTCTGATATGCAACGTCATGACTCAGGCCGGAGAGACAGACGGTTATTCGGTGACGGATTATGCACGTGCCATCGAGCGTTATCTCGGCGAACATGTCATAGAGTACATACTGATCAACGATCATATCTGCAGGGATGAGGAACTGCGTTCCTATACCGATGCCGGAACCGGGCAGATGTGTGCTACCGAGGAGGATCGCAGAGAACTGAAAGAAATGGGTATCATTCCCATAGAAAGTAACTTAATTGAAATTTCGGACGGTACGGTCCGCCACGATGCCGGGCGGATTGCCAACATCATCCTCAGTCTGATTCACGGGGCATGAAAAAACAGGCGGCCCGAAAAGCGGACCGCCTGTTTTTTCCGGATGATGTGCCCTATCTTTTCTTGAAGGTAGAACATTCGGTTTCGGCACAGCAGGTGCAGTCAGAGAGCAGGCCTGCCTGGCTTTTCACTTTGATAGAATCTGCCGTGCAGTAATCGTCTGCGAAATGGACACATTCGGAAACCTTGCACTGTACTGTAGTAGTCTTGTTCATGCGTATCACCTTTCCCGGGCAGCCGCAAGATGAGACCGTCCGGCTGCCTGCCTGTGAGATTAGTAACGGTCTTCACTGTTAGGATTGGCCGGAAGGACTTTTTTTATTCATAGAAAAAGAAAACGGAAAAATCCGCAGGAATCCGGCTGAGGAAACGGCGGAGGAAATCAGATATACGAAAATACGGCGGAGGTGAGAGATGTCTTTTTCATCGGAAACAAAAAAGGAACTGTCGAAGGAGATTCCGGAGAAGAAATGCTGCATGCTGGCGGAAATCGCGGGATTTGCGAGAATGAACGGATCGATCCGTCTGATGGGCGGCGGGAGGATGAACGTCTCTCTCACATCGGAGGATCCGTCTATTGCGCGTCATTTTAAACAGATGATTCAGTCTTATTTCGACACACCCACCAGTCTCGACATCCTTCAGAGTACCGGATTCCGGAAGGGAAAATCCTACCGGATCACGCTCGACGATGTGACTACAGGCGGACAGATGCTGCGCGAGACGGGGCTGATGACAGTCCGGGAGGGAAGCAATGTTCTCACCGAGGGAATTTCTCAGACGGTGATCCGAAAAAAATGCTGCAAGAAAGCCTATCTGAAGGGGCTTTTTCTGGCCAGCGGATCTGTCAGTCATCCGGAGAAGGGATATCATCTGGAAATCGTCTGTAAAAATGAGAATATCGCTTCCGATATCCGAAAACTGATGAATCATTTCGGCCTGAACGCCAAGGTGACCCGGAGGAAAGAGAGTTATATCGCATATCTCAAGGAAAGCGAGCATATCGTCGATTTTATGAATATCGTCGGAGCGCACAGCCAGCTGCTGGAATTTGAAAATATACGCATCATAAAGGATATGCGAAATACGGCCAACCGCATCGTAAACTGCGAGAGCGCCAATCTGGACAAATCGGTCAATGCGGCGGGACGTCACATAGCGGATATCCGGCTGATCGAGGAGAAAATCGGGTTGAGAAATCTGCCGGACAAGCTGCGCAGCGTAGCGGAAATCCGGCTGAATCATCCGGATCTTTCGCTGAAGGAACTGGCGGAACTGACCGTGCCGCCGGTCAGCAAGAGCGGTGTCAATCATCGGCTGGCGAAGATTTCAGAGCTGGCGGACAGGCTCAGAGAGGAGGATTCCGTTGAACCGGAGCAGACAGAAGAGAAAGGGCAGAAAAGAGCATAAAGGCACAGGTCATACGCAGAAAGTGGCAGAAGATATCTGTGCGGAAGAAATCCTGAGGGCGGATACTCTCGTTCTGGGAGCCGGCGCCTCCGGCCTGACGGCCGGTATCACGGCAGCGGAGCGATCCTCTGTTATCATCGCAGACGGCAATGACCGGGCCGGCAGGAAGCTGGCCGTTACGGGAAACGGGCGGTGTAATTTTACGAATGCGTACTGCGGAGAAGAGGGATATAATGGATGCGGGGACGGTTTTGTATCCTCCGTTCTGAACGCTTTCAGCGTGGAGGATACTCTGGAATTTTTTTCCGAAGCCGGTCTGATGACCAGACTGGAAGAAGGGGGAAGATACTATCCCTATTCCGGACAGGCAGTCTCTCTCATCCGCGTTCTTACGAGAGAAGCTCAGAGGAGAGGATGCCGGATGATGCTGGGCGACAGAGCTGTGTCGGCAGAGGGAAAAGCGGCCGGGAGGAATACCGGATCAGAGCGTTTTTCCGTTCTTTTCGAATCCGGACGGCGTATCGTGTGCCGGAATCTCATCATCGCCTGCGGCGGCAGAGCGGGTCTGAAGACAGGGAGCACGGGAGATGGTTACGGTTTTGCACGGGCTTTCGGGCATACGCTGGTTCCGCCGCGTCCGGCGCTGACGGCGGTGGAATCGGACGCAGTTTTTCTGACGGGCCTGAAGGGCGTCAGGGCGAAAGGAATTGTGACGCTCTGCAGAGACGGCAGAAAGATTGCGGAGGAACGGGGAGAAATACAGTTTACGGGAACGGGGATTTCCGGAATCTGCGTTTTCGATCTCACACGCTGCATGGAAGGACTGCCGCCGGGGTCGGGGAAAAGACGGCGGGATCCTGAGAAAAAAGCGGAGCAGGAGGAAACGGTATATTCCGGCGACTCCTCATGCCCTTCCTTTGGCGGACCACGTTACGATATTATATGTGATTTCGTGCCGGAAAAGACAGAAGAGGAGCTACGGATTCTGATCAGCCGAAGACAGAAAGAAGGAAGAAAATTAAAGGAAATTCTTGAAGGAATAGTAAATGAACATCTGGCGGAAACATTGTCGGAGCTGAGTTCTGCGACGGCTGTCAGCGCCGCGTCTCTTCTGAAAAATCTGCGCGTTCCGGTGGCTCATACGAAGGGCTGGAACGAAGCGCAGGTGACCTGCGGCGGAGTGAGGCGGGAGGAAATCGATCCTCTGACGATGCAGTCACGTCTGACAGAAGGTCTTTATTTCTGCGGTGAAGTTGCAGATGTGGATGGCCGCTGCGGGGGCTTCAATCTGCAGTGGGCGTGGTCTTCCGGCGCGGTAGCCGGCAGGCTCGGCGGACGGACAGCAGAGGAGAGAGGCAGCAGAGCCGGCAGCGGAAGCGGAAATAGGTCGGAAGATGAATGAGAGATATACAGATCGGCAGATCCGGACATGGATGAGAGGTGAGAGTTGCAGTGCTGAGAATCAGTCAGATCCGTCTGAAGCGGGAAGAGCCGGTTTCCGAAATACCGAAGAAGATCGGACATAAGCTCGGAATCCGGAATTTTAAACCGGAGGAATGGAAAATCGTGAAGGAATCGGTGGATGCCAGGGAAAAACCACACATCCGTTTTGTATATACTGTGGATTTTAAGGTCAGAAACGAAGAAGCACTCCTTTCACGAATGAAAAAAAGAAAAGGCGTCGCGCTGGAGAGAGTGGAAGAGACACGCTATGAGCTGCCGGAGACGCCGGCACAGAAGAATGCGGAACAGAACGAGGAGCAGAGTGCGGGCCGGAATACAGTCCGTCCTGTCGTCGTGGGATTCGGTCCCTGCGGCATGTTCGCAGCTCTGATTCTGGCAGAGGCGGGGCTGAGGCCTGTCGTGCTGGAACGGGGCAGAGATGCGGACCGGCGGGCGCGGGACGTGGAGCATTTCTGGAGCACCGGTGAACTGGATCCGGTTTCCAACGTTCAGTTCGGAGAGGGCGGCGCCGGCACCTTTTCTGACGGTAAGCTGACGACGGGGATCAGAGATCCGCGGATCGCGAAAGTGAAAGAAGAGCTCATCGAAGCAGGAGCCGATCCCGCAATCGCATACCGCCATATGCCTCACGTAGGAACAGATGTGCTGCGGATTGTGGTGAAAAATATCCGGAAAAAGATCCTCTCTCTGGGCGGCGAAATCCGCTTTGAAACACAGGTGACCGGACTGCAGTTTCATCCGGACGGCGAGAAAGCCCGGGGAAAGGCGGAAAAGCGAATCTCCGCGCTGAGGGTGGACGGTCCGGACGGTCCGGAGATAATCGCCTGCGATGATGCGGTCATCGCTGTGGGAAACAGCGCCAGAGATACGTTCCGTATGCTTTTTCAGAGCGGAATCAAGATGGAGGCGAAGCCTTTTTCCGCGGGAGTGCGAATCGAACATCCGCAGATCATGATCGATATGGCGCAGTACGGGATGGAGCACAATGATGAAGAAGGCCGCCTGGGAGCGGCGTCTTATAAGCTGTCGGCCCGCACTTCCTCCGGCAGAGGTGTCTATACGTTCTGCATGTGTCCCGGAGGTTATGTGGTAGGGGCAGCTTCCTTCGCAGGCGGCGTCGTCACCAACGGCATGAGTTATCATTCCCGCAGCGGAAAGAATGCCAACAGTGCTCTTCTGGTGGACATAGGGGTCTCCGATTACGGAGGCAGTGAGGAAAATCCGCTGGCGGGCATCGATTTTCAGGAGGAACTGGAGCATCGGGCCTACGAAGCCGGCGGCGGAAATTATTTCGCTCCGGTACAGCGCCTGGGTGACTTTCTGCGATCCGGCGAAGCGCAAAGCGCCAGGGATGAAAAACGGAAGAAACGGATCCCGGCAGATGAGGATCCCGGCAGCCGGAAAGCGGCAGAAACCGGAGAGACTGCAGATATGGCGGTCACAGACGAGGAGGATGCAGGTACGGCAGGCACCAAGTCTTCGGAATTCCGCGTAAATCCGACGTATCGTCCGGGTGTGCGCTGGACGGATCTGGATCAGTGTCTTCCCGGTTACGTGACGGAAGCCATGCGGGAGGTGCTGCCGAAGATGGCGGAAAAAATACGCGGATTTGATATGGCAGACGCCGTTCTCACCGGCGTGGAGACCAGGAGCTCTTCACCCGTACGGATTCTGAGGGATGATTCTCTGGAGAGCCTGTCGGCGGCGGGAATTTACCCGGGCGGCGAAGGCGCCGGATATGCCGGAGGCATCATGTCGGCAGCCGTAGACGGCATACGGATCGCGGAAAAGATCATCGGAAAAGCGGCATCGAGGTTGTTTCGGAAATAGTTCAGTGCTATAATCACACGTATCGGAGCATGACATGGAAATGGAGGCAACAGCAGGTGTTTACAGATAATGAAATAAGAAATCTGGCCCGCGAGGGGCTGCTGCAGGATTATGTTGAAGAAAATATTCAATCGGTTTGCTATGATTTGCGTGCAAGATATTACTGTACTTTGGAGGATCATCATCGTGAAAGCTGCATTTTAAAACCCGGTGAATCTATTTTTGTTCAATGTGTGGAAGGCATTAATTTACCGGAGGATACAGTAGCCCGAGTTCATCTCAGAAACAGCAGAATACGTCAGGGTCTGACATTAGACGCGCCGATCTATTATCCGGGTCATAAAACGGTGGTATTTTTCAGAATTACGAATTTGTCAAACGAGGCGATTCACTTGAAAGCATACGATGAAATCGCATCTGTTACCTTTGAGAGACTGTCAGCCGCTCCGGAAGAAGTATACAGAGGAACATTTCAAAATGAAATGGAATTTAGCGGACTGGCCGGATATACAGAGTTGTTTCAGGCAGATATGGAAGAAATAGAACAGAAAAAAGATGATATTCGATATATAGAACGTAATATCTATTCCAATGTGATTGTGATTATGACGATTTTTATTGGAATATTTACATTAATTAATGTGAACGTTAGTCTGGTTTCTTCTGCAGTGATATCAACCTCTGTTTTTTTGATTTTTAACCTCGCGACGGTGGGAAGTATAGCTTTTTTGGCAGCGGTACTGAGATCTTTTTTCTCACAGAACCGTCAGAAAAATGCGGCGGTGTGGATTATAACCATCCTGGCTTTTGCAGCAGCTATTCTGATACATCTGTTGTGATGTAACAGAAATGTGACCGATATGTAATATTCTGGTAACAGGAATACCATCCCTCTGTAATGCAGCTGTTGTAGAATAGACGCGGAGGGATGAATTATGGGAGATTATCACTTCAGAGGATGCGGAGCGGCGGGACAGCCGTTTTCTTTCGCTCTGTTCTGTGCGGCATTGCTCTTCGCTCTTGCGACGGCCTGTCTGACTCCCGCTGCGGTGTGGGCAGCGGAGGCAGAGAGCGGGGAAAGCAGTGAGCCAAAAGCCTGGTACGCGGAGTATGCCGCTTATGCGACCGGACAGGGGTATATGAGCGGAAACGGTCCGGAGGATTTCGGCGCGGAAGAACCGATGACGCGGGCGATGATGGTATCGGTTCTGTTCCGTATGCGGGGCGGCACATATGAAAAAAGCCTGCAGCCGGGAACCTTCTCCGATGTGGGCGGCGGAGAATGGTTTGCGGAAGCGCTGTCCTGGGCATATGATACGGGTATCGTACAGGGAACTGACGGAAGATTTGAGCCCGGCCGGACGGTGGACCGGGAGACGGCAGCAGTCATGATCCAGCGGGCGTCTCCGCTGCTGAACATTCAGCCCGCATCGGACTGGAGCTTTGCCATCGATTATACCGATCTGGATGAGGTATCGGAGTGGGCTGTGGACGGAATCGCCTACTGTTCTGTCTGCGGTATCATGTCGGGAAATCCCGACGGCAGCTTTGCGCCGGAACGGACGATAACGCGCGGAGAAACCGCTGCGATAATCTGGCGGATCGATCACAGCCTCAGGGGGATAAATGTCCCGGATTCCGTCTGAAATCAGGGGAGATGGCGCTGATTTCGGCCGGAGAGCAGTGAAACAGGTCCGGAGGACAAAACGGTACGGAGCAGAAGAGCCCGCGGGAAAAGGAAGTTTCTTTTCCCGCGGGCTCTTCTGCTGTATGGAAAAAATATTTCCGCCCGGCCGGATTCCGCCGGAATTTTTAGCCGCGCACGAGCAGCGTCCGGCCTGTCATCTCCGGCGGCTGCGGAAGATCCATGAGATCCAGAAGCGTAGGAGCGATGTCTGCCAGGATTCCTTCCCCGCGCAGACTGATTGTGGGATCAGGGGTTATCAGAATGGCAGGCACGGGATTCGTGGAATGGGACGTGACGGGGCTGCCGTCTTCATCTGTCATGAGATCCGCATTGCCGTGGTCGGCCGTCAGGAATAGATTTCCGCCGGAACGCAGCACTTCGGATACGATATCGCCCACACAGCTGTCAACCGTTTCCACCGCCCGGACGGCAGCGTCAAATATGCCGGTATGACCCACCATATCCGGATTGGCGAAATTGATGATGATGACGTCGTGTTCGCAGGATCGCAGATCCTTCAGTGCAGCCTCCCGGATCTCCGGAGCACTCATCTCCGGCTTCAGATCGTAGGTAGCCACCTTCGGCGAAGGAATCAGGATCCGGTCCTCCCCTTCATTCGGCTCTTCGACGCCGCCGTTGAAGAAAAACGTCACATGAGCATATTTTTCCGTCTCCGCCAGGCGAAGCTGTTTTTTGCCGAGTGAGGAGAGATATTCCCCCAGTGTATTTCTGTATTCTTCCGGAGGAAAAGCGATCCGGACGTTTTTCAGGGAAGCATCGTACTGTGTCATGCACACATAGTAGATGTCCTGCAGCCGGACTTTTCTCTCAAAACCTTCAAAACTGTCATCCGTAAAGGCGCGGGTGAGTTCACGGGCGCGGTCCGGACGGAAGTTGATCATGACGACGGAGTCTCCGTTTCTGACGGCGCCGTCAGAACCTGCTACGGCCGTCGGAAGGACGAATTCGTCGTTTTCTCCGCGTTCATAAGCGAGGTGAAGCGCCTCCGAAGCGGAAGATGCTGTTTCACCTCCCGCGCCGGTCATGGTATCGTAAGCCCGGCTGACGCGTTCCCAGCGTTTATCTCTGTCCATGGCATAGTAACGGCCGGAGACAGTGGCGATTCTGCCCGTACCGGTCTTTTTCATATATTCTTCCAGCTGAGAGATGTATGTCTGCGCGCATCTCGGCGGTACATCGCGTCCGTCGAGAAAGCAGTGGACATAGACCCGGGACAGCGATTCGGAAGCGGCCAGATCCAGAAGTGCGAAAAGATGATCGATATGGCTGTGTACGCCTCCGTCGGACAGAAGGCCGGCGATATGAAGTGTACCGCCGTTGTTTTTTACGCGGGTCACCGCCTCTTTCAGGACTGCATTGTCGAAAAAAGTACGTTCTTTGATCGCTTTGGTGATCCGGGTCAGATCCTGATAGACGATTCTTCCGGCGCCGATGTTGAGATGACCTACTTCGGAATTTCCCATCTGTCCGTGCGGAAGTCCCACAGCTTCGCCGCTGGCCTGCAGGACAGCGTGAGGATAGTCCGAAAAGAGCCGGTCAAGATTCGGAGTGTGTGCTGCGGCAACTGCGTTGCCTTCTTTACGGCCGCTCAGGCCGAATCCGTCAAGTATGATCAGTGTAGTCGTCTGTTTCATGATATTTCCTCTGAAAACTTTCATAAGTGAGTCAGTATAGATCGATGATCTGCCGTAAATTATATCAGAATTGACGGATGCTTTCCGCAGATTCGGAAAAGTTTTTCCGTTTCCGTGCGGCGGAAAAGGGCGGAGGTTTCTGTGCGGAGAAGCCGGTTGTATGTTAAAATATTTCCTATAAAGCCGCTTCAGCTATATGTGGGAAAAAAGGAAAAATAAGTCAGAGGAAAGGCAAAGACAGATTATTATGAGGTGGACAGAAGAGCAGGAACAGGCTATCGGATCACGGGGAAGCGATATTCTCGTCTCGGCTGCTGCAGGATCGGGAAAGACGGCGGTGCTGACAGAGCGCATCAAGCAGCTGATTCTGAAGGACGGCATTTCCGTGGACGAGATGCTGGTGGTGACGTTCAGCAATGCGGCAGCGGCTGAGATGAGAGAAAAGATACTGAAATCGATCTCCGGAGAGATCCGCAGGCTGGTGGATGAGACCGCATCCTCCGGCGACAGCGGCGGGGAAAAACACAGAAAGACGGAATTTCTCCGCACTCAGCTGAGAAAAGCGCATTCTGCAGATATCAGTACATTCCATAAATTTTCTATGAATATCATACGCAGATATTTTTATCTGACAGATACGGAGGCGGATTTTGCGGTCTGCGATGAGGCGAGACGTCAGATTCTGCAGGGAGAAGCTCTCGGAGAGATGTTTGACCGTCATTTTGAGGAGGAAGATGAGGCATTCCTCTGTTTTCTGCGCCAGTATGCCGGTGTGAGGAGCGAAGAAAAGGTAAAAGAAATGATTCTCTCGGTGTACCGGTTTATCATGACGATGCCCCGTCCCTTCGACTGGCTGGAGGCTGCCTGCAGATCGCTGAATGCCGGTCCTGAGGAATTCCGCAGATCTCCGGTCTGTCTCCGCATGATGAAGGAAGCGTGCCGCCTCGCAGAGGAAGCAAAGCAGACGGCACGACAGGTCTGCGATATGACGGCGGATATTCCGTCGATTTTCAGAAAGGCGGAGGCGGATTTTCAGAAAATCGCGGGGATCGCTGAGAGAATGACAGCGGCTTTGCGTGATGCAAAAGAGAGGGCACGGACGGCGGAAGACGGCAGCGGATTTTTTGAAGTCCTGCAGAAAGCCGGAAATATAACATACGAACGCTTTACCGCCGGAAAAGATGACAAGGAAGACTACAATGAAATAAAGGATACGGTCGCGGCTCTCCGAAATAAGATGAAAAAAAGGATGAAAGAGATGTCGGAGGAATTCGCTTCCCTTCCGGAAGAGGAGACTCTTGCACGCATCCGGTCGACCGGGAAACCGGCGGAATATCTGTGCAGCCTCGTAAAGGAATTTCACGGGATTTTCACAGCGAAGAAGCGGGAAAAATCTCTGGTGGATTTTAACGATATCGAGCATCTGGCTCTTCAGATTCTGGATCATGAAGAAGCTGCATCAGATGTCAGAAAACATTTCCGGGTCATTTTTGTCGATGAATACCAGGACAGCAGCATCCTGCAGGAGACGCTGATTCAGAAGATCAGCCGGGGAGATAATGTCTATATGGTAGGCGATGTCAAGCAGAGCATCTATAAGTTCCGCCTGGCGGAGCCGGAGATCTTTGTCGAAAAATATCATTCTTTTGCTCCGTATGATGCGCCGGAGCCGCCGGAGC
>CAJFPD010000076.1 GCA_904398315.1 Candidatus Alangreenwoodia gallinarii | reverse complement strand
TGCCGGAAGTCCTCAGGCGGATGCGGGAACCGATTTTTCCGATGAAAGCGACATTTCGTCTTACGCTTCCGTGGCAGTGGACTGGGCGAGGGCAAACGGCATCATAAACGGTCTGGAAAATAACCGTTTTGATCCGCAGGGCGACGCCACGCGGGCACAGATCGCCGTCCTCTTCCTCCAGCGGAATCGGTTCCAGCGCGGAAAATCTGCAGAGTTTTGCGCCGGATGCGGAGTGGCTCGCAGGTCAGAGATTTTCCGGAAGCACCGATCCGGCAGATATCGCAGAATGGGTGGAAAGTATGGGAATACTTTTCTGATCCGGTCCGGTGAATGCTGAAGTCCGGAAAGGATAAAAAGGATGAGATGGTACTTTAGATGGTACTCTGAAAGAAAAACTATTATAGAAAACGGCATGAATCCCGCGGAAAAGCTTGACACTTTTCTTCCGCCTGTAGATAATAGATTCAGTTAAAACCTGCGGTGGACTTTTCCGGGCGATGCCATCTTTTTGCCACACAGCTGTATGAGATTGCGGCTGTGTGGCTTTCTGCGTTTTTGACCCGGTTTTGATCCGGCGTCCGGTTCTGCTGACCGGCAGATGCGGCACAGATGGCGGTCCGGACGGCGGAGCGCAGGACGAGAAACAGGAAAAGAACAGGAGTATGGAAAGAAAAAGAGAGGAAGAAAAATGGATGAAAAGTTTATGAGGGAAAAGCCCGTTCTGTCGCTGATTCTGTCGATGGCACTGCCGATGGTGATCTCCATGCTGGTCAATTCTCTGTACAATATCGTCGACAGTTTTTTCGTAGCCAGGATCAGTGAGGACGCCATGACAGCGCTGTCACTGGTCTATCCGGTCCAGAATTTCATCAACGCGGCCGGTATCGGATTCGGAATCGGTATCAATGCCGCGATCTCCTTTTATCTGGGAGCCGGAGACGGAGAAAAGGCCAATACGGCGGCCGTCAGAGGCCTGTTCCTGACCGTCATTCACGGAATCGTACTGACGGTGGTATGCATCATGATCATGCCTTTTTTTCTGGGTCTGTTCACCGCGGAAGAAAGCGTGGTTTCAATGGGGACACGTTACTGCAGCATTGCGTTTCTGTTCACCGTTGTGATAGTAACAGGCGTATCCTTCGAAAAAATATTTCAGGCGACGGGCAGAATGAAAGTGACGATGGCGGCTCTGATGGCGGGCTGTATCGCCAATATTATTCTTGATCCGCTTCTGATCTTCGGTATCGGACCGTTTCCACGGATGGACATCGAAGGGGCTGCTCTGGCGACGGGAATCGGACAGGTACTGACGCTGATCATCTACCTGATCGTCTATATCAGAAGACCGGGAAGTATCCGCATTTCCCGGAAATATCTGAAAGGTGCGGGAAAAATGGACCTCAGGCTCTATGCCGTAGGCATTCCCGCCGTTCTGAATCTGGCACTGCCGTCTCTTCTGATTTCCGCTCTCAACGGAATTCTGGCTTCCTATTCGCAGATGTATGTCGTAATTCTCGGAATCTATTACAAGCTGCAGACTTTTCTCTATCTGCCGGCAAACGGAATCATTCAGGGCATGCGGCCGCTGATCGGGTACAATTACGGTGCGGGGGAATACGGCAGAGTGAAAAAGATTTATCGTGTTACGCTGGGACTGACAGCAGTCATCATGCTGATAGGAACTCTCATCTGTCTCGCGGTGCCGGACAGGCTCACGGGACTTTTCACGGAAAGCGAGGAAACGGTACGTGCGGGAGAGACGGCTCTGCGCATTATCAGTGCCGGATTTGTCATTTCCGCTGTATCTGTCACATCCTGCGGCGCTCTGGAAGGTCTGAGCAAAGGCGTTCCATCGCTGGTGATTTCCCTGCTTCGCTATGCTGTAATCATCATTCCCGCGGCGTGGATTCTCAGCCGGCTGACCGGTCCGTCCGGCGTCTGGCACGCTTTCTGGATCGCGGAAGCGGTGACTGCCGCCGCAGCCTTTTTTGTGTACCGCAGATCGGTGGGCGCAGAGCGGTGAAGTGTCACAGTTCTGTGATACTTGTCCTCCCCCGTGGAATGCCGGACCGTTCTGAAGTAAAATAGAGAAAAACGGCAATAAATATCGGATAAATTATGAAAAACGGCAGGGAGGAAAATTTACATGAAGAGAATACTTGTGGTGGAGGATGACGAAAACCTCCGGGAAGGGATCTGCTATGCTCTGGGAAAAGATGGATATTACACAGCAGAGGCAGGCTGCCTGGCAGATGCGGAACGCCTCTGCAGAACAGAAGGAAAAAAAGGATCAGAAGAAGGACCGGCGGAAATCGGTCTCATCCTTCTGGACGTCAATCTGCCGGACGGCGACGGATTTTCCTTCTGCAGCCGGATCCGGAAGAGCCTGCCTTCCGTTCCGGTGCTGTTTCTCACGGCCCGGGATCTGGAAGAAGATGCGCTGCGGGGATATGAACTGGGAGCGGAAGACTATATCCCCAAGCCTTTTTCCATGAAAATCCTGCTGAAAAAGATCGCCCTCATCCTGCGACGCAGCGGAAAGGAGGAGTCTTCCGTCTTTGAGGACGGCTATCTGACGGTGGATTTTGAGCGGGCGAAAATCACGGCGGGAGGAGAAGCCTGCCGTCTGACGCCCACGGAATTCCGGCTCCTGCGCCAGTTCATACTTCATCCGGGTCAGCTTCTGACCTATGAAGTCCTTTTAGACCGGCTCTGGGACGAGGGAGGACAGTTTGTCGAAAAACACACGCTGGCAGTCAATGTCAACCGCCTCCGCGGAAAGATCGAACAGGACGGCCGCAGGTATATTTCCAATATTTACGGGATGGGGTACCAGTGGCTTGGCTGATCGCCGCCGTCTGCGCGGCGGCCGCTTTTGCGATGTGGCGGAAGGCGGCGGGAATACGGAAAGACGCGGCACGGTACGCCGCACGCGTCGGAGAAAATCTGGAACGTCTCATTTCCGGAGAACGCATTATCGCGGAGGAAGAGACGGAGGATACCCTGTGGGGAAGAACCGGCGTTCAGCTGGCGAAAGCGGAACGGATCCTGAGGCGGAGAGCGGAGGAGGCGGGAGAGGAGAAGCGGCAGATCGAAGAGCTGATTTCGGACATCTCTCATCAGATCCGGACGCCGGCAGCTAATCTGAAAATCTGTCTGGAGCTTCTGGAAGGAGAACTTTCAGAGGCGGAGAGGCGTCATTTCCTCTCGCTGGCGGAGAAGCATCTGGACCGACTGGACTTTCTTCTGCAGAGTCTGGTGAAAATGTCGAGACTCGAAACCGGTGTGATCCGGATTCACAGCGTGACGTCAGATCTGCGTACGGCGCTGAGCGGTGCGGTAGCTGCCGTGGTGCCAAAAGCGGAGAAAAAGAATATCCGGCTGTCCGTCCGGTGCGGCAGCGTTTTTCTGCGTCATGACAGAAAGTGGACAGAGGAGGCCGTCTTCAATCTGCTGGACAACGCAGTGAAATATACGGAGGAAAACGGATTTGTCAGCGTCGATGTAAAAGTTCAGGAAATTTTTACCAAAATTTCCGTGCGGGATACGGGAAAAGGCATCGCGAAAGAGCGGCAGGCCGCGATTTTTACCCGATTTTACCGGGAACCGGAGGTATGCGGAGAAGAGGGGATCGGAATCGGTCTTTATCTCGCCCGGAAAATCGTCGAGATGCAGAAAGGATGGCTGGAAGTGCGCTCCGAGCTGGGGAAGGGATCGGAATTTCTGATCTTTCTTCCCAACGATCCGCCAAAGATGAGCTGACGGAGAGAAAACGCCGGAATCGGGGAAAGAAGATGCGGCACTTTCACAGTTTTGTGATCCTTTCCGTCTGTGAACGGTCTGTGATTTTCATGCGATATGCTTGAGATATCGTTGAAAAGAGGTTTCAGAGCTGTGAATTCACAGCTGCAGGAAGGAGGCAGAGCGATGAAACCGTGGATCGTACAGACAAAAAGTCTGAAAAAGTATTACCGCCTGGGGGAAAATACGGTAAAAGCGCTGGACGGCGTGGATTTTTCCGTCCGGGAGGAAGAATTCGTATCGATCATAGGAAAGTCAGGAAGCGGCAAGAGCACGCTGCTTCACATGATCGGCGGACTCGATACACCGACGGAGGGAGAGGTAATTGTGGACGGCAGAAATCTCGCCGGGATGAACCGGGAGGAGCTGGCAGTTTTCCGGCGCAGAAAGGTGGGATTCGTCTTTCAGACGTACAATCTGGTGCCGGATCTGAATGTCTATGAGAACGTGGTTCTTCCCGTCGAACTGGACGGAGCCCGGATCGACCGGAAATTTGTGGATCACATACTGGAAGTGCTCCGTCTGACGGAAAAAAGAGAGGCTCTTCCTCACGCTCTGTCCGGAGGACAGCAGCAGAGAACGGCCATCGCCAGAGCCATCGCTTCCAAACCGGCCATCGTCCTGGCAGATGAGCCTACGGGAAATCTGGATTCAGGCACCGGTCACGATGTCATAGGACTGCTGAAGACGGCGGCGAAGGAATTCCGCCAGACTCTGGTTCTCATCACTCACGATAACGATATCGCCCAGACGGCGGACCGCATCGTCCGCATCGAGGACGGAAAAATTCTGCAGAGGGAGGGACAGTGGTCATGAAAAATGAAAATGGGACTGTCATCCGGAAAATGGCTCTCCGCTCGCTGAAAAGCGGGCGCAGGAGAAGCATTATCATGGTCTCCGCCGTCTTTTTATCCGCCTTTCTGCTCTTCAGCATTCTTACGGTGGGCGTGACCTATTTTAAAACGCAGAAAATCCAGAATATCCGTCTCAACGGCGGAGATTTCGATGCCGTTCTCTACGGGCTGACGGAGAAACAGCGGGAGATTCTCGGGGAAGATTCCGATGTGGAAGCTCTGGGGACGGTGGCGGTGGCGGGCTATGCCATAGCCACGGAAGCGGATCGGACTCTGAACGCGGGACTGTGCTGGGCGGATCCCGTCTACTGGAACCGGATCATGGAGCCTGCGCGGGAACGGGTCAGAGGTGAATACCCGCAGGATCTTTACGATGTGATGGTCACGGAAGAGCTGCTGGAAAGCTGCGGGCTTTCCGACCTCGGAATCGGAGATTCTTTTCCGATGGAGTATGGCGACGCGGAGGGAACGCATACGGCGGATTTCTACATTTGCGGCATCTGGGACGGCTACGGCGACAGGCAGGTCTTCTACGTATCGGAAGCTTTTTACCGCCAGTCGGGCCATCAGCTGTCCGATGTGACATCGGGGCGGTGTTTCCTGGATTTCCGTCAGAACGTCATGTCCTCCGAAAAACAGGATGAGATCCGCGGAAGTCTGAATCTCGGAAAGCAGCAGTCTCTAATATTTACAGGGGACTATGCGGCTTCCGTCAGTATTCTGGCGGGCGTCTGCGGGCTGATCCTGATCACCTGCTTCTGCGCCTATCTTTTGATTTACAATATATGGTATATTTCGGTATCGGGCAGCGTGCGCTACTACGGACTGCTGCAGACAGTGGGCATGACCGGCAGGCAGATCAGAAAGCTCATGGGCTGCCAGATGCTTTTCATCGGCGCGGCCGGCACCGCCGCCGGCATCGCCGCCGGCTCGGCTGTTTCTTTCCTTTTGATGCCGCGCATCCTGCATTTTCTGGGAATCCGCGCCGGCGGAGAGGAGATGCCGGGCATTTCTTTCCATCCTGTCGTTTTTTTCCTCACCATCCTGCTGGTGTCGTTTACGATATGGGCCGGCGGAAGAAAGCCCGTGAAAATGGCAGCCTCCGTCTCTCCGGTGGAAGCCCTCGGCTGGCGGACCTCCGCAGGCGGGAAAAATTTCCGGAAAACGGGACGCGGCGGCGTGCTGACGAAGATGGTGAGACTGCAGCTGACAAAGGACAGAAAAAAGACGGCGGTAGTCGTCATGTCTCTGGCGGTCAGTCTGTCGGTATTCCTCTGCGTGGTCACGCTGCTGGAAAGTCAGGCGGCGCGGACGATCGTATCCAATTACATGGATTTTGACCTGGTCATTTCCAACGATACGCTGCGGCTGGAGGAACGGCAGGAGAGGGAGCAGCTGATTTCGGAAGAAATGCTGTCGGAAATGGAGGCGGCAAAAGGAGTGCGGGAGATTCACCCGGTATTCTGCTCGGAGATCACCGTTCCCCGGGAACCGGAATTTTCCGACGTCTGGATGCGGGAATTTTACGATATGTGGATGACTGTTCCCTATGAGGAGGATCTGGCGGAATATCAGGAACACCCGGAGAATTTTCCTTCCATGCTGGTGGGAATCGATGAGGCTTCTTTCCGCTGTCTCAACAGTACTCTGGAAAATCCCGCGGACGAGGAGGCATTTCTCAGCGGGGAGACCTGTATTCTCTACCGCGACAGTCTGGATTTTTCAGAGGAGGATGTCCGGGGAAAACGTGTGACAGCAGTTTCTTACGGAAATCCGGAGAATGCGGAGACTTTTCGCATCGCAGGTCTGACGGACGAGAATTATTATACCGGTCCGCTGTCGGGCTATCATCTGACGGTCATCGTAAGCGAACGTGCCCTGAAAGCCTTTGCAGAGGAATTTTTCGTATCCAAGGTGGGGATACGTTATGAACAGGAATACGACAGCCGGACAGAGGAACGTCTGATCTCTCTGATCGATGAAAGTCCTTACGCCGCCGACTTTTCGCTGGAATCGAAGATCGGCGAGATGAAATCCGTGGAAGAGGCGCAGGGCGGTATGATGGAGACGGGCATCGGCATCGCCGTCCTTCTGGCGCTGATCGGCATTCTGAATTATATCAACACGGTGATCGGGAGCCTCACGGAACGGCAGCGGGAGCTGGCCGTCTTGGAGAGTATCGGCATGACCGGCGGACAGATGAAACGGATGCTTATAACGGAAGGAATTTCCATAGCTGCAGGTGCGCTGATTCTGACGGCGACAGCGGGTACCGCGGTGACATACTGGCTGTACCAGGCGATGAATTACCGGGGCATCCCGTTCTCCATACCGGTTCTTCCCGCTGCCGTGGCGGCAGGAATTGTTCTGCTGATCTGCATTCTGATTCCACCTGCCGTCGGTAGGAGACTCGGAAAAGGACAGGAACTGACGGAACGCATACGGAGAGCGGAATGAGGCCGCAATCGATGAAAAGGAAAAATCCCCCGGAGTCTGTCGGGGGATTTTTTCAGGCAGGAGAAAAGCTTCCGGAAAAAGATTACGAAAAAAAGATGACGAAAAACGGAACCGCGCCGGACAAATCAGACAAGATAGATTCCGGCGAAATATTCCGCCTCTTCCTCTCCTGTTTCTCTGCAGAGCGTAAAGAGATGTCTGACCCAGACGGACAGACCGGGATGCTCGCCTGCTGTCCGCATGGCAAATGTCAGGAGTTCTTTTTTGGTTCCGCGGAAGGAAAAGCAGGGGAAGGTACCGTGAAATCCGCTTTTTTCCGCATCTCTGAGATAACTCTTCGCCTGGCGTTCCGCATCGGGATCCGAAAAAGAGATGCCGGTACGGATACATTCCGTTTCGCTCTGAGCCGTACCGGCCGGCAGCGATGTCCAAAGCTCCGCGCTGCGGAGAAAGGGCAGAAGATCTTCTGTGAGAATTTCCGGGAAATAGACGGTGACGTCCGCTGTTTTTCTCTCCGGAGTTTTCGGATCTGCCCGGTACATTTCCGCAGCCGTCAGCAGAGAGTGTTTCGCATCGGCTCTTTTTTCCAGCTCGTCGAGACGTTTTCTCTGCCCGGCAATTTCTTTTTTCTGTTCTTCTATCAGACGGAGATAACCGCTGAGTGTGTTTTCGGAGGAGATATCAGCATCGGAAATATCAGAGGCCGAACGATTTTCCTCCTGCACTTCGGAGCCGGATCTTTCTTCGGCAAAATCCCCGGCGCGAAGAGCATCCTTCGCACGGACGGGAGAAATTCCGAGATCTTTCCCAAGACACAGGATGTTCAGAATGTTCATCTGACTCACAGAATAAAAGCGTCTCCCGTTTCCTTTTACCTCCGCAGGGTGAATCAGACCTGTGCGCTCATAGCGGCGCAGCGTCTCGGGAGAAATACCGCAGGATCTGCAGATATCGCCGAGCTTCAGATATTCTTCCATAAAAGATACCTTCTTCCTGTTTTCTGCTTTTATCTGCAGCCGTAACCGTGATGTCCGTAACCGTAACCGGAATGTGTTTCGCTGTGATGTGATGCGTGATGCCCGTATTCGCGTCCGTACTGTCCGTATCCGCCGGAGCCTGGCATATCACCGGTCTGAGCCGTTCCTGCCGCACCGGATACGGCGGCGGATGCAGAAGATGCCTCGGTGCCTGCTGCAGCACCTGATGCGGTTCCGGAAGCAGCGGGTGCCGCGATGTGCGAAGTGCGTGCTTCGTAGTTATCGCAGATACCGTTGCCGTTCTCGTCGTAGAAGCAGTCCGCATGTGCGCCGCAGTATCCGCAGGAGGCGGAATCGGTACATTTCAGAGCTTTCAGACCGTAGCCGTGGCCATAGCCATATCCTGCCGCAAACACGCTGATACTTCCGAATGCGATTACAGCAGTCACAGTGAGCAGAATAAAAAGAGTTTTTTTCATATCCTGTTCCTCCGTTTGTCATCCTTGAAATAGTTTCCGTTATTATTGTATCATAATGTTTCCTTTCTGAAAGATTATGTTTCGGAAAAATTGATAAAATTTCCGGTCTTTTGAAATTCCGCGGAACGGCGGCGCAGCAGTGAAGCGGAACGGAGACTCTGGGATTCCGCGGTTTTCCGGCCCGTTGGCGATAACATATGTATTTCTGAAAAAACTTGAAAAAGTCTTATATATTACTATAATAGTATTTATAGATACTAAAAATGACCGGAATATGAGTGTCAGGGAGAAAGCGTGTATCGCAGCGGAGACGCGCGGAACAGAATGAGTCAGAAAAAGGAGGGATGTATTTATGAGCGGAAGAAAGCACGCCAGTGATTTTTATTCGGCATATGCTCAGGGAACGGCTCTTTATGTAAAATGGGCGGCAAACAGAGGGATGAGCTATCAGGAGGTGCTCGTCCTGTATTCGCTGCATGCGGAAAACGGTATCACTCAGAAATCTATCTGCAACGGCTACGGTCTGCCGAAACAGACGGTCAACGCTGTCGTCCGCAGTCTGAAGGAGAGAGGCTATATCACGCTGCAGCCCGGTGAAAAAGACAGAAGAGAGAAAATCATGACTCTCACCGCAGAAGGATCGGAATATACGGAGCGCGCTCTGGGACCACTGTTCGACATCGAAGAGCGCGTATGCCGGAATATCGATGAGGAACGGTTTCTGCGCATGACGGAGACGATGGAACTGTTTAATTTACTGTTTGAAAAAGAGATGGAAAGGGATTTGCAGAAAGATGAGTGAACGAAAAAGATTTTTTTCCTATGTGATTCCTTCCGTGCTCGCTTTCGCCCTGTCGGGCGTCTATGCGATCGTGGACGGCTTTTTTGTGGGAAACAGCGTGGGAGATTCAGGCCTGTCGGCCATCAATATCGCCTATCCTGTGGTGGCGCTGATTCAGGCCGTGGGAACGGGATTCGGAATGGGCGGCGCCGTGTATTATTCGATCTGCCGGGCTGAGAAAAAAGAGGGCGAAGCCCGGGAGTTTGTGGCGGCGACGATGTGGCTTCTGCTGGCTTCAAGCGCTGTGCTCACCGTTGTGTTCTGCCTGCTGACGGAGCCGGTGCTGCGGCTTTTGGGCACCGGTACGGGAGAACTTCTGTCGCTGGGGAAGGATTACCTTTTCGTCATCTCTCTGGGAACCTTTCTTCAGATTTTCGGCGTCGGACTGGTCCCTCTCATACGCAACAACGGCGGGGCGACTTTCGCCATGCTGACGATGATCGCCGGTTTTATCACGAATATCGTGCTGGACTGGCTGTTTGTCTGGGTGTACGAATGGAGCATGACAGGTGCGGCGCTGGCTACGATCATCGGTCAGGGTGTGACGATGGCAGGCGGATTCGGATATCTGATCCGAAAAGGAAAACTCAGCTTTAGGATTCCCTTCCGCAGATTTTCTCAGAAGGCGAAATCCATTACCAAAATAGGTATCGCGCCTTTCGGCCTGACTCTGACGCCGAATATTTCGCTGATTCTGATCAACCGTTTTTCCGCTTCCTATGGCGGGGAAGAGGCCATCGCTGTCTACGCCTGCATATCTTACGTGATCTCCGTGGTATATCTGATCCTGCAGGGTGTGGGAGACGGAAGCCAGCCACTGATGAGTCAGTATTACGGTGAGAGAGAGGAAAAAAAGCTTCGGCGGATCAGAAATCTCGCCTATCGCTTTGCGCTGCTTCTCTCTGCGGCAGGAATCCTGCTGCTGTTTGCTGCGAGATGGAATGTGGGAACTCTGTTCGGAGCTTCGGAAGAGGTTACCCGCGGTGTCGCTCAGGTATTTCCTGTTTTTCTGCTGGCGATTCCATTTATCGCTGTCAATCGTATTACGACAGCAGGCTTTTACGCCACGGAAAAGACGACATATGCCTATGTTCTTACATATGCCGAACCTGCGGCGATGCTGGTGCTTCTCTTTATTCTTCCTGCTTTCGGAGGTCAGATGATGATCTGGTGGGGAACAGCGATATCGCGGATTTTCGCCGCAGTGCTGGCGGTAGTTCTGAAGAGGCGCGCGGACAGAAAGGGAATGACAATTTCCGCTGCGGAGGAACGGCAGAATGTGTAAAAATCGCGGACATGAAAAATATTTAAAACGACGGTTGCCCGGCTGGATGTTCCGGCGGCCGACATTACTATATCATATTTTCTTTTCCGGATGATATGTAAGGGGAAAATATGATAAGGAGTTGTCATAGGATGACTGAGATATCTGTGGTAAATTGCAACTCTGTGCGTATTATTCCTGCGCAAAAAACAATGAAAGCCGCAGGGGCGCGGCTTTCATTGTTCAAAAGGGGTATTGGGATTAGAGATTAATATAAGGTTATCAGG
>CAJFPD010000075.1 GCA_904398315.1 Candidatus Alangreenwoodia gallinarii | reverse complement strand
TGAAAACAACGGTACCGGGGCGCAGAATCGATCTGAACAGAAATTTCCGCTGTAAGGGCAATATCGTGCGCTGTGTCAACGGTATTTTTTACGCTGTCATGGATGAGGCTCACGGCGGCATCGCATATGACGCAAACGCGGCTCTGCGTAAGGGTGTGGCTTATGAAGGAGAGCTGGACCGGCCTGTGACGCTTCATCTGGTGGACAGTTCCGGTCCTGATGAAGAGCGGGAGGACGTTCTGGATGAGGAGATCGCGGAGTTGGCAAAGACGGAGCTGGAGGCAAAAATCGCGGCCGGACTCGTGGCAAAAAGGCTGGGAATGGAGATTTATGACTGTAAAAAAGAGAAAGTCCGGACGGTGGGATACGGCGATATCGTCATTTTACTGCGCGGCGTGAAGGGATCGGCGGATATCTATGCGGAAGCGCTGAAGGAGCAGGGAATTCCTTCCTATATCGATGCCGGAGAAGGATATTTCGAGACGATGGAGATCGAAGTCTTTATGAATCTGCTGCGGGTCATCGACAACCGGAGAAGGGATATTCCGCTGATCAGCGTGCTGCGCTCTCCGATTTTCGGTCTGACCGTAAAGGAACTGATCGATATCCGGCTCGGTCACCGGGAAGGAAGCTACAGCGAAGCCTTTCTCGCCTCGGAATCTGAAAAGTGCGCTGCGGCCAGAGAAAAGCTGAATTCGTGGCGTCTGAAGGCGAAATGCATGCCGCTGGAAGATTTTCTGTGGATGCTGATGCAGGAGACCGGATATCTGGAATACGCTTCCGCATTGCCGGGCGGAGACAGAAGGGCTGCGAATCTGAGAGCCCTTGTGGATAAGGCTGTGGCATATGCCGGGACGCAGAATAAAGGGCTGTTCGGATTTATCCGCTATGTGGAACTGCTGAATGAAAACCGGGTGTCCACCGGCCAGAGTGCACAGCAGAGCGGGGCGGAACGCGCCGTCAGAATCATGACAATTCACAAGAGCAAGGGACTGGAATTTCCTGTTGTCATTCTGGGCGGTCTGGGAAGAAAGTTCCGCGGCGGGGGAGATTCTTCCTCCGTCGTGCTGCATAAAGATCTCGGCCTGGGGCTTTTGTTTTCCGATCCGGATCGGAACTGCTGCGCGAAGACGATGGTGCAGCGGACCATCGAGAGGCAGAAAGATGAAGAGCAGATGGCTGAGGAAATGAGAATTCTGTATGTCGCTATGACACGGGCCATGGATGAACTCGTCCTTTTAGGAAGCATGAACCAGCTGTCACGTGAAATGGAAAAATATAGAAACGGACTGCGCGGCGGCGCCGGAAATACGGCGACCTGTTTTCTCGACTGGATTATTCCGAATATGGAAGCGGCGGGCATTACAGCGACGATACATGACAGATATACCATATCGGATATACAGAAGAACTCGGAAGAGGTTTCGGAATCCTTCCGGCAGGAGCTGGAAAATGTTTTCGAAGGGGAGACCTCGGCAAACAGTCTGTTTCAGGAGATTTCCTCCCGGTTTTTTTTCCGTTATCCTTATGAGTCGGATGTATTTTCAAAATCGAAGTTTACCGTATCGGAGCTGAACCGGATTCTGCGCGGAGATCTGATGCAGACTCGCGAACCGGAAAACAGAAAGCCATCCGGAACTGACGGGTATGATGAAATTTCGGAAAACGGAGACATGGCAGCGGAGAAGACAGAAGAGATGCTGATTCAGGAAAAACACGAGTATGTGGAAGAGGAATACAGGGGATTGTCTGCAGAGGACTGCGAATCGGTCATTCCGGAATTTCTGAAGGGAGAGACGGAAATTACCGCAGCCATGCGGGGAACCTATATGCACAAGGTGATGGAACTGATTCCGTTCCGGGAAGATATGGAAGAATCGGATGTAAGAGATTTTCTTTCTCTCCTTGTCAAGAAAAATGTTCTGGCACCGGAAGAGGCGGAAACCGTTTCATGCGGTCAGATCGCTGCGTTCTTCCGCTCCGAAGCAGGGCGCAGGGTCTGCCGTGCCGAATGGGTCAGAAGGGAGTGGCCGTTTACGCTGAAAAAGAGCAGAGAGGAACTGGCGGCCATGGCGGATGATCCTGAGACTGCGGAGATCATTCGCCTGCAGCTGCCGGAAGAACTGCTGATCCAGGGAATCATAGACTGCTGCTTTGAGGACGGGGACGGAATTACCGTCCTGGATTACAAGACGGATTATGTACCTCTGCGCGGAAGGGAGGAGGCTGTTCGGCAGATACAGCACCGGTATGAGAAGCAGGTAAGCCTGTATCGCGATGTGATCAGGAGAGCTTTTGATACGGACAGAATCCGGGCCAGCCTGTATCTCTTCCGGGCCGACCGTCTGATCGACATTTCCCTCTGAAAAACGGCGCGGAAAAACAGCTCAAAGATAATACGGCAGCGTTCGGCCGGCAGAATAAAAGTGTTCTGTGATAAAAGCAGGCATTGCAGGCGGCAGAAATGCCTGATATAATATACAGAAATGATTGTTTTCGCAGAGGGAAACGCCGGAGGGCAATCACTTCAGAGAGGAGCGAACAGAAGGCGGCTTTTTCAGAGTCGCCCGGAATTCAGGAGAAGACGCGATGGACTATGCGGACAGCGACGGGGCCCGACCGTGCAGATGCAGCACAACACAGATACGGATAGCATACACTGTTATATACACCGGTTATACGGAAATTTTTACAGGCATTTCTGCGCCTATTGCAGGGCGGAGGAATGCCTTTTTGTGTGTCTGAAAAGGAAATCCGGACAGGATACGGATTTGCCGGGGCGGAAAAACAGAAAAAAGACAGACATAACAGACACAGGATTAAGATAAGACAGGAAAGAGAGGCAGGTTTTCATGGACGGAAGTACAGGTACATTTTTACTGATTATAATATGCATCATATTGTCGGCATTTTTCTCGGCGACGGAAACGTCCTTTTCATCGCTCAATAAAATCAGAGTCAAAAATATGGCAGGAAAGGGAAATAAACGGGCGGCGCTGGTTCTGAAGCTGTCGGAGGATTATGACAGTCTTCTGTCGACGATTCTCATCGGAAATAATATCGTCAATATCGCATCTTCAGCGCTGTTTACGGTTCTGTTCGTCCGCATGCTCGGAGAGGCGGCAGGCGCCAGCGTTTCCACCGTGCTGACGACGATTATCGTACTGATCTTCGGAGAAGTTTCGCCTAAGAGCGTCGCCAAGGAATTTCCGGAACGGTTTGCGATGTTCGCGGCTCCGATCATCCGTGTAATCATGTTCATCATGACGCCGTTTAATTTTCTGTTCCGGCAGTGGAAAAAGCTTCTCCTTCTCCTGTTCCGGAAATCTTCAGAGGAACAGTCCATCACCGAGGAAGAACTTCTGACGATTGTGGAAGAGGCGGAAAAGGAAGGCGGTATCGGAAGACAGGAAGGAGCACTGATACGAAATGCCATCGAGTTTTCCGAGGTGGAAGCCTGTGAAATCATGGTGCCCCGGATGGATATCGTCGCCATTTCAGCGGACATGAAAGATTATGTCAAAATCGCGCAGATGTTTACGGATTCCGGATTTTCCCGCCTGCCGGTATATGAAGAGACGAGAGATCACATAATAGGTGTCCTTCATCAGAAAGATTTCTGCAATGTCATAAGCGGCAGGAAAGCGATGCTGCACAACATAGGAACGAAGAACCAGACGAAAGAGGGAACGGGAGAATCTTCGGCAGAGACGGAAGCGGATATCCGCAGGGCGATGAAGCCGGCGATCTTCGTGCCGGAGAATAATAAAATCGGCAGTCTGCTGAAGGAACTGCAGCGCAGAAAACTGCACATGGCCGTCGTAGTGGATGAATTCGGCGGAACGTCGGGAATCGTCACGATGGAGGATATCCTGGAGGAACTGGTCGGTGAGATCTGGGATGAACACGATACGGTTGTACATGAGATTGAAAAAGTGTCCGAACGGGAATATGTCGTTCTCGGAAATACGAATGTGGAGAAGTTGTTTGATGTGCTGGGTCTGCCGGAGGAAGTATTTGATGTGGTCACCGTCAGCGGATGGGTTACAGAGCTGTTTGAGCGTATTCCGCAGGAAGGTGAGAAAATGCAGTACGGCGGCTGTGAGATCGAGGTTCTCCGACTGGACGGTCAGCGGATCGAAAAGGTAAAGATCCGCGTAAACGGAAGAGAGGACGGAGCACAGGAGATCAGAAATCTTCCGGAACCGGCCCGGCACGGGGAGGATGTGCCAGAACGGGAAGAAAAACCGGAAGAAGAGCAGAAATCATAGAGGGATGCGGAAATCCGGAAGAAGTTTTCTGTCAAAGATCTGCGGGGTCTGCCCGGTGCGGCTGCAGACCCGTCCGGTACAGCGGAATGACGTTGATCACCGGTTCTTCGTAGGGATGGACCCGTCTGACGGCTGCTATCGTGAGATCGACTTTTTCCGTCAGACAGGTTACTTCCACTTTCAGCTCCGGCACCTCGCTGATCTCGCCTTCTGTTCCGATATACGGACGGCAGCCGGCCAGCGGCCGGAAACAGCCGGTGACACGGCTGTAGGAAAGGCAGCTGTCATATCTGCCGATGTGTCCGGCGTCGGCCTCCTGCAGCGCTTTCTGCAGGAGGCGAAAGTGGGTTTCGGGAATGAAAATTTCAAGCTTGCAGTATAGAAAATCGCTCATACCGGTATCCTTTTTCTCTATTTTGAAAGATGCTCCGAACCCCAGGTCTGGAGCACAGTGGCGAGTTGCGCCCGGGTCAGGTGATCACGGGGCATCAGATAACCGCGGTCGTCTCCTTTCATGATATCTTCTGCTGCCGCCCAGCGGACAGCATCGGATGCCCAGGGGGAAATCTCCGAAGAATCCGGGAAAGCGGACAGCGAGATGGCCTCTCCTGAAGAAACATCGAAACCGCCAATCCGCGCATAGCGGTACAGAGCGGTGATGAGCTCTTCTCTGGTAACCGCCTGATCCGGGGAGAAAGTGCCGTCTTCTGTACCCGGGAAAATATCGTTCTCCACGGCCCACAGAGCCGCTTTTGTATACCATGTTCCGGAAGGAATGTCATGGGCCGATACGGATGAGGATACTTCAGGTTCACCAGCCATACGGTACAGGAGCGTCGCTGTCATGGCGCGGCTTACTGTCTGCTGCGGAGAAAATTCCGTCAGAGAAGTCCCCGTCATCAGAGCATTGGCATAGGCGTAATACGCCGCTCCGGCATACCAGGAATTTCCGGAAACATCATCATAAGGGCTGTACCACAGAGCGATTTCCGAGCATTCTTCAGCGCTCAGAGCCGCCGTATTTTCTTCCGTATTGACACCGTTTGCCTGATCCCTCTGATCGACGGCTTCCAGGTATTCACTGGCAGGATGTCCCTCCATTCTGCACGGGCGGCTGATCAGCCGGTACTGGCTTTCCGCTGAGGCGCCGTCCACGAAATAATTGGAAGCGGTACCTCTGGCGTTTTCTCCCGCCATGAGAATTTCATATCCGGTATTTTCTAAAATAGCCCGGTCTGTCTCACTGCTCCTTCTGGAGTAAGGATAGGCCATGGTGGTGGGATTTTTTCCCGTCCATCCTCCGATGCAGCTGACGGTCAGATCATAATCGTTTCTGATGACAAAGATGTAGTCGCTGAGGCGTTCACCGTCCATCATAGAGGCGCCGATACGTCCGTCTCTGTTGTAGCGGTGGAGACCGTATGTGTGGGAACAGAGGTTGATCTCACCGCTTTCCTCCATCCGGATCAGTTCGTTCCACTGGCAGTACGGAGCGCTCTGTCCTTCCCGGCTGCCGCCGTCATAAATCAGCTGCCAGGCAGCGTCGATCTGTTCTCCGATGACGTTGAAATCGGCTTTCATGCGGTATTTTTTCAGAAGCGGCCAGCCGTTTGTATAGACGCCCAGCGTGCCGTCATCGATGGAGAGGATCAGAGCTTTGGCAGGCAGGGGTTTTTTCCCGTTGATATAGTCGAGCAGATCGGCTGATGTGACGGTTGTGTAACCGTTACTGCGGAAATATTGAAGATCCGCTTCAAAATCAGCGGGTTTGAGAGAATATTCTTCAAACAGCACTCCGTCGAGAATATCTTCATCAGAGATGAAATTGTGATACATCAGCGTGGTAACCTTGCTGAGTTTCCGGGGATTTGTTCCGGCCTGTATCGGTTCTGACAGCGATCCTTCCGTGCCGTCCGGCAGAATCGGAAGAACTCTGTAATAGGATGCCCGGGGCCAGGCAGCTTCGTCATCCCGGTAGGAGCCGGAGGAAGAAGTTCCGATCAGCTGATAATCTCCGTTCTGCGTGTCGCTGCGGTAGATGCGGTAACGGTACCCTTCCTGAGCTGTCCAGATCAGAACCACGTTGTTCGGATCCTGTCAGGTGGCGCTGTCCGGTGTCCATCCGTCTTTTGCGCCGGCAGTGCAGGGCATCAGCCCTGTGATCAGAAAGAGGCACAGAAAAACGGTGATGATTTTTCTTTTCAAAGAAAACCCTCCTTTATGGTATTTTACCCGCACGGAAAAACGCCTGCTATTTTTTCCGCGCTGTCGGTTTTTGCTCTTTTTTATTATACATGAGCGGATGATATGAAACAACGGATAGCGCAAAACAACAAAGGTGATATGATACCCTCAAGTAGGACACAAAAATATAAAAACCCACTTGGGGGTATTTTATGTCCGGAAAAAGTAAAATGGATGCAGCAAAAAATGACACCAATGGCCTTTCATGAACTTACACTGAAAGCAGCATAAAAATACCGCCGGCCGGTTAATAGGCTGACGGAGAAAAATTTATTATTTTTCATTGTCCTCTTGACGGGTAGCACACCACTTTATGTGGTATATTTATATTATAAAGAGCGAAATACACCACATTACGCAGGAGGTAATTTTATGAAACATAAGATTAACTATTTGGGATTTTTATCTCTGC
>CAJFPD010000074.1 GCA_904398315.1 Candidatus Alangreenwoodia gallinarii | reverse complement strand
GGCACCTTCCTGCCCACTTTTGTGACGATTCCCGCTGTGGGAACGGCGGTGACTTTCCTGATCTTTTCGGGAATTCTGCTGCTTTTAGCTCTTCTTTATTTTTTCAGCTCGAAGGCAAAGCGCGGGATGTGCGCGGCAGCGCTGACGGTTTTTGTATTCTGCAGCATTTTCGGAAATTCGGACAGATTTGCTTTCTGGGATGACGATCTGCTCTATGAAGGCGAATCCGTCTACAATTATCTTCAGGTCAGCGAAACGGAGAACAGCGTGATTCTTTCCACCAACGTGCTTTTCGGCGTACAGTCGGTGATGAATAAGGAGGAAGGAATGACCGGTATGTATTACGATACGGCCATGGCGGCTCCGCTGATGGTGGAGCGGGATACAGCGCCTCCGGAAACGGGGTCGCAGGACGCGGAGTCGTCCGACGCGAAACCGCTGGATGTGCTGATCCTCGGCATGGGCAGCGGCACCTACGCCCGCCAGTGCGAGGCATATTTCGGCAACATGAATATCGAAGGTGTGGAGATCGATGAGAAAATCACCGATCTTTCCCGGAAATATTTCGATCTGCCGGAAGATGTGGAGGTGACCACCTATGACGGACGGGCCTATCTGCAGGCGGTGGATACAAAA
This sequence comes from Candidatus Alangreenwoodia gallinarii, assembly GCA_904398315.1. Taxonomy (GTDB): domain Bacteria; phylum Bacillota; class Clostridia; order Peptostreptococcales; family Anaerovoracaceae; genus Alangreenwoodia; species Alangreenwoodia gallinarii. The sequence goes on along the minus strand of CAJFPD010000074.1, from coordinate 17,617 downwards.
TACGATGTGATCATGGTGGACGCCTATCAGGATATTACGATTCCGTTTCAGATGTCGAGCCGCGAGTTTTTTACGCAGGTGAGAGATCATCTGAAGGACGGCGGCGTCATGGTGGTAAATATGAACATGACCTCGGAGGAAGAGGGGAATATCAATGATTATCTGGCGGACACCATCGCCAGCGTCTTCGATACGGTTTACACGGCGGATGTGGACGGCTCGACGAACAGGGAGCTTTTCGCCTCACAGAATCCCCGCATTTCGGAAATTTTTTACAGAAATATTCCGGACATCGAAGACGGGGAATTCCGGCGCACGATGAGGAATGTGGCGAACAGGCTGGTTCCGCGTCAGGGTGGCGATTACATCCTGACAGATGACAAGGCTCCGGTGGAGCTTCTGGGCATTCAGGTGATCGACGGTCTGATTCAGGATGAGGCGTCTTATTATAAAGATATTCTGGACGAGGAAGGTATCGGCGGTCTGCTGGACCGGCTGGCATGACGGCCGGCAAATATTTTGGATGAACGGATCAGCCGGTCGGTTGCTGCATGTACCCGGCGCAGAGAGACCGCGCGGAAGCGTCGGAATGCGGAGGGACGGTGTGCACCGGAACCGGAAAAAGGAGTGTGATGGGATATGGGACGTATTCTGCTGCTGGAGGATGAGGAGAGCGTAAACAGAGGGATTTCGTTTACGCTGCAGAAAGAAGGCTACGAGGTCTGTTCCTGCAGCTGTCTGGCAGAGGCGATACGCGGCGTTGATGCGTTTTCTCCGGAGCTTCTGATCTGTGACGTGACGCTGCCGGATGGCAGCGGTCTGGATGCGGTGCGATATGCCCGGGAAAACAGCGGAGCCTATATCATCTGTCTGACTGCTCTGGACAGTGAGATCGACCAGGTGATGGGCTACGAATCGGGAGCTGATGATTATATCACAAAGCCGTTCAGTCTTTCCGTTCTGACGCTGAAAATAAAAGCTTTTTTCGCCAGGAAGGAGGGACGGTCACGGGGAATCGTCCGCTCGGGGGAGCTGAAAATCGATCCGCAGGCGATGAAAGCATGGCGGCAGGGTGAAGAACTCTCTCTGACCAGAAATGAGTGGAAGCTGCTGAATCTTTTCGTCAGCAATCCGGGACAGATTCTCTCGAAAGGGCGCCTTCTGGAGCGTCTTTTCGATACAGACGATCATTTTGCCGATGAGAATACGGTTGCCGTCAATATCCGCAGACTGCGGGAGAAGATCGGGGACGATGGGAAAAATCCCAGATATATCCGGAACATCCGGGGCCTGGGATACCTTTGGGAGGAGCCGTGCACGTCGGATTGAGAAAGTGTGCCAGCTCGGAAAGGATGAAGGAGGATGAGATGAACCCGGCATCAAAGAAGCGGACCGTCCTTTTTCTCGCGGCGGTTTTCGCTATAATCGCCATATGTGCGGCGTCAGTCATGACGTGGCAGTACCGGAGTTACTGCGATAAAATGGAAATCGCTTACACGTTGGCGGGCGCCGAAGCTGTGAAGGCCGATACAGACGATATCCGATATGACAGCCCTGTACTGGCAGCAGCTGCGGATATGCTGAAGGGAAACGGCGCGGATGAGGAGAATACGGAAAGCGGCCGTGAACTTCTGATGGCTTATGGTTACGGCATTCCTGCCGGAGAGAAAAGCCGGCGGATACCGGACGCTTATCAGCGTGATCTGTATCGTTTCTGGGCTGTGACAGCCGGTATTTCCGCGGCGGTTTTTCTGGCAATCGCGGTTCTTTTTCTGTTCTTCATGCGAAAGGCGGTGCGGCAGCAGGAAAAAGAGCTTTTATCGATTGCCGGAATTCTTTCAGAACTGCAGTCGGGCGATTATGACGCTCCGATGTGCCGGCATCTCGCCGAACGGAAGGGGGCCGGAGGGATTCTTGACGACCGGCTGGAATCTCTGGCGGAGCATCTGAGCTATATCCGGACGGCTTCTGAGAAGGAAAAAGAATCGACGAAATCTCTGGTGACAGACCTCTCGCATCAGCTGAAGACGCCGGTGGCAGCCATGGGAACGAGCCTGGAAGTACTGCGGCAGGAGGATCTGACGGAGGAGGAACGCCGGGAATTTACGGAGCGGTGTCTGAAGCAGGAGGAGCGCCTGAAGGATCTGCTGGGGGCGCTGATCAATATTTCCCGTCTGGAAAGCGGCATGATCGAGCTGAAATTCACGGAAGCGCGCCTTATGGATACGGTGGCGGCTGCGGTGAGCCGGATTTATCCGGTAGCTTTGGCGAAAAATATTTCCGTCAGTGTGGATGCGGCGGAGGAGCTTTCCGGTGTCGTCATACGTCAGGATCCGAAGTGGCTCTCGGAGGCGCTGCTCAATGTACTGGAAAATTCTGTAAAATATAGCCCGGAAAACACGGAAATACAAATCCGTATATCGGAACTGGTCACCTTTCTTCGCGTGGAGATCGAGGATGAGGGCATCGGGATTCCGAAAAATGAACGGCACAGAATTTTTCAGCGTTTTTACCGGGGAGGAGAGGCCTCTGTTCAGGAACAGCCCGGCTCCGGCGTCGGTCTGTATCTGACCCGCAGGATCGTGGAAGCACACGGCGGAATGATCCGGGCGGCGGACGCCGTAAAAAACGTGAGAAATGCGGACAGAAGCCGTAAAAAACAGGAAAACCGCGGAGGTACGACGTTTATCATACAGCTGCCCCAAAAGGATATCTGACAGGTACAGTCTGTTTTTCCGCAAGTCTTACAGAAATGTAAGGCTTTTTTCTTTTTTCTGAAAGTCTCCTGAAAGACGGGAGCGGTATAGTAAGGATCAGCAAAAAGAAATCAAAAACCGGACGCGGTTTACGGAATGTTACACGGAGGAGAGTATGGAGACCATTTTAAGGACAGAAAATCTCTGCAAATATTACGGCTCAGGGGAAAATGAAGTCAGAGCTGTTCAGAATGTCAATATTGAGATTACAAAAGGGGAATTTGCGGCTATCGTCGGAAAGTCCGGATCGGGAAAGAGTACGCTGCTTCATATGCTCGGCGGTCTGGACTATCCGAGTTCCGGAAAAGTATGGATTCGCAGCGAGGATATCTTTCGGCTGAAGGAAGATGACCTGGCTGTGCTGCGGCGCAGGAAGATCGGATTTATCTTTCAGGCGTTCAATCTGGTATCTTCCATCAATGTATGGGAAAATGTCGTCCTGCCGCTGGGACTGGACGGGCAGGAAGCGGATGAATCCTTTGTCAAGGATATTCTGCGGACGCTGGATATCGAAAGCAAGATTCACAATCTGCCAAATACGCTGTCAGGCGGCCAGCAGCAGCGCGTGGCTATAGCCCGGGCACTGGCGGCCAAGCCGGATATCATCTTCGCCGATGAACCCACGGGAAATCTGGATACGAAGACGAGCGACGAAGTGATCGCGCTTCTCAAAATGTCGGCAAAAAAATACGGCCAGACCATCGTCATGATTACGCATGACGAGGATATCGCCCAGATCGCGGACAGAATCTTTGTCATCGAAGACGGAAAGGTGGTCAGCAGAGGATGAAAAAGGAAAAAAATACCATGACGAATCTTTCCCTCAGCAATATCAGACAGAACCGATCGAGGAGCATTCTGACCGTCATATCCATCGTGCTGACCACGCTGCTTCTGACGGTGATCGCCTCCTACGGCTACGGTATCATCAAATCGAATCACGTCAATGCCGGAAATCTGTACGGCACGTATCACGGCGCCTTTGCGGGCGTCGGACAGGAGCAGCTTCGTGATATGAATCTGAGGGGTGAATTCAGCGAAATCGGACTGTCTGCTTCGGCCGGATCGGTACAGAGTGTCGCGTCAGACGGCGTTCCGAATGACGTCAGCATGTCTCTGATGTGGGCTGACGAGACGACGGGAAAGCTGGCAAATCTGAACCGGCAGCTTGAGAGCGGAAGTTTTCCTCAGGAGGTCGATGAAATCACGGCTCAGCCGGGATTTTTCCGGATGCTGGGCTACGATGACCCGCAGATCGGCGATACCGTACAGATAAATACCCGCATCAGCATGCAGGACTATTTCGCTCCCGAAACCTTCGTCATCAGCGGGCTGCTGAAGGAGGACACATCGCAGGGCACCTCCGGAAGCTATCAGGCCTTTGTGTCAAAGGCATATTATGACAGCAGAGTCGATCCGGCGCAGCAGAGTTACAACGTGTATTTCCGTCTGTCGGATTCCGTGCCTCTGACTTACAGCACGGCGGAGGACGTGATGAAGGAACTGGCGCGGGACTGCGGAATCGACGACCGTTATGTCAGTGAAAACGTCGCCTATATCATGTGGACTACGGACCCGGGAACGGAGACCATCGCCGGATGCGCTCTGCTGGCCGTCGTCGTCATCGTTTTCTCCGTGATGGTAATCTACAATATTTTCCAGACCGGAATCGCGCACCGTGTCAGAGAGTATGGTAAAATCAAAGCATTGGGCGCCACGAAAAAGCAGATGAAAAAACTCGTCTTCCTGGAAGGAATGCTGCTGTCCGCAGCGGGAATTCCCATCGGCCTGGCGGCGGGATATCTCACGGCATCTCTGTCCTTTCGGGCGCTGATAAGCCGGTCTGATATAGCGGCTGTGGAAGGCTTCGTGCACGTTTCGCTGTTTTCTCCTGTCCTTCTGATCGCCGTAGCTGCGGTGGCGGCACTGACCGTGTGGATCGCTCTGAAGAGGCCGATGAAAATCGTTTCCTCTATTTCCCCGGTGGAGGCCATGCGCTGGCAGGGGGCAGAGACGAAAAAAGGCGGTTACCGGAAAGGCAGAAAAAACATCAGTGTCGGGGGAATGACGCTGGCCAGCCTGGCCAATAATAAAAAGCGGACGGTAACGACGATTCTGACTATGGGACTGTCCTGTGTGCTGTTTGTCAGCATGGCGAATTTCGCGGGCAATATGGATGCTTCCTACGACGCGAGAAAACAGCTGCCTTACGGACAGTTTCAGATTCAGCTGGATTATTCCCTGAATGACACGGCCTATCCGGAAAACAATCTGGATCAGATTCTGAAAAACAATCCGCTGAAAAACGGACTGACCGATGAGATAGCACAGCTTTCCGACGTGACGGGAATCCGGATACAGGACAGACTGTCCGTCACGCTGCGCCGTGACGGGGCGGAGACGAAGAAAGCCGCCGTCGTGGTACTTTCCCGAAAAGATTTTGAAAGGGAAGCGTCCCAGGGAAGCACGCTGGGCGATTTCAGCTACGATCAGGCTTCCGCCGACGATGCCATTATCTACGGATGGTCTCATTTCCTGGGCGATGAAGGCTATGAGCTGAACGATATGGTGGAAGTCACTCTCGATGACGGAAGTGAGACGAGAGATCTGAAAATGCCGCTGATCGGCGCCTTCGGCAGCATGGACGCGGAATGGGCTATCACGGAGGATACATATCACAGGCTGGGATTTGAGGGAGACAGTCCGGGAGTAATCTGGGTGGACTGTGCGACACAGGATGCGGAGAGAGTGCAGCAGCAGCTTTACGATCTGACTTCCGGCGTCGAATATCTGTCCATGGATTCTTATCAGGATGTGCTGAATACCTCAGAGCAGGGCATCTCGATGATGAAACTTTTTACCTACGGTCTCACCGGTCTCATCGCGCTGATCAGTTTCATGAATATGGCCAACACGATGATTACGGGCATCATAACGAGAAAACAGGAATTCGGCATTCTGCAGGCTGTGGGCATGACAAACGGGCAGCTGAGAAAAATGCTGCAGCAGGAAGGACTGTTCTTTACACTGGGAACGGTCATCGTATCTGTCGTATTCGGCGTGCCGATCGGCTATGGTTTGTTCTGGTACGGAAAGACACACAGCTGGATCGGACTGTACGAATATCATTTTCCGCTGGCTGAGATCGGGCTCATGATCCTGGCACTGGCTCTGCTGCAGCTCTTCCTCTCCTGGATGCTCAGCAGAAATATCAGGGGGGAATCTGTCGTCGACAGAATACGTTATCAGGGGTAAAATAAGAACAGTATCCGGCAGGAAACGCCGCTCCGGCAGAGCGGTGTTTCTTTTTTATAAAAGACGGATGTGAGAAAACGGCGGAAGAGATGGATGATATGCGTATGAAAAAGAAAACGGACAGACTGATAACGGCAGAAACGGAGATTCCTTTATACGCGGACGACGGCGCCGACCGCGCCCTCGTCCGCGCCATAGAAGAGATCGTGAAAAAAGATGCGGTATATAAATCGGAGATAAGCTCTGACACCGGTCCTGACTCAGGCTCGAGGACGGCCTCAAAGACCGGCCCCGGGGCCGGGACAGATCCCAGCCGGGGTTTTTATCTGCGGATCGGCAGAGAGGGGGTATCTCTTGTGGAAGGTGAAACAGCGCTGCAGGGTGACTTCCGAAAGTCTCTGCAGAGGCTGACACCGGAAAATCTGAACCGCGAGCTTTTGGTCAGGGCTGCGAAAATAAAAGGGTGCAAAGCGGAGGAAATGACGGTGGCTGACGCCACCGCAGGGATGGGAGATGATTCCCTTCTCCTGGCGGCAGCCGGCTTTCGCGTTCAGATGTATGAACGGAATCCTGTCATAGCGGCACTTTTGTACGATGCGCTGCGAAGAGCTTCCGAAGAACCGGAACTGGCATCTGCGGCGGAACGGATGCGGCTTCATACGGGAGACAGTATCGCGCTGCTGCCGCAGCTGACGCCGGCGCCGGATATCGTCCTTCTGGATCCCATGTTTCCCGGACGAAAAAAGACGGGTCTGTCGAAGAAAAAACTTCAGATGCTGCAGCAGCTGGAGCAGCCCTGTGAGCAGGAAGAGGAGCTTCTGAATGCGGCTGCTGCCTGCGGGCCGCAGAAGATCGTGATCAAGAGACCTCTGAAGGGAACTTATCTGGCCGGCCGAAAGCCCGGTTTCAGCATCCGGGGAAAACTGATCCGCTATGACTGTATCGTCTTTCCCCGGAAAAGCTGAGATTCCGGGCATCTCCGATCTGAATTTCCGGAAGAGATCCCGCAGGACCCGCTGCATCGCCGCCGCGTAAATTGCCGGTACGGCGGTGCCTGGTGCTGTTATTTCAGAAACAGGCGCAGAAGCCGGTTTTTCCGCTCTGTTTCCGGCTGATAGCGGATGGGAAGATCGATCTTCGTGGATTTTTTCAGGATCGATTTTTCGTGGCTGAAGGTCTCGAAGCTCTTTTTTCCATGGTAAGAACCGATGCCGGAATTGCCTACGCCGCCGAATCCCATGTACGGAGTGGCCAGATGGATGATGGTGTCGTTGATACATCCGCCTCCGAAGGGAATTTCCGACAGAATCTTTTTTTCGGTGTTCCGGTCCGATGTGAAGAGATAGAGAGCCAGCGGTTTTTCGTGCTGTTCTGTCAGACGGCACGCCTCCTTCAGGGTGCGGAAGGTGAGAACCGGCAGGACGGGAGCGAAGAGTTCTTCCTGCATGACGGGATCTTCCGGTGAGATATCGGTCAGAATAGTAGGCTCGATTTTCAGAGTGAGTTCATCGCCCTTTCCGCCGAAAAAGACGGAACCGCGGCTGTCTCCGATGAGACGAAGGATGCGTTCGTAGTGGCTGCGGCTGATGATGCGCACGAGGTTCGGATTCATCAGCGGGTGTTCTCCGTACATGGAAGTAATTTCCTGCTTTAAGAGATCCAAAAACGCATCGCGGACGGATTCCTGAACCAGCAGATAGTCGGGGGCGACACAGGTCTGGCCGGCGTTGAGGCATTTTCCGAAGGCCAGTCTGCGGGCGGCGATTCTGAGATCCGCCGTTTCGTCCACGATACAGGGACTCTTACCTCCAAGCTCCAGCGTTACCGGCGTCAGATGTTCGGCGGCGGCTTTCATGACGATGCGTCCCACCCGGGGGCTGCCGGTGAAGAAGATATAATCGAAATGCTGCGCTAAAAGTTTCTGATTGCATTCGATCCCGCCATCGGCCACGGCGATATATTCTTCCGGAAATATTTCTCTGAGCATCCTCCGGATCACACCGGCCGTCACAGGCGCGTATTCGGACGGACTGATGACAGCGCAGTTTCCGGCGGCGATGACGCCGGCCAGAGCATCGAAAGAGAGCATGAAAGGATAATTCCAGGGCGACAGGATCAGCACCGAGCCATAAGGCTCGTGTATCGTGAAGCTGCGGGAAAAGAATTGAGCCAGCGGCGTTTTTACGCGCTTTTTTCTCATCCAGCGGTGTAAATGCTTTTTTGCGTGGGAAATTTCGCTGAGAACCATGCCGGTTTCGCACATATAGGTTTCAAAGGGAGATTTATTCAGGTCGGCGCCAAGCGCACGGCTGATTTCCTCTTCGCGGTCCAGAATCGCCTGCTGCAGACGCTGCAGCGCATTGATACGAAAATGGTAATCTCTGGTGGCTCCGCTGCGGAAAAAATCTTTCTGAGCGGACAGACATTCTTCGATGGAAGTTTTCATGATATGCTTATTCTCCTTTTCAGGCGGACGGAAAGTCCGGAATTTCGCCAAAAGATTCAGCTGCGGTAAGCTCTGTTCAAAATGGAGAGGATTACGTCACGGTCCACGTATTTCGGATTGACCAGATTGGCTCCGTCCCGGAGAGAAGCCTCTGCGATTCTCGGGAAATCCTCCTCCCGGACGCCGGCTTCGGACAGGGTGAGGGGCAGGCCGCACAGATCGTGAAGCTGTTCGGAGAGATGGCGTATGAAGCGGACGCAGGAGTATGCACGGTCGCTCTCAGGCGTGGCCGCGTAGATTTCCGGACCGGCCAGATAGAGCAGCAGATCGGCGTATCCCGCCTTGCAGACATCCATGTTGTAGATCATACAATGGGGCAGAAGGATATTCATGGCTACCCCGTGAGGTACGCGGCTGACGGCGCCCAGAGCGTGTCCGATTCCGTGGACGATGCCCACCATGGAATTGGAAAAGCTGATGCCGGCCATCAGAGCGGCGTTGGCCATGGCGATGCGGGCGTCGGTATCGGAGCCGTCTTTCGTGGCTTTCAGAAGATTCTCGCTGATCAGGCGGAGCGCCGTCGTGGCGTAGGCATCGCTGAGGGGGTTTTTCTGAAGGCAGGTGTATCCCTCGACGGCGTGACAGAGAGCGTCCATTCCGGTGGAAGCCGTCACCTTCGGAGGCATGCTCACCGTCATTTCCGGATCCAGGACGGCGATATCGGGCTGAATATTAGTGGAAATAAATTCCAGTTTCAGATCCCGGCTTTCATCGCGGATGACAGCCACACCTGTCACCTCAGAGCCGGTTCCCGACGTTGTGGGGATAATACAGAGAGGAATCCCGCTGCCTGCGGGGAGGCCTTCGTATCCGGAGAGCTGCAGAATATCGTCTGATTTCTGCGAGAGAATCATTCTCACTCCCTTTGACGTATCGATGACCGAACCGCCGCCCAGCGCGACGATGGCGTCGATATTTTTGTCCCGGCACAGTTCCGCGATCCTGTTGGCTACGGAAAGAGAGGAGTCTGTCGGGACATCGGTGAAAATCTCCGGAACCGGAAGATCCTCCTCCTGCAGAACGGAGCGGATGCGCTCCGTCATTTCCAGTGTTTTCAGCGTTTCGTCGGAGATCAGCATGATGCGGCTTCCTCCGAGAAGCTTGATTTCGTTAGCCAGGCGTAAAAGCGCGCCGCGGCCGGAGAGTATTTTCGTTCTGCTCTGAAATTCGAAAAAATCGGTCATAATCGTATCGTCTTTCCTTTCCTGTTCTGTTAGCCTGCTCTGTCTGTACGGCACCCGCAGATATGGTGTTCCGCCGCTGCGGGCTCCTGCTTCACCGCGGAAAATGCCGTTATTTTACCGCAGCAGCATGGAGAAGAGAATTGATGCGTAGAGCCTCAGCGAGCTGATTTTTTTCGGCAGCAGCGTCTTGAGAATCCGTCGTCCGATGAAAGACGGAAAAAGGTAGCGTTCCGCCTGCTCCATGCAGCGGACGAGAGACATGATTTTGCTGAAATCTCCGTTGACGTACATCATATGTCCGGAAAAAGCTTCGGCGATGCCGATTCTGCCGGTGAAAACGGCAAAGGAAAAATCTGCGCTTTTGAAGCGGATGTCGATATCGGGAAGTTTTTCCTCAGCCGGACAGCAGCCGGTACAATTGACGCGGCCGATGTGACCGATACGGTCGATGCCGTTTTCCGACGCGGCGATCTCCAGAGAAGGTCCGTGAGCGGAGCAGGAGATCCGGATCGTCGTGCCCCGTTCGATTCTGTCCAGATCCTGTCGTACTCTCTCATCGTGCCGGTAGAGGACGCGCAGGCCGTGATACAGAAATTTCAGAATGACGGCGCATACGGAATATTGTATGATGTCTTTCGGGGTCCGGTATTTTCCTGCCGGATTGTTTTTCTTTGCCTGTCTTTCTTTCATTTTCATAAAGGTACACTCCCAAAATAGTTTGATAATCTAAATATATATTTTAATGGCCGAAAACGCGTTGTCAAGGCCGTTTTCGAGCCGGAATACGGGCGAGACACGAGCAGAATGCGGCCGGAATACAGACAAAATGCGGCATTTTATCGTATACCGCCGTATTTTATCGTATTTTTTACATTTCATCAAAAGACAAAGTGAAACGATGAAAAGGAAACGATGAAAAAGAAAGCTTTTCCGGAGGATATAAAGATGATAAAATAAAAACATTCTGTAAGAAGGAGAGACTTTTATATGGTTTTCAGTTCGGCAATATTTCTGTTTCTTTTCTTTCCCCTGGCCTTTATTCTGTATCACATCGTGCCGGGGCTGAAGGCGAAGAACATCGTTCTCATCATCGTGAGTCTGATCTTTTACTCGTTCGGGCAGCCGAGGTACATGATTCTGCTGTTCGCATCGGTGCTGATCAACTACATAGCCGGCTTTCTGCTGTGCAGCGACGGACCGCACAGAAAAGCGGTTCTGGCCGTGGCCGTCGTCCTGAATGTGGGACTTCTGTCCGTCTTCAAATATCTCGATTTTGCCGTGGACAATATCAACGCTCTGTTCGGAGCGGAAATTCCGCTGCCGGGAATCGTTCTGCCCATCGGCATATCTTTTTACACGTTTCAGGGAATGTCTTATGTGATCGACGTCTACAGAGACAGATCCATGGGAACGAAAAATTTTGCGAAGCTGCTTCTTTTCATCTCGTTTTTTCCGCAGCTCATCGCCGGTCCGATCATCAAATATCACGATATCGCGGAGATGATCGATGACCGGAGATGTACGGCGGCCGATACGGCGGCAGGTCTGAGAAGATTTATTATCGGCCTGTCAAAGAAGCTTCTCATCGCAAATACGGCGGGCGCCGTAGCGGATCAGGTGTTCGCACTGGACGGCGGAAATCTGGACGCCCGGATCGCCTGGCTCGGCGCTGTATGCTATACGCTGCAGATCTATTTTGACTTCAGCGGGTACAGCGACATGGCCATCGGTATGGGACGGATCTTCGGGTTCAGGTTCCTGGAAAATTTCAATTATCCGTATACCGCCACGACGATCAAGGAATTCTGGAGAAGGTGGCATATCTCCCTGTCCTCCTGGTTCCGGGACTATCTTTATATCCCTCTCGGAGGCAGTTACTGCAGCAAGCTGCGGACGAACTTCAACAAATTCGTCGTCTTTCTGACCACCGGTCTGTGGCACGGGGCGAACTGGACATTTGTTCTCTGGGGTCTGTGGCACGGGTTGTTTTCCATCCTGGAGGATGTGGGAATCGTTCCCGCCAGAAAACTGGAAAAAGGAATCGCGGGACGTATCGCCGGTCATATCTATGTCATGCTGGTGGTAATTCTCGGATTTGTTCTGTTCCGGGCTGAAACGCTGGGGCAGGCAGGTGTCATGTTTTCCAGCATGTTTACCGGTTTTGACTTTACGCCGGAGAAAAATCTGATCCTGCATAATCTGCTCAGTACGACGAACATCGCGATGATCCTTCTGGCGGTCCTCTTTTCTGTGGACTGGCTTCCGCGGATTCAGAAGAGAATCGGCGTTCTCTCCGAAAAAAAACAGCTCGCCTGGAGCGCAGCGGCTTATGCGGCCGTATTCATATTGTTTATTTACGATATACTCAATCTCTCCCAGGCCACTTTCAATCCGTTTATCTATTTTCAGTTTTAAGGCGGTGATCAGATATGAAAAGAAAGACAGCATATGGTATTTTTATCGCCGCATTTTTTATCCTGTGCCTCATTCCTTCCGCGGGGATGCTCCTGTTCGGCGAGTCGGAGGCGGCGGCAAATGAAATTCTGTCGCCGAGACCGGTTATTTTTCAGGAGGACGGGAGCTTTAATCAGAATTTCACCGACGATCTGACATCCTATATCGCGGATCGTTTCGCATTCCGCCAGGAGTTCATCACAGCCTACGCGAAGATTCAGGCTGCACTCTTTAAAGAATCCTCCTCGGGGGATGTGGTTCTCGGAAAGGACGGATGGCTGTTTTATCAGGATACGGTGGATGACTATCTGCATCACAATGCGCTCAGCGGCCGGCAGATTCAGGGAATCGCCCGGACTCTTTCCATGATGCAGCAGTACGCGGAGGAGCGGGGCGTCCGCTTTGTCTTTACCGTGGCTCCGAATAAAAATTCGCTGTATCCGGAGTACATGCCGGATGTGGGCGATGTCTTTTCCGGGGAAAAGAATCTGGATATGCTGGAAGACGTTCTTGATGATTACGGCATCCGCTACGCAGATCTGCGGGAGGCCTTCGAAGATCAGCCTGTCCTGTATTACCGGGAGGATTCCCACTGGAACAGCCGGGGAGCGGCTCTGGGGCTGGCCTGTATTACAGAGCAGCTGGATGCGGAAGCTTATCCGTGGTTCGATGAGCCGTACCGGATGGAGGAAAACCATAAGGGTGACCTTTACGAGATGCTCTATCCTGCCGGAAAGGAACTGGAAGAGAATGCGGTCTTTGACAGAAAATTCGGATTTTCCTATCTGGACAGCAGGACGGGAGAAGCGATGAATGCGGATTATTACAGCGAAGATGCACCGGCTGATGATTCTATCCGGATCGACACCTTCCGGGAAGGCGCAGCGGGATCGCTCCTGATGTTCCGGGATTCTTTCGGAAACGCGCTGTATCCGTTCATGGCGGATACCTTTGAAAACGCCACTTTTTCCCGCCTGATGCCGTACCGGATGGACTGGCTCGACGGAGGCACTTATGACAATCTCGTCGTGGAGATCGTGGAACGAAATCTGAAAAATCTCGCGCTGCAGGCGCCTGTCATGCCGGCACCTATCGTATCGTTAAATGGCGATGTGACTGACGGGGGAGACGCATCGGCATCTGCCGAGATTTCAGTATCCGGTGATCTCGCAGGATATTGTATGGTTTCCGGTATCTATGATCCGGCGGGGATCGATGAGGATACGGGGATCTATATCAGCTTTGAAGGAAACGGCAGCGGTGCCGCAGCAGTATATGAGGCATTTCCGGTGGGAAACGGTACATCACGGCAGCAGACAGATGCCTGCTTTACCGCATATATTCCGGAAGAGGTCTTGAACGAAAGTGAATTTTCTGTTATTCTGAGCAAAAATGGTACTTTATGCCGTGTATCGTGTGAACAGATTCGGAAATAACAGCGAAAGAGAGGTAGTTTTTATGAAGAAATCGTGGATTTTCACCGCACTGCTCGTCGTGGTGCTAGTCTTTTCCTTTACAGGCTGCGGCAACGAAGCGGAAAATGATTCTTCCTCAGCGGATGGAATCGTAGATGAGCTCAGCGTGGAGCCTGATACGCAGAAAGAGGATCAGGATGCGCAAAATGAGACAGGCCAGGATACCGGGGATCAGAAGGACAGCGCACAGAACAACTCCGACAGCACGGGAGGCAGTCAGGATTCCGGAACAAAACCGCAGAGCACGCAGGGCGGAAGCACAGGTGCATCTTCTTCCGGCAGCAGCTCCGGTTCCTCTTCTTCGTCAGGATCTTCCGGCAGCAGTTCCGGCTCCTCATCCCAGAGCACGGGCGGCTCGGGATCCGGATCGGCGGGGGGCGGTTCTTCGTCCGGTCAGGCATCAGATTCCTCCGGAGGCAACGATGTGGCTCTGCAGTCGGAGCCTACGGCAGCTGATGCGCGTTCCTATATCGGAAGCAGTGCATCTTCCATGATCGCAGCCATCGGTTCTCCGACATCTTCACAGTATTCGCCGAGCTGCATGGGTGACGGCGATGACGGAGAGCTCTATTACGGGGACTTTACTGTCTATACATATCGTGAAAATGGTCAGGAACAGGTAGTCGATGTCGAGTAAGCCGGGAAGAGGGCAGCTGGGCGGGTCTCTGTGTCTGTTTCTGACTGCATGCATCTGGGGAACCGCTTTTGTAGCCCAGAGCGTAGGCACGGAATATGTCGGTGCATTTACTTTCAATATGTCGCGTTCTGTGCTGGCAGGACTCGTACTGCTTCCGGTCATTGCCATATCGGGCCGGATGAAAAAAAACAGAGGTTTTTCCGGCGGAAACGGGACGGAGACCGCGGGTGCCGGCGGAAATATCGCGGAGAAGACCGCGGGCAAAGATGAGAAGCCGGAGAAAAAGCAGCTGATTGCAGGAGGTATCCTGTGCGGAATCGCACTGTGTGTCGCAAGCAACCTTCAGCAGATCGGAATTGCTTATACGACAGTGGGAAAGGCCGGATTCATCACCGCAATGTACATCATACTCGTCCCTGTTTTCTCTGTATTTCTGCATAAAAAAGCGGGCATGAAGCTCTGGATCAGCGTAGTGATAGCTGTAGCCGGTCTTTATCTGCTCTGCATGACGGAGGGCTTTTCCGTGGCGAAAGGCGACCTGATCGTATTTCTGTGCGCCGTCGCTTTTTCCGTTCATATTCTGGCGGTATCCTATTTTGCTCCGAGAGTGGACGGCATAAAAATGTCCTGTATCCAGTTCTGGACTGCAGCGGTGATTTCCGCTGCGGGAATGCTGATCTTTGAACAGCCCGATCCGCAGGCGCTTCTGGATGCCTGGCTGCCGGTATGTTATGCGGGTGTTCTCTCCAGCGGTGTCGGATATACTCTTCAGATCGTGGGACAGAAGGATGTAAATCCGACGCTGGCATCGCTGATCATGAGTCTGGAATCCGTCATTTCCGTCATCGCCGGCTGGGTACTGCTGCATCAGACTATGGGCGCCCGTGAAATTGCCGGCTGTGTCCTGATGTTTGCAGCGATCATTCTGGCCCAGCTGCCGGAGCGCCGCAGAAATGCAGCGCAGGAAAAGGCGACACATTGAAAATTTCATACCGGAATTTCGTTATTGACTCTATCGTTACACAGTTTTATAATATGTGTAAATAAATGTGTCAGCAGACAGAACGGATGAAAAAACCGGGCGAAGGATCCTGGACGCCTGTCTCTTGTTGTGATGAAACGAAAGGCAGGCGTTCTGTTTTTATCCGGACACTTTACTGCATAACCGTAAAATAGTACATGCGGCAAAAAATATTGTTCTGCCGGGATGCATTTACCCTGGAAAATAACGTTTATGGAAAGGTGAAAAGGCTATGAAAAGAAAAATGAAGTTTACCGCACTCATCGCGGTAATGGCTCTGCTTCTGATGACCGTGGCAGGATGCGGTGATTCGTCGTCCGGCGGCGGCTCGGCGGAATCTGACAACACAGGAGAAGTGTACAAAGTAGGCATCGTACAGCAGCTGGAACATCCGGCTCTCGATGAGGCTACAAAAGGTTTTGAGCAGGCTCTCATCGACAAGCTCGGCGAGGACGGAGTGTCTTTCGATCTGCAGAACGCTCAGAATGAGCAGGCAAACTGCTCCACGATCAGTCAGGGTTTCGTATCGGGCAATGTAGATCTGATCATGGCAAACGGAACGAACGCTCTGCAGGCTGCATCGGCTGCTACCGCTGATATTCCGATCGTTGCGACGAGTATCACGGATTATGCTACCGCGCTGAATATCGAAGACTGGACAGGTTCCACCGGAACAAATGTGACGGGTACCTCCGATCTGGCTCCGCTTCAGCAGCAGGCAGAGATGATCAAAGAGCTGGTTCCTGACGTTCAGAAGGTAGGCCTGTTATACTGTTCCGCAGAGGCGAACTCAGCTTATCAGGTTTCTGAAATTGAAAAATATCTCGACGAGATGAACATCGCTTATGAAGAATATGCCGCAGCGGATTCCAATGAAATTCAGGCTGTGACGACTTCCGCGGTAGCCGAGTGCGATGCTCTTTACATCCCTACCGACAATACTATGGCAAGCAACACCGAGATCGTAAATAATATCGCACAGCCTGCCGGCGTTCCGGTCGTCGCAGGAGAAGAAGGCATCTGCAGCGGCTGCGGCATTGCGACGCTGACTATCAGTTATTATGATATCGGTTATGCCGCAGGTGAAATGGCATACGATATCCTCGTAAACGGCACGGATCCGGGCACGATGGAGATCCAGACGGCGGAAAATGTTACGAAGAAGTATAATCCGACGATCTGTGAGGCTCTGAATATCACGGTTCCGGAAGGCTATGAACCGATCAGCACAGACGAAGAAGCCTGAGAATACAGGATGTGACGTCTTTTCTGCATAGGGGGTTATGTTTTTCATATGCATGAGTCGCGGCAGAGATTCCGGAACAAATTGTATTTATAAATCTTACAACAGAAAAAAGCAGAAAAAACCAGCGGTAATTTTATTATCGCTGGTTTTTGTGGCGGAGGAGAAATATGTTCGATCTTGAAATTTTAGACTTGTTCCGGGCGATGCCCGGTTCGGTTGCCCAGGGACTGATCTGGGGCATCATGGCGATCGGCGTCTACATTACTTATAAAATTCTTAATTTTGCGGATCTGACCGTTGACGGAACGCTCGGTCTGGGAGGAGCCGTGGCGGTCATGCTGATTCTGGCGGGATATCCGCCGTATCTGGTGCTGATCGTTTCTTTCATTTCAGGCATAATGGCAGGCCTGATCACCGGAGTTCTTCATACGCTGCTCGGTATCCCGGACATACTGGCGGGTATCCTGACGCAGATTGCACTCTATTCCATAAACCTGAATATCATGGGAAAATCAAATCAGGCGGTCAGCGTAGACCGATATGATCTGGTGGTTTCCCTCCGCTATATATCCGAGGCGATCATGATAGGCGTGATCTTCCTCATCGTCATCATCGCGATACTTTACTGGTATTTCGGCACGGAACAGGGATATACGATACGCTGTACCGGATGCAATGAGAATATGTCCCGGGCACAGGGCATCAGCACAGGAAGAGCAAAAGTCATCGGCCTGGCCCTCTCCAACGGCCTGGTAGGTCTTTCCGGAGCACTGGTTGCACAATATCAGGGAAATGCGGATGTCAATATGGGCCGGGGCGCCATCGTCATCGGCCTGGCGTCGGTTATCATCGGAGAAGTGATCGGTACCGCCATCTTCGGAAAATACATGAATTTCGCACTGAAGCTGTTGTTTGCGGCCGTCGGAGCGATTATCTATTATCTTGTCATTACGTTCGTACTGTGGCTCGGCCTGCCGTCCGAAGACATGAAACTCTTCTCTGCGATCGTCGTAGCACTGTTCCTGGCAGTTCCTTATCTGAAGAACAAGTATACGACATCATTTGCGCGGGCAGCGAAGAAAG
>CAJFPD010000073.1 GCA_904398315.1 Candidatus Alangreenwoodia gallinarii | reverse complement strand
TCGTCTCCGGCGAAAAATCTCCATCCGGAATCCGGGAAATTCTTGAACGGCTCTTCTCTGTAAACGTAGCACGGCCTTGCGCCGTCGACGCTGATACGATCCGATACGAAGCAGCCCTGTTCCGTATTGACCAGACGTCTCAGATTATCCTTATCAAGAGTCGGGAAATAGTCCTTTTTCTTATACCAGGCGAACGCTTTCCATACGTTGGCATTTTCATCCTCAAACAGTCTTCTGACCAGTCCAAGCAGCGTATCGAAAGTCTTTTCTGCCTCCGCCTCGTCGAATTTTGAATTCTTATACGAGGAATAAGTCCCTCCGGCGACAAAGCTGACAGCAAATTCCGCCCAGCTGTGGAAAGACCCCAGAAGCGGCTTCATCAGATCATCCATCATCTTTCTCGCTGTTACTTCATTAAAGTAATCGCAGAATACGGACTCTCTGAGCAGGTCAACACCAAGAGCCATATCCCATGCCACATATCCGGGCGCTCCCAGAAGATCCTTAAACTGATCGGAGAACTCCTTGCATTTCAGAAAACTTTCCTGTCCGGACGGGCGGAGCTTCGCCACTTCTTCCTTGAATTCACCGCTGTCATACATTTCAAACTGAGTATACTGCCACTGACAGCCGCGGAAGCACGATCTTCCGACTACCTGTGTCGCAGATTCACTGTCGATAATGCCGAAATTCTCGCGCAGATTATTTTCAACCTTTTCATGATCAGCACCTGCTCCCTGCGCATCCTTCAGCTGAATCGACGTAAAATCGTTGTGTTTCATCAGAGAATACGGCGCTGCTACGAGAATCTGGAAATCCGGATATTTTGTATATTCCACATCGTTTTTCACGCCGGCCGCAAATTCCTTAAAAGCGGCCAGTTCGCCGGCGAAATCTCTGCCGGAAGCTTTATCTGCCATATAGGTTACCTCCAGATACTTTTCAAACACCTGTAAAGTGCTTTAGTTGTTAAACATTTGTCAATCTTATAATAATCTTTTGACCGATGCTTGTCAACCGGTAATTCATAAAAAAACTGCACCCGACCGAAATCAGGTGCAGCTTGAAAATTAGCCTAATCCAACAATAGATGCTGAACCGATCGCTTCGACTATGCTACGCTTCTTTTGTAAGAGTAGCAGTCCAGCTTGGCATAGGGAACTTCTCCGGAACTTCCCAGTCGATCATATCGTGCATCCACTCTGCTCTCTGTACGAAGATATCGTGTGCGAGAGGTACAGGTGGGTGGCAGATCCAATCCGGGTCGAACTCGTTCTTGACCTTGAGCAGCCAGAGGTGATAGTTTGGACCATACTGAGGACCAGTGAGGTACAGAGGCTGGTGAGGGCCAAGGTGAGAAGAATAGTAGTTGTTCTCGATATTCATCTTGGACGTCTGCAGGAAGAATCTGTCTACGCCGGAAGTATCTTCGTCCTGATCCCAGTAGATGAGGAATTCGGAGTAACCCTGGTGGCCGCATTCGAATGCCTGGAACCAACCTGGATCGCCGAAGTCCGGGAAGAGAGGCGGAGTATATTCGGAAGCCTTGAGGGCTGCGAAAGATTCACCGTGCTGTACAGACTGGTTGAGAGATTCGATGACGAACTCTACAGATACGTAAGAACCAGTCATCAGCCACATGCCGGCAGAGTCAGCGTTCTTGAGCCAGGACTCATCGGAAGGCTTAGTACGTCTCGGCTTACCGTGGCATTCCTGCATGATATCATCCAGAACAGCCAGTTCGTAATCCATCTGCTCTTCGCTTGCATAACCGATCAGCATGACTCTTACGAGGTGGAAGTTCTTCAGAGATTCTTCGCTTTCCTTAAGCCAGATATCCCAGAATTCTTCCTTATCTTCTGCTTTCGCGATCGCTCTCCAGAATACAGGTACCTTTGTGCAGGCAGCACCGATTTCTGCAGCGCCGATCTCGTACATCGCTTTAACCTGATCTTCCTTCGTAGGAACCTGATAGTTGATCCATCTGATTCTCTTCTCGTCGAGTGCGAGGGAAGTGTTAGGAGCGATACCCTGAGGCTTAGGAGATTCCTGAATGAACGGCAGATACTTAACAGCCATTCTCGTAACGATACCCAGGCAGCCTCTTAAACCCGTGAAACCTCTCAGGATGCATCTGAGGTCAGGGCCAGGACCTTCGCCCCAGAACGGATCGTCAGAACCAGCCAGAGATCCCATTCTTACGATTTCACCGTCAGGAAGTACGAGCTCTGTACCGAGGATACGTCTGTGAGGAAGACCGATCTTCAGAGAAAGAGGAGACCAGCCGTCGCCCAGCAGGTTTGCGATTGCGGAGCACTGTGCGCCGCCGCCGCCGATTACACCGTAGCAACCCTTATTGAATGCTTCCTGCTGTAAGGAAGAATAAATAACGCCAGGGCCGATATCAGCATACATATGCTTTTCATCCCAGGAGAACTGCTGCATGCGCTTCATGTCGATGATAAGCTCATCGTCAACGTGGCAGTGAGTCTTAGGACCGTAGAAACCTGTTGCATAAGGTACATACGGAATGTGATATCTGTTGCAGATCTTTACGATCTTCTGAACTTCTTCCGTATCCTTAGGAAGGATAACTGCTGCCGGAAGAACTGTCATAACTCTTTCATAACCGAGACCTGCTTCGTAACCACCAGGACCGGATTTATAACCCTGCATGATTACAGGATCTTCGGATATATATTTAGAACCCGTTACACTCTCGAGTGCTTTGTAAGCCTGTCTTGAAATTGCCATTTATGTTTCACCTCCAGAATGCCTTAAAGTGCTTTAACGATAAGTTCAGTGATATCGATCGCTTCGATACCGTCCTTCGGATCCTTATAAGCGTTGAAAGCATCTCTGCACTGAGGATCAGCGGATACGATCGTCTCAATACCACATTCCTTTGCTTCGTCAAGGCGGTGGCTCGTAGCGAATTTAGTTAATGCAGGGAAAGCGATGTCAGTACCGCGGCCTGCGCAGATATCGAACGTATTTTCTCTGATTCTGATGAATTCCGTGTTATCAGCGCCAGGAACTGCAGCCATGATTGTTCTTGCCTGAGCGTACAGACCTTCTCTGCCTCTTCTTCTTCTCTGACCCGGATAGATCATACCCATCCAGCCTCTTTCACCCTTATAAGGTGTCCAGTCGTCGCACAGTCTGGAAACGGAGGATGCATCGTGATAAGCCATTCTCGTGTCAACAGGAGTCGTAAGTACGAGAGTACCGTCTTCGATTGCCTGAGCAGCGATTTCAAGGATATGAACAACTTCAAATCCGAGATCAGCTGTAGCGATGTTGAGGAGCTTAGGGTAATCAACCTTCATTACTCTGTATGCTTCCGCATCGGATACGACTACGCGCTTCGCACCGGTAGCCTTGATGGCTTCGATGTTTTCCTTTGCGATCTTTCTTGCCAGATCGACCATACCGATGGAGAATACAACGTTACCGTCGTTCTTCTCATCATCGAGGAGCATGAAGTCAATGCCGAGCTTATTGAGGATCGTAGCAGTTGCCTGAGCGATCTGAGGATTCTTATAGGAAGTGTTGTCGCCGACATAGTAAAGAGTATCAGCCTTTGCAGCTACCTTTACGTCCTTCGCCCATGCTTTACGGTCAGACTTTTCACCATAGATATTGCCTGTTTCGATGATCTTGTCAACTGCAGTCTTATGTGCAGGCAGCGGAGCAACGCCGTCCTGGACAGCCTTTACTCTCAGAGATTCGAGAGACAGCTCGATTTCCAGGTCGAGGTTTCTCTTACATGCAACGTCGCAGGCACCGCACAGAGGGCATGCATAAAGAACCTGCAGGAGTGTCGGAGACCATTCGAGAGAGCCGTCGATTACGCCCAGACCGATTCTCATCTTACCCATAGCGCCGAAAGCGTCGAAGTCATTCCACAGGTTGGACGGACATCTTACGTTGAACTTAACGCCAGGATTGTATGTATGTTCTACCCAGTAACAACCTTTACACTTGATGCAGTGATCCATGTCGTACTTGAAGTTTTTAATCTCTTCGATATTGAATTCCAGAGGTGTTCTCGGAGTATCATATCTGCCGTGGGAATTTCCCTTTCCGTCACCATATTCAGGGTCGATTACGGAGAGCTTATAGCGGTCACCCGTTAATCTTTTATCTTTTGCGACTTCAGCAGCATACTCCATGTTCTTTTTGGTTACTGATAAGTCGAAACGATCATCTCTTGCCATAGTCAATGTTCCTCCCTTCTATATTAGAAACATAAAGTGCCAGGATTTAAGATGTTCTTTTCATCAAAGATACCCTTAACCCTCTTGAGTGTTGCAGTGTAACCGCCTGCTCTGTCATAGATTACCGGAACGAGGTTTCCGTAAGGTCTTGTGAACTGAGCACCGTTGTTCATCATCTCTATGCCCGCTTCGTAAACGATAGCCGCGATCTCTTCTTTTTCCGCTTCGTTTTCAGGATCATAGAAGAACGTAAATTCGATCTGGCACGCACGGTTGTGCTCGATCGGCTGGATGTAAGCACCAACCATAGTGTGCGGATATGTGTGCTTAGCAACAACCTTGGACAGGATTTCAACATACTCGCTTGCCTTTTCAGGACGTGCGATGAAGAACATATCTTCATAAGCACCGTAAGGCTTCGTCTTCCAGGAAGGTGCATTCCAAGGAGTCTTCAGGATATTTAAGAGCTTTCTGCCCAGACCAGGGAAACCAGGTAATGCCGGTTTGAGGGAGATATCCTTAAACGTCGTATTGATCACATCAGTGAGATAGTGCTCTTCGTAAGCGATCTTCTCTTCCGGACGTCTCTTAACGCCGCTGAGAACGATAGCGAGCGTCCACTCAGGCAGCTTCGTGCAGAGTTCCGGAATATCTTCTACTGTGTCTGCAATTACGGTAGCGAGATCAACCTTGTTCAGGAGAACGATTTCCTGACCGATTCTTCTCGGCATAATCTTGTATAAGAATTCATTCGCATAATCCAGATCATCGATCGGAGCGAAGTAGATTTTATCAATCTGGCTCTTCAGTTCGAGCTTGGCACTCATCCAGGTGATGATACCCATCGTTCCCTGAGCGCCCTGAACGATACGATAGAAGTCAAGTCCCGGGCCGGAAGGATCAACACCTCTGGAAGGAGTATAAAGACCGTGAGTCGGAGTATTGTCTGCTGCAAATCCGTGAACGGAACCGGAACCGGAACGGAATACGGAACCGTCACCCCAGACGATTTCAAGAGACTGTGTAATTTCACCGTAATCATATACGGTATTCGTGATCACGCAACGATCGAGTGTATCGGAAAGAACGGATCTGTTGCCAAGCGGTGTAAACGGCATCATGATTCTTGCGCCCACCTTATCCAGCTCTTCGTACATCTGATTCCAGGTAACACCAGGCTGGAAACGGACAAATTTGTGCTTCAGATCGATCTCGAGGATCTTGTTCATATTTTTCATATCTATGACAATACCACCCTGCTTAGGAATCGTACTACCATACATATGCGTCTGAGAACTTACTGGAACAACCGGAATGTTGTTTTCATAAGCATATTTAACGACTGCGGAAACTTCTTCAGTTGACTCAGGCCAAACGACAGCGTCAGCATATCCCGCAGGCAACAGACTCATGTCTTTTGCATAAACCTCAAGATCTGCAGCTTTGTCACTCGCTTTTGCAACCAACTTTTCGAGTTCATTGATCATTGACATAAACTCACTTCCTCCTTTCAAAACGAAATTACGATACAACATCTTGCTTTACATTACCATACATCATGATTCTTCACTTAAAAGAAAATCATCCCGTGCCAAAGAAACGGCTCCGTACATTTTCCGCAATAACTATCATCTTTACCCGTTGGTGCTTCTGCCTGATGTGTTTCATCTGTACGCAGCGTCTCTGTTTGAATAATATTTTCGGAAAACCGACCTTGCCTTCCTCCGGCTACAATGTAAATTAACTTTAAGCAGTATCATAATCCATGAGCTGTCAGCTCTCTATTCCACGCCGGCCGG
This sequence comes from Candidatus Alangreenwoodia gallinarii, assembly GCA_904398315.1. Taxonomy (GTDB): domain Bacteria; phylum Bacillota; class Clostridia; order Peptostreptococcales; family Anaerovoracaceae; genus Alangreenwoodia; species Alangreenwoodia gallinarii. Next base: position 10,078 of record CAJFPD010000073.1, on the reverse strand, counting down.
AAAAACCGGCGCTTCTTAAACCTATATCACAAGATACAGAAATTAAGACTAAGATATGACTGGCGATTCGGACAACCATCTCTGCAGATAGCAGTTCATTTTCTGTTTTGCAGAATTTTCCTTTTTTCTCTGTAAGATTTTTCTATTGTCCTTCTCATACGTACTTATAATTCGGCTGATATATTTTATTTTTACATATAATTAGCATACTTTATATTGCGTATATGATTATATGCTTCCTTTAATAATATGTCAACCTATTATTTTATTTTCCGTAATCTGACCACTCCCATACTCATCAGAATCCTAATATCAGAGCTGTTGTTCAGAACTAACTGTTCAGCGACATTTTAATAAAACACGCTTAAAATGTATAACAATCTGTGTTATATTAAGAATATCGCAGCCGGGAACTGTGGGTTTTTCTCCCTCATTTCCTTGCTGAGCTTATTTTATCGTCATACTAATAATATGTCAACTGATTACTTTTTTGTAAGTGGTTCGGTTTCTTTTCGGAAAAGAAACCCGTCTGGCAGGAGGAAAAAATATATGGAAAAAAAGAAAGTTCAACGAAGCAAAATGCAGAACGGATCCTTTCCGTATGATCATTTTTTCGATCTTCTCAGTGGTAAGTGGAAATCCTGCATCATGATCGCCATTGACTATGAAAAACACATTCACTTCAATGCTTTTCAGAAGCTTTGGGGAATTTCGAGCAAAGTTTTATACACTCAGCTCACGGAACTGGAAAACGACGGGCTGATCGTCAGAGAAAAGATGAATAAAGAGGACAAGCAGACGACACAGTACGTCATGACAGAAAAAGGGAAGAGTGTCATGCCGATTCTCAAGGACATCTATCTGTGGGCTCTGAAAGATCTGAAAGATAAAAAAATGAAAATCGATCCCCGTTCCTTTGAATATTACATGCCGAAGGATAAAAAGGAAAAGCTGGAGACAGAAATGGCGCAATATACGGATAGCGCAGAAAGCACGGATATTACCGCAGACGACAAAAACAACGGATCTGAAGAAAATCATACAACGTCATAGTGCATGCTGTCTTCTTTCCATCTTCCGGTCATAAGCTCCTCTTTTTTCGCTCTTCCGCCTGTACGGTATACCGATTAATTTACTGATAATATACAAACGGAGAAGGTCGTTCCCTTCTCCGTTCCGGCTGCCCGTCACCGGGCAGTTTTTCTATATTGTGGCATATTGGCAAAAAAACTTTCTTTCAATCAATGTATAAAATATCGATATGATCCTGCAGGGGCCTGCTCTGCTGCAGGAAATACGAAACACTGTCTCGTTTCCTCTTCTGCAGATATGGCACGGCAATGCCGCTTTATCGTGATTTCAGCATAGTACCCGTCTCAGCGAGTCTCTGATGCCATGAGAGAGCCTCCTTCAGATTGTGAGGCGTATGTTTCCCCGGCGATGTTCTGCAGGCATTTTCAAAATATTCCCGCAGCTGCGGCCTGTAATCCGGATGAGCGCAGTTTTCAATGATCAGTTCCGCCCTCTCTCTCGGAGTTTTCCATCTGAGATCCGCAACTCCCTGTTCCGTAACGATAACACATACATCATGTTCTGTCTGATCCACATGGGAAACCATGGGAACGATGCAGGAGATCGAATTATCTCCCAGAACGATGGATTCTGTCGCAAAGATACTGATTCTCGCATTGCGGGTAAAATCGCCGCTTCCCCCCAGGCCGTTCATCATGCGTGTACCTGAAAGATGCGTCGAATTGACGTTTCCGTAAATGTCAACTTCGATAGGCGTATTCAGCGCGATCACGCCGAGACGACGGATCACCTCCGGATGGTTCGAAATCTCATTAGGACGTACGATGATCCTGTCACGGTAAAAATCGATATCATCGTAAAAAAGTTTCTTATTTTCGTCGGTCAGTGCAATAGAACTCGTGGAAATGAAATCAAAAACTCCTTTTTTCAGCAGTTCAAAGGCGGAGTCCTGCATCACCTCTGTATACATGCTGAGGCCTCGGAATCCGCCTGCCTCCAGACAGCTCAGCACTGCATTTCCGACAGCTCCCACGCCTGACTGAATCGGTCCCGGATTTTCAGGAAGTCTTCCGGCCTCGATCTCTTCTTTCAGAAAATCCACGATATTCTGCCCGATCTTCGCCGTCACCGCATCGACAGGACGAAACTGCTGCGGCTGGTCGGACAGATCTGTCACGACGATTGCGGCTATCTTTTCCGGCGGGCACGGAATAAACGGTGTGCCGATTCTGTCGTCCGGCTTTTCGATCGGAATAATTCTCGCATGAGGCGGCAGACCGATTTCAAAGAAATCGTGCATACCCATCAGGCCCATCGGCAGGGATTCGTTGATCTCCACGATGACTTTATCCGCGGTCATGACAGCGGCATCCACAGATCCTGCAGAAGCTCCCAGATACAGCCCTTCCTCTGTCACCGCGACGCATTCCGCCAGAGCGATATCCATTTTGGGGCCGGTCTTCTGATTAATGTTCAGCGGCAGCTGTGAAATATGTATATCGCTGAACAGGACGCTGCCGTCATTGATGGCTCTGCGAAGAGAATCATTGCTCTGATGTCCGTAACGATATTTTACGAGACCTGCGCGGACCAGAGCTCCGTCCAGTTCATCCCCTGTGGCGGCGCCCACCATGATGGTCAGATCAGAAGCATGTTTCGACTCCGCCAGAGCCAGCGGAACAGCTTTCGGATATCCGACATTTGTAAATCCGCTCACCCCTATCGTCATTCCGCTTCTGATCAGCTTCGCTGCCTGCTCTGCTGTCATCACCTTATTTCTGAGAGATTCTGCAATCCTATCCATAAACTTCTTCCTTTCTCTGTATACACAGACCTCTCAACGTCCTGCGGGCCGGTAAGCGACGCAGTGTCGGAGGCTGCCGTCTTCTACGATACGGCTCGGATTTTTCAGATTCGATTTATCTTCTGATCGATATCTGACCTGATTATCACTGAAATCCGTTTTGCTTACAAGAAAGGTCGGATTATTTTCCAATCAATGAAAAGGATTGTCATTTTTTCAGGCGGCATTATCATATACCGCAATACTGTTTTTCTATATGAAACGCGTACGCGCCGGACGCATTTTCTCTCTCATTCTTTTCTCCCCTTCGGTCCGGCGCTTTTCCGATGTACGGACCGTTATCCGCAGAAGAGATATCTTTACTTTTTTTCATCTGCAGGGATCTTTTTCCGAGATTTTTTCCGGGCGGCTGCCTTTTTCCGGTATCTTCGCCTTATCGCTCCGCGAAAAGGCACTCATTTCGGGAAATAGCCGAGCTTTGCCGATATCCTTCCGGCGACAGCGATGACATTTTTCAGCAGCGCTCTGTCTCCGCTGATGACTTCTTCGATCCTGCGGCGGCTCGCCGAAATGCTGATAGCCCCCACAGGCTTTCTGTGTCTGTTCAGAATCGGAGCGGCGATGGAACCGACGCCCATATCCAGTTCGTCCACGACGATGGAATATCCCAGCTCTCTCACTATTTTCAGCGACTGCATAATTTCAGGCACGCCTGTTTTCGTCTCGCTGGTATATCGCTTCAGATCGCTTTTTTTCAGGATGCGCTGTATTTCATCCTCCGGCCGGAAAGCCAGAATGGCACGCCCCATGGCGGAACAGTACATCGGATGACGGTGTCCCATCGGAATCAGCAGTTCCATATTTTTCTCACAGCTCACACTGATCACATGAATGATGTCTGTATCCTGCGGCACGGACATATGAGAGTGAACTTCATACTGAAAAGACAATTTCTGAAGTTCCGGATAAGCATAACGATACAGGACGCTGTTGTGCAGCGCGGCACCTGCGAGAGATATCACTTCCAGACCCACAAAATACTGCCCTGTGGCATCGTCGCGCTCCAGAAATCCCAGATCGAGCAGATTGTTCAGATGGCGTGAAACCGTGCTCATATTCATGCCCAGCTTCGCCACGATATCTGTGGTCCTCTGCATCGGAGACGTTTCATCGAATGTCGATAAAATCAGGAGTCCTTTGTTGATATTATTTTTTTCATCTTTCTGTCGAGTCATTTCTATCTCCCGTAAAATACGATTCAGTCGCTATATTCTCTATTCTCCGAATCATATTTTATAGGATTGTACCGTCAAGATCAATTACATATATATTATAGGATTAGTCATTGATACAAAAATAACAAAACCTCTGCCCCATCCTCATACGACTACCGGAAGGAATACGACCGTATGAGGGAGGGCAGAGGTTTTTCATGGCAGAAATAACTCTATCCGCGCTATAAAAATAAGGGAAAATGTTAAGTTTTAAACGACTGTGGATCGCAGGATTTCTTCTGACAGATCACACGACTTTAAAATGCTTTTTTGTAAAGCTCTATCATATCCTTTAATGTGGTTTCTCTCGGATTTGCAGGTATATTTCCGCTCTTCATGGCGTCAATAGCCATAGCTTCTATTTTATCCTCGGTGACACCCACTTCTCTTAAATTTTTCGGAATGCCGAGCTGTTCATTCAGCCGGATCACCTCCTCAAGAAGCATCTCCGGCTTGAAGTTTTTCACCGGTTCGCTGCTTTCACGGATGTAATTATAAATCACCTCATAGCGGCCGTTGTCCGCCAGCGCGTTATACTCGATAACGGTAGGAAGGAGCACCGCATTGGCTGTACCGTGAGCAACTCCGAAGAATCCGCTCACCGGATGACTCATAGCATGGACATTGCCGAGTCTTGCCCAGGCGAAGGAAATGCCGGCGAACGTACTTCCCGCCATCATGGCACAGGCCGCTTCCTCGTCATGCCGGTTTGCTACGAAGCGCCGGAGATTAGCGCCGATCAGTTCCATGGCTTTCTCGGCAAAAGCGTCGGAAAACGGAGAAGCATTCCTGGAAAGATATGCCTCCAGTGCGTGGATCAGAGCATCCACACCGCAGGCAGCCGCAATATGAGCCGGAGCTGTCATGATCAGTTCCGGATCAAGAATCGCGAATTTCGGCAGATTATGATAGCTGAAAATCGTCGATTTGAAATGTGTCTTTTCATCCGTGATGACCGCTGACGCTGTCACCTCACTGCCGGTGCCCGCTGTCGTCGGGATTGCGAAGATCGGCACGATAGGACCCGGAACTTTGAAATTTCCCTCGTAGTCGAATATTTTTCCTCCGTAAGTCGCCACGACACCGACAGCTTTTGCCACATCCATCGGACCGCCGCCGCCCAGTGCTATGATACTCGTAGCTCCGCACTCTCTGTAGCGGTCTGTCGCATCCGCCACGATGGCAGCGGTAGGATTTGCTTCGACGTCCAGATAGGTAGTACACTCCAGACCCGCTTCGCTTATAATATCCTGGATCTTCTTTACGACGCCGATCGCTTCCAGTCCGCGGTCGGAAACCAGGAATACATGGTCGAGATTATTTTCCTTCATGATCTGAGGAAGCTTTTTCAGGGCACCGACGCCGAATTCGATATTCTGCGGGATCATAAAGCTGAAGTCTTTCATCGTTCTCTTTCCTTTCTGTCCATTTCTCTATATATGTGAAATATATGCGGAAAATTTATATACAGGTTGTGATACCGGAATCATTTCAGTCAAATTCTTAAAAGTATAAATTATTCAAACATATACGGAAGTTTTCCCCATCCCGGAATGAAGTTGATCGCCACATAGCCGAAGATGACGATGAGCACCATATTCATGATGGTCATCGGAATACCACCCTTGAGGAGCTTTTTCGGATCCAGTCCGTAGCCGATCGGAACCGCCCGTACGGAAATCGGCAGCAGGAATTCGGCATTATAAGCCATCGTACAGATGAACCAGTACGGAATCGGATTGAGTCCCATCTGAGCGGTAAAGCTGAATACGATCGGACACACGACCGCAGCGGCTGTCGTTCCGTTGGTGACCTCTGATATGAGTCTGGTAAATACGACGAGCACGATAATCGTCGTCAGACCGCCGTCGAGATTCAGGCCGGAGATCAGTTCTGCGACTCTGTCGCTGGCTCCCGTTCCGTTGAGAAGGGAACCCATAGCCATACCGGAAGCGAATAAGAGCATCATGCCCCACATAACGCCTTTCTGAGCGTCTTCCCAGGTCATGAGAGGCTTTTTTTCACCGTTCTTTGAAGTAATCATGACGAAGAAGCAGATGAATCCCAGAGTCAGCATCGAATACGCCGGAGCCAGTCCCGGAAGAAGATCTGCATACAGCGTACGCGTAAAGGCCAGAACCAGAGCCAGAACGAAAGCCGCAAGACAGAATTTTTCCTCCCATCTCATCGGCCCGAGTTCCTCATAACTCGTCTTGAAGAACTCTTTTGTTCCTTCCAGGCGCTTTACTTCTCTGCACATCGGCAAAAGGCGCATGCCGAAGTACATTACAATGGTAGCGATGATAGTATACGGGATAATATGGATCAGCCAGTCGGAGTACATAAACTCATGGCCGGTATAATCCTGAAGAGCGGTAATTGCCACCTGGTTCATGGCGCCGCCCAGCGGAGTAGCACCTCCGCCTAAAGACACGGCCCAGGAAATCGCCAGCATGATCGGAACCCCGGGGCCCTTTGAGATATCCTCATATCCCGCCGCTTTCAGCATCGCCACAGCGATCGGACATAACAGTGTCACGACGGCGATATTCGGAAGGACGCTGGAAAATATGACGGTGGCTGCAAGCCATACTATCATCTGAGATTTCATCGACGGTCCGACGACAGACAGTACTTTCAGCGCGATCCGCTTGTCCAGGCCTATGGCCGCCCAAGGGCAGATGATAAGCCCGGATGCGAATACGAGTACGATACTCTCGCTCGAATAATTCGCCAGCACGTCTGCCATCGGTATCATATTTAAAAACGCATTGGCAATCGGCGGAACGATAGCGGTGACGGTGATGTGAACCGGACGCGTGATCCACCAGAAAATCATCCAGAGCGCCACGCCGATAGCCTGGGAACCCGCCGTTCCGAAGATTCCCTCCAGCGTGAGGATACACACTCCCAGCAGCACCGGTCCGAGTATGATATATATCAAACGCTTAAGATCCATAATACTCTCCTTAATTATTGCACAGATAAGCTCAGCGGATCCGGATATTCCGCAATCATCTACCAGACAGTATTCGGATCCGGAAGATAGGATTCTTCATACGGCCAGCCTACACGGGTGACATTCATAAACTGCTCATAGCTCAGATTTCCTGCGAAGCTGTTGTTGCCCCAGGAACCACAGCCCAGTGTCGTAGTCGGAGTAAATCCGTTTGTCGGTGAACCGCCGCCTGTCGTTCCGGAAGGCTGATTGACGATGACTCTGGAAACACTGCACTGAATCGCGGCGTATTCCACGTGTTCGTTGTTATTGGAATGAACGCCCACGGAATGACCCTTTCCTTCATATTCCAGATTTGCGACCATATGAGCCACACCTTCCTCAAAGGTTTTATACGGCAGAATTCCGATCACCGGACAGAGCTTTTCACGGCAGAGCACATCTGCAGCTCCCGTTCCGGAAACGACTGCGGCCAGAACGCGCGTATCCTCAGGAACGCCCTGAATGCCCGCCTGCTCCGCAACCTGAGCTGCTGTATTGCCGACACAGGTCCGGCTGAATGCACCGCCGCCCGGGAAGCATACTTCGCGGAGCTTGTCCACATCCTCTTCCTTTTCGACCACAAAGCCGCCCTGTTTCTTCAGTTCGGCGATTACCTCGTCCATTTTGGATTCCGGAGCGTGGATGCACTGTTCGCCGAGACAGATCAGACCGTTGTCAAAGGAACGTCCGACGATGATATCTCCCACAGCTTTTGCGATATCCGCGTCCTCATCGATGATAGTCTGCACATTTCCCTGTCCCACGCCGATCGCAGGCTTTCCGCTGGAATAAGCCGACTTCACCATATCATTTCCGCCGGTGGCGATGACCAGATCACAGGCTGCCATCAGTTCTGCGGAAGCCTCGATGGAGACCTCGTCCACCACCTGAATCAGATCTTCCGGAAGGCCCAGTTTCTTCAGCTCATCGCGGAACAGACCGGCCAGCAGGTTGGTGCATTCCACAGCTCTCGGGTGCGGGGAAAAGATGATCGCATTGCGCGTCTTCAGCGCATAAGCTCCGTTACTCATAGGTGTTACAACCGGATTTGTTGACGGAATAATCGATGCGACAACGCCTACCGGCTTCGCGATCTCCACCATTTTCTTTTCAGGAATTCTTCGGATGATACCGCAGGATTTTTTATCCTTCAGATCATTCCAGATGAGAGCTGACTTATTGCGGCATTTCGCGATCTTGTCCTGACGGCTTCCCATACGCGTCTCATCAGCCGCCATCGGGCCGAACTTCTCCGCGTTGTCGAATACCACCTTCAAAATCGCACGGCAGGCTGCGTCCGCCTGTTCCTGCGTCGCAAATTCAAACTGCTTCTGTGCTGCTCTCGCTCTTGCGACACGTTCTTCCAAAGATACTTTTCCACTCATGTTACAGCTCCTCCTGTTCATCTTGGTACTATGATCAGCAGTCGATAAAGCCGCCTGTATCGGGCGTCGTCATTTCAGATTTCTCCTCCGGGCTCCGTCTTCATATACCGCGCTGCTCTTTACGTCCGCTTTTGACTGTATGATATTATGCAGAAGCGCCGTACACAAGAACTGCCGGCCAGTTTTGCGCATATCAAAAAGGGATGTTGCGGAAAGGAATTCACTTCTCATATTTAAAACCGGATTTCATATACCGAAAATTTCTTCCGAAAACGCAAAAAAGGGATGTCCCGAAAGCAATACGATTGCTTTCGGGACATCCCTTTTCGAAGCTGTTATAAAATCAGAGAACGCTCTGTACAATTCCTTTTACAGTTCCGCCGTCTGCCACGCCTTTTACCTTCGGCATGACAGCGCCCATAAGTCTGCCCATATTGTTCATTCCGCCTTCGATGCCGAGTTCCGCTTTCGTATCGAGTACGATCTGACGGATCTCGTCTTCCGTAAGCTGTTCAGGCAGATACGCCATGAGGATCTCTATTTCTCGGCTGTAGTTTTCGATTAGATCGGTTCTTCCGGCTTTTTCAAAATCAGAGAGGGCATCTTTTCTCATTTTTACCTGTTTGGTTAAAATGTCGATAATACCTTGCTCATCGAGCTCGGCTCTGTTGTCCACCTCATACTGCTTGATCGCCGCACGGGCAAGACTGATCGTATTTTTCGCGACCTCGTCGTGCGCCTTCATAGCTTCTTTGAAGTCCTGCATAAGTCTGTCTTTTAAAGACAATCACAACACCTCTTTTTAATACTTCTTCGCCTTTTTTCTAGCGGCTTCGGATTTCTTCTTTCTCTTTACGCTAGGCTTTTCGTAATGTTCTCTTTTTCTGAGTTCAGACATTACTCCGTCCCTGGCGCAGGAACGCTTAAATCTCTTCAGCGCGCTTTCCAGGCTTTCGTTTTCTCTTACTACTACCTGTGCCATACTTCATTTCCCTCCCTCCGTGTTTTGAAATTTCTGTATTGCGGTAACAACCGAAGTAATCTACAGCGCGTTAAATTATATAGTTTTTTTGTCCATAAATCAAGTGGAAATTTAATTCCCGTACCGTCCAGGCTCTCCGTAAACTCCGGAATCAGCCCGGCGGCCAGGTCATTTTTCTCTTGCCGAGCAGATGGAAATGCAGATGTTTCACCGTCTGCTGCCCGTCTTCTCCGCAGTTGACCACCAGACGATATCCGTCAGCCAGTCCCTGATCCGCTGCAATGTCTTTTACTTTCAGCAGAATATAACTCAGGAGCCCGGCGTCTTCTTCCGATGTATCGTCTAAAGAAGCGATATGCTTTTTCGGAATGATTAACACATGAACCGGTGCCTGAGGTGCATTGTCGCGAAACACGCAGATTCTGTCGTCTTCATATACGATTTCCGACGGCAGCTCTTTCTGCGCGATTTTGCAGAATATGCAGTCCGACATTCTGATCACTCCTTTCTATAATATGAGATACCGACATTTTACCATATTTTTTCCGGTGTAGAAACAGAAATCCTGTTATTTTCACCACATCTTCACCGTATATTCCC
>CAJFPD010000072.1 GCA_904398315.1 Candidatus Alangreenwoodia gallinarii | reverse complement strand
CTAAGATAAGTTTGAAGTTCAAAAGTCCGGATCAAATGGTAACAGAGTATTTCTCGAATTGTAACATATGTCTTGACAGTTAAGAGTAAAGTGATCGCGCACAGCCCCGGGCTGTTGACTTTTTCCGGGAATTTTGCTATTCTGATCTTAGTTTATCTGCTGCCGAGTAGATAAATGGCATTTATCGATGCATCCTTAGGCCGTTGGAGATGCATCCGGTAGATGCCTTTTTTATTTTCCGGCGTTTTTCCGCCGGCCGCAGCCGCGTGCCCTGCACGCGCGGCACGCGGCTGCGGCCGGCACTGTTTTTTGGAGGTGTTTTACTATGGCATGGGTATATCTCGTCATCGCAGGTGCCCTGGAGGTATTCTGGTCCACCTGCATGAAGTTTTCTCACGGTTTTACGGTGATGAAATTTTCCGTCCTCACGATTATCGGCATGATCGCCAGCTTTCTGCTGCTGTCCCAGGCGATGAAAAGTATTCCTCTGGGAACAGCCTATGCGATCTGGACGGGAATCGGCGCCTTCGGCGCCGTGATCGCCGGCATCATTCTGTTTAAGGAAGCATTTACGCCTGCCCGCTGCCTTTTCGTGATTCTGCTGCTTTCCGGTATCATCGGCCTGAAAATCACGTCGGGGCACTGACAGCCCGGCAAAAGCCCGCGGAAAAAGAACGGAAGAAAGAAGAGATAAAAATATCCCCGCAGAGATCCCGGATCGGTGCACATCGGCCTTCTGATCCGTTTCTGCGGGGATATTATTTCCTGTATTTTCAGCTGTTTTCAGTCCGCATATCTTTTCCGGCTCCGGCGTACAGCATTTTTCCGTCGGAATTTTTTAGTACTTGGAAGGAATATTATTTTCCTTACAGTTGATCGCGCGTATCTTCATCGGCAGCGAGAAGAGATTGATGAATCCTTCCGCATCCGACTGATTATACACATCATCTTCTCCGAAGGTCGCAAATCCTTCGTTAAAGAGGGAGTACTTCGACTTCGACGCTACAGGAACAGCGCTTCCCTTGTAGAGTTTCATCTTCACCACGCCCGTCACCACGTCCTGTGTGGAATCGACAAAAGCGTCCAGGGCGTCCTTCAGCGGCGTGAACCAGAGGCCGTCATAGACGAGCTGTGCATATTTCATAGCCACATGATTTTTGAAACTGATGGTATCTCGGTCGAGCACCAGCTTTTCCAGATCCTGATGCGCCTTAAAGAGAATCGTACCGCCCGGCGTTTCGTACACGCCTCTGGACTTCATGCCTACGAGACGGCTTTCCACGATATCGATGGTTCCGACACCGTTTTCTCCGCCCATTTTGTTCAGCGCTTTCAGAAGATCCACCGGATTCATATCCTGACCGTCCAGCGCCACCGGGCAGCCGTGATCGAAGGTGATTTCCACATATGTCGCCTTATCCGGAGCCTGCTCCGGTGTCACGCTCATCACGTGGATATCGTCGAGATGTTCGTTCCACGGATTTTCCAGATTGCCGCCCTCATGACTGATGTGCCAGATATTCTGATCTCTGCTGTAGATCTTCTTCAGCGTCTGGGAAATCGGAATGTTGTGCTCCTTCGCATAGGCGATGCAGTCTTCGCGGGATTTCAGATCCCACTCTCTCCACGGAGCTACGATTTTCAGGGACGGATCGAGGGCATGAATGCTGGATTCGAAACGGACCTGATCGTTTCCCTTACCCGTGCATCCGTGAGCGATGGCCACAGCGCCTTCCTCATGAGCAATTCTGACCAGCTCCTTTGCGATCAGCGGACGGGCAAAGGACGTACCCAGCAGATAATCGTTTTCATAAATCGCACCCGCTTTCAGCGTAGGCCAGATATAGTCTGTCACCAGAGTTTCCGTCACGTCCACGATGTAAGCCTTGACCGCTCCTGTCGCGTACGCCTTTTTTTCCACTTCGTCGAAATCCTCGTCCTGACCGACGTTGACACATACGGCGATGACATCGTAATCGTAATTTTCTTTCAGATAAGTGAGAATGACGGACGTATCCAGTCCGCCCGAATATGCGAGAACCGCTTTTTCCTTAGCCATTCTGATTCCTCCGTTTATTTCTTTTTCATGAATTTTATGAATAATCTGTCCGTTTTCTGTCCGGCATCATCTCCGGAGCTCTTCAATGCATAGAGTATACCATACACATTTTCGCAATTCAACCGCAATTTTTATATTTATTCATTAAAATTAATATTTATTCATCGCATTCTGTATTCTTTTTATCCGGTGCGGAAATCTCATTTACAGCAGAAAGCGATATGTCTATAATAGGGCTTGCGAAAAGAAAGCGTGCTCTTTCTTCTGCCGTCAGGCCGGTTTGACTGACAGCAGCGCAATTCCCCGGACCGATCCGCAGGCAGTATCAGGATATCTTTATCAGAAGCGGCCGCAGCGTATCCGCGCGGCACAAAATGACGGAGGAACGCAGGATTCAGATGAAAAAAGAATATCTCTACGCAGGCGCTGCCGTAATCTGCTGGGGCAGCGTCGCACCGATCACAAAACTTCTGCTGGGCGGCATGGCAAATCAGACTGTACTGTTTCTGATGACGGCCGTCGCCGCCGTTTCGCTTTTTCTCTACAACGCTGCCCGGGGCAATATGAAAAAGCTGTTTTCTTTCAGGCCGGCGGATTATCTGCGTATGACCGCTATGGGCGTACTCGGATTTTTCGTTTACAACGCCGCCTATTTCTTCGGGCTGACACGCCTGAGCGCACAGGATGCCTGCGTCATCAATTATCTGTGGCCGCTGATGACGGTGATTTTTTCCTGTATCCTGCTGAAAGAGCGCTTTACGGTCTTTAAACTGGCCGCTTCCGTCCTTTCCCTGGCGGGCGTGTTCATCGTCGCAACAAAAGGAGATCTCTCCGGCATCGCCGGCATCGACTTCACCGGTGTCTTTTCCTGCCTCACGGCCGCGGTGAGCTACGGCCTGTTCAGTGCGCTGAATAAGAAATACGACTACGATCAGGAGGCGGCCATGTTTTTCTATTTCACCGCCACAGCAGTCGTCTCCGGCATCTGGTGCCTCCTCTCCGGTGCCTCTCTGCATATCTCCGCCTTTCAGGCCGGAGGTATTCTGTGGATGGGGATCGTCGTCAGCGCCTTCGGATATCTCATCTGGTGTCTCGCCGTCAACCGCGGCGACACAGCCAGGATCTCCAATCTGGCCTACATTACACCGTTTCTCGCCATGATCCTATCCTGTCTGATCCTGAAGGAGCCCTTCGATTTTCATACACTTCTCGGTCTGCTTCTGATCATCGCAGGTATTGTCGTACAGATGCGGGACGGAAAACAGCCTCTGCGGAAATAACGCATCCGTTCTTTTGCGCAGCCGGAAAAAATTTTTCTACAGATTTTCTTACGGAAAAGAGTTTTTTTCACGCGAGAAACCGCGGCGGTGAAAGCCGGTCCTTTCGCTGCCGCGGTTTCTGAAAGCAGTTTCATGAAATGAAAATATAAAGTATTGCAAAACAGGTTTAAGGCGCCACGATGGAGAGTCTGTCCAGTCCGGCGGTCTCCTTCAGGCCGCAGATAATGTTCATGTTCTGAAGTGCCTGGCCTGCTGCTCCCTTCATCATATTGTCGATACAGGATGTGATGACGGCCCGGTGAGTCCTCGGATCCACACGGACGCTGATGTCGCAGAAATTCGTGCCCACTACGAAGCGCGTCTCGCACATGCCCCGGCGGATGCGCACAAAAGGCTCAGCTCCGTAATATTTTTCATAGACCTGATACAGATCTTCCTCTGTGACATCCTTTTGCAGATCCACATAAATCGTCGCCAGAATCCCTCGCTTCATCGGCATGAGATGAGGCGTAAACTGAAGGCAGATTTCCCTGCCCGCTACTTTGGAAAGCTCCTGCTCGATTTCCGGCGTATGCCGGTGATTGGCGATGCCGTAAGCTTTCACCGATTCTCCCGCCTCCGCATAGAGCAGAGAGATATCCTTTTTCCTGCCGGATCCCGTGATGCCGGACTTAGCGTCGATGATGATCCGGTCCGGATCGATGAGCCCTTCTTCTCTCAGCAGTGCTGAAACGGCCAGAATGCTGGCCGTCGTATAACATCCCGGATTGGCGATCAGCCGCGCTCCCTTTATCCGGTCTCTCCATAGCTCCGGCAGCCCGTAAACCTGCTGACGGATCAGATGCTTCGCCGTATGCTCCGTCTTATACCACTTTTCGTAAACCTGCGCATCGTCCAGCCGGAAATCCGCGCTGAAGTCTATAAGTTTTACATTTTTTTCCATGGCCTTCTGTGCGATATCGAACACGAGACCATTGGGAAGAGCTGTGAACACCACATCCACGCCGTCCATGGCCTGCATGGCTTCCTCTGTGCTCAGAAGTGTCTGATCCAGTACCCGGTAAAACTGGGGATAGACATCCGAAAATTTCTGACCCGCATAGGAATTGGAGGAGACAAATGCCACCTCTGCCTGCGGATGATTTACGAGAAGGCCTGTGAGCTGCTGGCCCGCATAGCCTGTCGCACCGATTACACCTGCTTTTATCATTTTTTTCCCTTTTCTGTCCTTTCTGTATACTGAAAAGCGGTCAGAGACGCCCGCCTTTTTACTTCAGGAACGGTAATCTCCGTTGATGGCCACATATTCTTTAGTGAGATCGCAGCCCCAGGCTTTCGCGCTGACATCGCCCTGATGCATGTCGATTTCGATGTGAATCACGTCGCGGCTGAGAATCTTCAGCGCCCTGTCCTCGTCGAAGTTCACAGGGACGCCCTGCAGGAATACATCGATATGTCCCTCGTCACTGGAAAAAGCCACGTCCACCGTTCCCTGATCGAAAGCTGCTCCGGAATACCCCATGGCGCACAGCACTCTGCCCCAGTTGGCGTCGGCTCCGTGAACCGCAGCCTTGACGAGGCTCGAGGAGACCACGGAACGTGCGCACAGGCGCGCCGTCTCTTCTGTATCCGCGCCTTTCAGATCCACCTCGATCATCCGGCTGGCTCCTTCACCGTCGGCGGCGATAGCTTTTGCCAGAAACTCGCTGATCTCATGAACGGCAGCCAGAAACGCTTCATAAGCTTCTCCCTCCGCGCTGTCGATGACGGGATTTCCCGCGCAGCCGTTTGCCATCAGAACGGCCGTATCATTTGTGCTGGTATCGCCGTCCACGCTGACCATATTAAACGTCGTATGCGTCACTTCTTCCTGAACTTTCTGGAGAACTTCCTTGGTCACCGCCGCATCGGTGATCACATAGGAGAGCATCGTCCCCATATTCGGATGGATCATTCCCGATCCTTTGGCGATGCCGCAGATGCTGACCGGAATACCCGAGATTTCCGTCTCGGCGAAAAAGCACTTCTCCTTCGTATCCGTCGTCATGATGGCGCGGTGAACGTCGTCGCCGCCGGATGCCAGCGCGTCCGCGCAGATATCCACTCCGGCCAGAATTTTATCCATCTCCATAGGCTGTCCGATGACGCCGGTGGAAAATACCATCACTTCCTCCGGTGCGATACCGAGACGCTTCGCGACGTGATCTGCCGTGGCACGGGCGTCCGCCATGCCCTGTTCTCCTGTGCAGGCATTGGCATTTCCGCTGTTGATGACCAGCGCTCTCGTGACCGGGTTTTTTACGCGTTCCATATCCAGAAGCACCGGAGCCGCTTTGACGACATTCGTCGTGAAGACGGCGGCGCACACCGCAGGTACCTCGCTGTAGATCAGACCCATATCTTTTTTTCCGCTCTTTTTCAGACCGACTGCGCAGCCGGCCGCCTGAATGCCTCTGACGCAGGAAACGGATTTTCCCTCAGTAATCTTCATATCTTCTTTCCTTCTTCTTATCTCTTTTTTTCTTATCTCTTTTTATTTCTTTACCATCGTGCCGCTTCCCGAATCTGTAAAGATCTCGATGAGCAGGCTGTGTTCCACCCGGCCGTCGATGATGACGACTTCCTTCGTGCCTTTCTGAATCGCATCCATGCAGCAGCGCATCTTCGGAATCATTCCTCCGGCGATGGTACCGTCCGCGATATATTCTTTTACTGTATCACAGTGTATCTCAGGAATAAAGGACTCTTCGTCATGAATATCCCGGTAAAGGCCCCTGATATCCGAAAGCAGAATCAGTTTTTCCGCCTGCAGCGCACCGCTGACGGCTCCCGCCGCGAAATCCGCGTTGACATTGAAGGTCTCTCCGTTTTCCCCGCAGGCCACCGGCGAGATGATCGGCACATATCCCGCGTCGATCAGATCGGTCAGCACCGTCTTATTCACCTCGGTAATCTGTCCCACATAACCGAGATCCAGCTGTTCTCCGTTTTCGCCTTTCGCATAGCTCTTGACGGCTTTCAGCAGGTTGCTGTCCCTGCCGCACAGGCCGACAGCGTTGATCCCGTGGGCGCTGAGGCAGGCCGACAGCTCCTTGTTGATCTGACCGGAGAGCACCATCTCCACGATCCGCATCACATTTTTATCGGTGACACGCTGACCCTGCTCGAATTTTACCTCGAGATTCACCTGGTCGAGCATGGCGTTGATCCGCTTGCCGCCGCCGTGTACGATGACGATATTGATCCCCACCAGCTTGAGAAGTGCCACATCTTCGATGAACTTTTTCTTCAGCACATCGTTTTCCATGACGCTTCCGCCGTACTTGATGACAAACGTCTTTCCCGTAAACTGCTTGATATACGGGAGCGCTTCTATCAGTATTTCTTCTCTCTTTATCACAGTCTCATCTATATCTTTCATACTGCTCATCCTCTCATCACCTGATCCTGCTGCCGGATTGCTCTGTCCGTTTTTCCTGTGCGTTTCTGTTCTCCGCTGTGTTGTACGCGGACGCTCCGGTTATGTTTATACGCGGACGCTCCGG
>CAJFPD010000071.1 GCA_904398315.1 Candidatus Alangreenwoodia gallinarii | reverse complement strand
CTTATCATGGCAGATATGGACGAAAGCGATATTGCGGAATGGACAGGACTGTCGCCTGAGCGGATCAGAAAACTGAAGAAATGATTTCATGGGAGGAATCGCCTATTGACTCCCGGTCTGATGCTTTCATTCCGGAATCATATATATGAAATGATCTTGTCATACATATGATTAAATAAAAAATGAGAATGATAAATTTCATTCTCATTTTTTGCTATTATTTATTATTTAATAAAATAAACATAAAATTTATAATAAAAAACAACTTTAATCCATTACGATACCACACGGGTAGCGCGGTGAAGGATCGTAGCTGCTGTTGCCGGAAATCTGCAGGTACAGGCGGAAGCCTCCGGCAAGGTTGTAACAGTCGAAGCCGCGGGCGGAGAGGATACGGCAGGCGATATAGCTCCGCAGTCCGGAATGGCAGTTGACGTAGATTTTCTTTTGAGGATCGAGGCGATCGAGGTTTTCACGCAGCTGATCCAGAGGAATGTGCAGCGTCATCTGCGGAAGATGGCCGTCTCGTCTGTATTCCTCGTCGGTACGGACGTCGAGGAACAGAGCATCGTCGCCTTTGGCGATCTCTTCGATATCGTGCCAGTGGAACTGCTTTACCAGACCGGAGCGGACATTTTCGATGACGTAGCCTGCCATGTTGACAGGATCCTTAGCCGAGGAATATGGCGGCGCGTAGGCGAGATCCAGTTCCTCCAGATCAGCTGCCGTCATACCGGCGCGGATCGCTGTCGCCAGCACGTCGATCCGTTTGTCTACACCTTCAAATCCGACGATCTGCGCGCCGAGGATTTTTCCCGTTTCCGGACAGAACAGCGTTTTTACCGACATATTTGTGGCGCCCGGATAGTAGGTGGCATGAGAGGCGGAAAAGGTATAGACTTTGTCATAAGCGATGCCTGCAGCCTGCACAGTCTTTTCGTTGAGCCCGGTGGAGGCCGCTGTCATGCCGAACAGCTTGATGACGGAGGAACCCTGTGAACCGGAAAACGAGCTCGGGATACCGCAGATGTTGTCTGCGGCGATACGGCCCTGTTTATTGGCGGGACCGGCAAGGGAGATCAGCGCTTCGCGGCCGGAGATAAAGTTTTTGACGCAGACGGCGTCTCCCACCGCATAAATATTGTCGTCAGAAGTCTTCATGTGCTCATCGGTGAGAATCGATTTCTTCATACCGAGATTGAGACCGGCTTCTTCAGCCAGGTGTGTCTCAGGAATGACTCCCACGGATAAAATGACAAAATCCGCCCGGATCGGCTCCCCTTCCTTCAGAAGAACGCGGATACCGCCGTTATCATCGGGTTCGTATCCTGCGACGGTCTGTTTTACGCGCAGATCGACACCATTCATGCGGAGGTAGGAATGAATCTCGCAGGCCATATCGTAATCCATCGGCGGAAGTACCTGTTCGCTGCGCTGCAGCAGTGTCACGCCGATGTCATCGTGTATGAGATTTTCCGCCATCTCCAGGCCGATAAAGCCGCCTCCCACGACTACCGCCTGTTTCGGATGCGAGGTTTCGATGAATTCACGGATCCGGAAGGTATCTTCCACCGTGCGCAGAGTAAAGATACGGTCGCCGTGAACGCCGGATACCTCAGGAACGACGGCTTTGGCGCCGGGAGACAGGATGAGTTTGTCGTAGCTTTCTGTATAGACCGTTCCGTCCGTGTGACGCCGGATGGTGACAGTCTTTGCTGTCGGATCGATTTTTTCCGCTTCTTCGTTTACGCGGACGTCGATGCGAAATCTGCTGCGGAAGCTTTCGGGTGTCTGCAGCGTCAGTGCGCCGCGGTCGGTGATGGTGCCTCCGATATAGTACGGCAGTCCGCAGTTGGCATAGGAAACGAAACCGCTGCGTTCGATGATGATGATTTCGGCATTTTCGTCGAGTCTTCTCAGACGGGCTGCCGCTGTGGCTCCTCCTGCCACACCGCCAATGATCAATACTTTCATCTTATCTTTCTCCTTTTATATAAAATACGGTGAGCGCTCTGAAAGAAGAGTGCGGTACCGGTTTCATGCATACAGAGATTTCCGGCGGCCTGCCACGGCCGGAAAAAGCCGCGGAGTCCGGAAAACCTCATGTACGGAAACGAATACATTATTTTACCCCTCAGACAGATAAATTAACAGATATCCGGAAAAAATACTGCCGGATAGATAATCGGAGAGAAAAGAATATGACAGGAAAAGAGCAGGAAACGCCGGCGGCGATGCCGCAGCCGGATACCGGGGAAACAGCCGTCGGAAAATATGGAATTGCGAAAGAAGACGGTCAAATATAAAATATATGAGATATCAGACAGACAGGAGCCCGGGGGATTTCCGGGCTCCGCGGAAGATCACAGTCGTATGAGGAGATCATCTGAGTCGAAAAAATATCAATACGGACAGAATGGAGAAAAAGATCGTGAGAAGAAAAGACAGAGAACAGGATGAAAATTTCGCACTGATGGTGGCAGATAAATGTGAGTATGCCATCATGTCCATGGTACTGGAGGACGGCAGCCCTTACTGTATTCCACTTTCCATCGCCAGAGACGGCGATTTTATCTATTTTCACTGCGCATACGAGGGACAGAAAATCGATGCTCTGAAGTCGCATCCGTCCGTCTGCCTGTCCTGTGTCGGAGACACGCGCCGGGCGGAGGATGAATTTACCACGGAGTACGAGTCCGCTGTCATTTTCGGAACAGCACAGCGGGTGGAAGAGGAAAAAGAGAAGATTCACGCACTTCGGCTGATCTGTGAGAGGCATACGCCGAAAAATATGAAAAATTTTGATAAAGCCATCGGGACGAGCCTGAACAGGACGGATATCTGGCGTATTTCGATCCGGCATATCACGGGAAAGGCGAAAAAAATCAGCCGCTAACCCGCCGATATGCCGCCCGGACGGTCCGGAAAGGATCTGTCCGGGCCAAACCGCCCGTTTGGACAGAAATTTGGAAGAGATGTTATTTTTTTTCGTCATTCTCTGCGTTTTTTCCCTCGGAAAGAGACTTCCAGTACAGTTCCGTATAGCGAAGACGGCCGCCGGAGCGCTCCGACTTCATCAGGGAAAATCCTGAGACAGTCATCTCCTTTTTCGGAGCGTGCAGCCGGATTTCCCGCTGATCCTGTATCGGCACGACACGCCGGGCGATGGTGATGTGGGGACGGAATTTTTTTTCTTCAATAAAAAACCCTTCTTCCCGCAGATGCTTTTTCAGCGTATCGGCGAGCCGGGCGAGGGAACGGCTTTCTTCAGTACCGATCCACCAGAGATCGCCGAAATGACCGGCCTTTCCGCCGACGCGGAGCGGAAAAGAAGGAAGGATTATATTTTTCATGGCCTGTATGGCTCTGCCCGGTTCTTCCGTTTCACCGAGAAAGGCGAGCGTCAGGTGAAGATTTTCCTCTGCAGTCAGTGAGGCCGAGCGGACCTGCGCTTGCAGCTGCCGCTGACAGTTCCTCAGCATATCGAGAATTTCGTCGTTGAAATCGACGGCGATAAACAGTCTCATTTTTTATCTCCCTTTTACATTTTTCACAGATTCTTAAAGAAAACATAACAGAATTCCGATAGTTTTCCGGATAGCTACATATTATCTTATGATGAAAAACTCGCTTTCCAAGATGAACGCGGGATGGGAGACGACGGGAAAACTGATGGGAGACAGCTGGCTGAAGACGATTCTGCGTGTTGTCACGCCGAACGCCTCCTCCAGTCTGCTGGAAGTGTTCAGCTATTATTTCATCAATTCGATGATTACCATCAGCGCGCTGATTTTTATCGCAGGTGCGAGGACCATGGTCCTTACCACAAAAATCAAACAGCTGCAGTATGTAAACCGTTACAACGAAGTATTCGTGCTCAGCCTTTTGATTCTGTTTACCAATCTGGCAGCAAAGCTGATCTTCACCTGGCTGGCAAAGCGCAGCGCCGCCGGGAGAAAACAGGCAAAGCCGGATGATGATAAAAAGAAGTATCAGGAGTAAAACAACAGGAAAGGAATTACGTTATGAAAAAGTTTATCTCTGTCATACTTTCGCTGACACTCTGCGCAGGTGTATGTTTCGCTTTTGCAGGATGCGGCTCCAAGGGCGGCTCCGCAAACGAGCAGGTCGTCATCTATTCCAACGCGGATGAGGAAGCGATCACGGCGATGCAGAACGCTCTGGATAACAACGGATATGAGGGTCAGTACATATTCCAGACGTTCGGCACCAGCGAGCTGGGCGGAAAGCTGCTGGCGGAGGGGACCGATCTGGAAGCGGATCTGGTGACGATGAGTACCTTCTATTCGGAAAGCGCCCAGGAGGAGAATAATATGTTTCTGCCTCTGGAATTCGATGTCAATACGATCGATGAATTCCCCGACTACTGCGCTCCGATCACCAGCCAGGAGGGTGCTATCATTCTCAATACGGAGATGATGAAGGAATATAATCTTCCGACGCCGACTTCGCTGAAAGATCTGGCCGATCCGGTATACAAGGATATGATTTCCGTAACGGACATTCAGTCCTCCTCCACGGCATGGCTGCTTATTCAGGCATTGATTTCGGCTTACGGTGAGGACGGTGAAAAAGAAGTCCTGACAGGAATCTACGACAATGCGGGAAGCCATCTGGAGACTTCCGGTTCCGGTCCGCTGAAGCTGTGCCGTGCAGGCGAAGTGGCCATCGGATTCGGACTCCGCCAGCAGGCTGTGGCCGATAAGGAAGAAGGACTCCCGATCGATTATGTCGATCCGGAAGAAGGCAATTTCTCTCTGACGGAGAGCATCTCTGTCGTGGACAAGGGCGAAAATACAAATCCGAAGGCGATGGAGATGGCGCAGTGCATCATCGAAAACGGACGTGAGGAACTTCAGAAGTATTATCCGAACGCTCTGTATGAAGGTGAAAGCACAGATGCCGCCAACAGATCGGCCAGACCGATGGTATTCTCCGAACCTCTGACGGTGGATCTCCTTAAGAAACATCAGGAACTGAGCGAAAGCTGCAAATAAACCGGAAAAGCGCTGACGGAATGCCGGCCGGCATCTGCCGGTCCTATGCCGCTGCCGGCCGGCATTCCGGAATCGCAGGAAAGGACGGAAAGAGAAAATGAAAAGCTATAAGTTACTGACACCCGGCCCTCTGACGACGACGGACAGTGTAAAGGAGAAAATGCTGTTCGATCACTGCACCTGGGATGAGGATTACAAACAGATCACACAGCAGATCCGCAGGAAGCTGCTAAAACTGGCTCATGTGCAGGAGCCGGAATATACCGCTGTACTCATGCAGGGAAGCGGAACCTTCGGGGTGGAATCTGTATTCACCAGCGTCGTCGGAAAGGATGACAGGCTTCTGATTGCGGCAAACGGTGCGTACGGTCTGCGCATGGAGAGCATCGCACAGCATGCCGGTCTCTCTTATCTTCTGTACGCAAAAAAAGACTGTGAACAGCCGGATGCATCAGAGATAGCGGAAATTCTTGCCGAAAATCCCGATATCACTCACGTTTCCATGGTGCACAGCGAGACGACCAGCGGGATATTAAACGATATACGTTCGGTGGGAGAAGTGGTGAAAAGAGCCGGCTGCACATTTATCGTCGATGCCATGTCCAGTTTCGGCGGTGTCGATATTCCGACGAAAGAATGGGGCATCGACTTCATGATCAGCAGTGCCAACAAATGCATCCAGGGAGTCCCGGGATTTTCTTTCGTCATCGCCAAACGCCGTCTGCTGGAGGAGAGTGCCGGAAAGGCACGCAGTCTGTCTCTCGATCTGTATGATCAGTGGAAGACTATGGAAAAAGATGGAAAATGGCGTTTCACCAGTCCTACACACGTAGTTCTCGCTTTTTCTCAGGCTCTGAAGGAGATGGAACAGGAAGGCGGAATCGAGGCGAGAGGAAAACGCTATGCGCAGAATAACCGTCTCCTGATCCGGAAAATGAAAGAGCTGGGGTTCCGTCCTTATCTCGAAGAGGCGGTACAGGGACCGATTATCACGACATTTTATTATCCCGACGACTGTGATTTCTCCTTCGATGAGATGTATCACTACATCAAGGACAGAGGATATGTGCTTTATCCGGGAAAGACAGTGGAGGCTGAGACGTTCCGCGTGGGCAATATCGGAGAAATCTACAGCGAGGATATCGAAAAAGTAGCCGGAATCATGAAGGAATTTCTGGAGGAAAGACGGAGATGAACAAGATACAGCTGGTTATTGCAGACTGGGCAGGTACGACGGTGGATTACGGATGTTTCGCGCCGGTCAACGCATTTGAAAAAGCATTTCAGGCTTTTGACATTCATCCTTCCATGGATGAGATCCGTGAGCCCATGGGTCTTCTGAAGATCGATCATATCCGCGCGATGCTGAATATGGAACGGATTCGCGGACAGTGGCTGGAAAAATACGGAAAGGATCCTCAGGACGGAGATGTGACAGCGATTTACAGGGTATTTGAGGAAAAGCTGATGGAAAGTCTGTCGGAATATGCTCTTCCGAAGCCGGGCGTTACGGAGGCGATGGAAAAACTTCGCGGCATGGGAATCCGGATCGGCTCCACCACAGGTTATACCGATGAGATGATGGATGTGGTGAAGAAAAAAGCAGCGGAAAACGGATATTCGCCTGATGCCTGCTTTACGCCGGACAGCACAGGGGGATTCGGCCGCCCGTACCCTTATATGATTTTCAGCAATATGAAAGCGTTCGCGATTCAGAGCGTAGAAAATGTCATCAAAGTGGGTGATACAGCTTCCGATATCAGGGAAGGAAAGAATGCCGGCGTATGCAGTCTCGGCATTATTGAAGGCAGCAGTATGCTCGGTCTGAGTCAGGAAGAATATGAGGCTCTTTCCGCAGAGGAAAAAGAGGCGCGGCATGACGATGTGCGCCGCCGTTATTTCGAAGCGGGCGCTGACGATGTACTGGAAAGCCTGAGTGAACTGCCGGAGTGGATCCGCAGAAAAGAGTCAGGACGCTAGGAATATATTCCGTTTTCGTCCGACCAGCGGGAATACGGAAAACGGTTTTCCGGACGGATACGCATCCTTTCTATATTTTATGTATTTAAATTTTATATAGTAATGCATATAGTAAATTTGACAAATGAAAGGTACCTCGCTATAATAATAGACGAGGTACTTTGTATTTTTCGGGATGAAAGGGGCGAGGAATTGGAATGAAACAGTGGCAGAAACTTTTACAGGAGAGCTGCAGAGATATCTCTGAGCTGCAGAGCTTTTTAAATCTTGACGGAGAAGAAGTGAACAGCCTGCGGAAGATCTCGGAGAAATATCCGATCTGCATCCCCTCCTATTATCTGAATCTGATCGATCCGAAAGACCGGCAGGATCCTATTCGCAGGATGTGCATCCCCGATCTGATGGAATTCTCGGAAGGCGGAAAAAAAGACACCAGCGGTGAGTCAGAAAATACTGTCATTCAGGGTATGCAGCACAAATACCGGCAGACGGTACTGATTCTGTCCACAAATCAGTGCAGCATGTACTGCAGGCACTGTTTCCGGAAAAGAATGGTGGGCCTCTCCTCAGAAGAGACTGTCTCTTATCTGCCTGCAATGGCGGAATATGTAAACGCTCATCCGGAGATTAACAATGTTCTGATTTCCGGCGGCGATGCTTTTTTGAATTCCAATCAGGTGATCGAAGAATATCTACGTTATTTCAGTGAAATTCCACATCTGCGTTTTATCCGTTTCGGAACAAGGACACCCGTCACACTGCCTCAGCGAATCACGCGGGATGACGGGGAACTGACAGATCTGCTGACACGTTACAGCAAAAAGAAACAGATCATGATCGTCACACAGTTTAATCATCCGAGAGAACTGACGGAAGAATCGCGTTCGGCCGTTCGGATGCTGCAGGAATCCGGATGTATCGTAAGAAATCAGACGGTGCTTCTCAAAGGTGTAAACGACAGGCCGGATGTACTGGCAGAGCTGATGAACAGCCTGGTCGCATGCGGTATTATGCCGTATTATGTTTTTCAGTGCAGACCGGTGGAAGGCGTAAAAAATCAGTTCCAGGTTCCGTTTGCCGAGG
>CAJFPD010000070.1 GCA_904398315.1 Candidatus Alangreenwoodia gallinarii | reverse complement strand
GTTCCCACCGTAAAGGTTCCCGTCGCGGTCTGATAGCCTTCCGCGCTGACGGTATAATGATACGTTCCCGGCGGCAGCTTCCAGGTGCCGTCTCCGTATATCTCCTGCGGATTTCCCTCTTCATCGGTGACACAAATCTGCACCTGCGGATCCGCATCGCCGCTTCCGGCAGCGACAGCGGAAAGGGTGATGCTGCGAACTTCCGTCACAGCCGGCAGAGTGACGGAAATCACATTTTTCTGATCCGGATATTCCTGCCGTATGCCGTCCACCGTAAAACTTCCCGCTTTCGCAAGATGCCCGTCCGCGGAAATGCTGTAAGTATAGTTCCCGTTTTTCGTGGTAAAGGTTCCGTCCGTGTTCTGAGCAACCTGCTGCCCGTCTTCCTTCTGCACGGTCGCCGAGATATCTTCAACCGGATTGCCGGACAGATCTGTCACGGCAAAAGAAGTGTAATAATCCATTTCTTCCATCGATATCAGAATCTCCTTTGACGGCGTGAGCACGGCAAAGTCTTTCTGCACGCTGTAATATCCGCGTACCGAAACGGTACAGCTGTATTTCTTTCCGATTTTCAGCGTATAGCTGCCGTCTGCATTTGCGTTCTCTTCCGTTGCGGAAAGCGTACCATCCTCCTGATACGATTTTACGGAAACCGACACCTGATCCCCCGCCGCCGTCAGCTCTGCTCCGTCCCTGCCGCTGACGCTGAAGCTGACAGCGGACGGATTTCCTTTTCCGGTATCACATCCGGTCAGAAGATCCACCGCTTTTTTGAAATCTGTCATTCCCCAGCCGTAATAGGGATCCTGGCCGTTTGCGGCCTTTTCGAGTTTGCTGTCCAGAGGCTTCGCCGCATCCTTCAGCAGCTGGCGGAAGGCACCGTGGTTTGTCGTGATCGCATTGCCGTCGTAATCCGTCTGTCCCGCGTAGCAGGAAGACAGGTCATTCTTCAGACTGACCGCCAGAGCGGCCAGAGCCGACACCTGAGGGCAGGCGAAGCTGGTACCGCTGCCTCTGTAATAGCCTCCCGTATACCAGAGGCTCGTATATCCTCCTCCGGGGCTCACGACCCACACTTTATTTTCCCAGCCCGCGCCGTTCTCATCTGACAAAATCTGGGAATAAGTAGATTTCTGTCCTTGCGCATCGGTGGAACCCACGCCGATGGCATACTGTGCCGGATAGCTTTTCTCGGTATCCCCGTCGTTTCCTGCCGCGCAGACGACGATCATCCCGGCGTCTATCGCCTCATTGACGGCCGATTCCAGCGCCTGAGAATCGTTTTTCGTTCCCAGACTCATATTGAGGACACAGATATTGGCGCCTTCCTGTCCTCCGCTCTGATCGAAGGTCTTTTTCTGCTTTACAGCATACTTTATCCCTCTGATCACATTATCGACAGAGGCAGTCTTTGCAGAAAAAGCTTTCAGCGGCATGACGTACAGGTCATCCGCGATGCCGTCGATTCCCAGGCCGTTTCCCGCGGTAGCGAGGATCTCGCCGGCTGCAAAGGTGCCGTGTCCCAGCGTGTCCTCTGTGGAAGATGCAGAAGCCGCGGCTTCCGCGGGATCATCGGAATCCGTGTCGACAAAATTTTCGCCTGCCAGAACGTGAGAATAGTCGATATCCTTATGATCCGGATCCAGGCCGGAATCGATCACCGCCACGACGATCTGATCCTGCGGATTTCCGTCTCCGCCCATATCCGTTCCCGTATCCTGATCCTCACCGGTCAGCAGATATTCATCGCGTACGGTATCCGCATTCATCATCGCCAGATGCGCATCGTTTTCCGACCCTGAGACATCGGTACGGATCTCTTTCAGATCGATCCTGTCGCTGTCAAACAGGCTGACGATATAATTCGGTTCGATATATTCCACATCCTCCGGCCGGACAAACTCCTGTACCGACTGCAGATCCTCCGCCGTGTACAGGCCGTCCTTCCCTGAGAGCTCTTCGATCCCGTCCTCTCCGCCTGCCGCGTACACGGCAGCGTAGCCCGACGCTTTCGGTTTCATCTTTATAATATAACCGTCGTACTCTGCGCTGCCGACGTCCTCCGTCGCTTCCAAAAGGTCTTCCTCCAGAGCGCTCCAGGAGCGGTTCTCCGTTCCGGAAATACTGTCTTTGGAAGGGCTGCTTCCGCCGGTTTCCGCCGCCGACGCTGTCAGAGGCGTCCAGAGCACAGCCGCACAGAGGACACCGGACAGAAGCCGCAGTTTCAGATTGAACTTCATAAAATGAATCTCCTCTCCCTCTTTTTATCATTCCGGAACGGAAATTTCCCGCGCCGGATATCATTTTCTTCACCGGATATCGTTCTTTCTTAACAGTCTGCCATTTTTGAAATCCGGAGTCAAATTTTCCGCAAAAAACCTGCCGGCGGTTTCTGCCGGCAGCAACGAGATCACCATCGAAAACTGTTATAATATCGGAACGATTTCCGCTGCCGGAACCAGACCAGACCGGTTACCTTACGGTACGACGCGGCGGCAGAACCAGACGTTTCATGATTTGCCGCTCAGCTGACAAAACAGGGAGGCATGATTCCCGGAATCATGCCTCCCTGTCATCTTTCCAGATCTATTTATTTATTGCATTGCCGGCCTGAAAAAAGCTCCGGTACATTTTCCCCCGGTTCCGCCGCTTGCCGGCCCTACGAGCTCAGAATCTGCACCCACAGGCCGTC
>CAJFPD010000069.1 GCA_904398315.1 Candidatus Alangreenwoodia gallinarii | reverse complement strand
TGTTGCGGTCCGGTAGTTCAGTTGGTTAGAATGCCAGCCTGTCACGCTGGAGGTCGACGGTTCGAGCCCGTTCCGGATCGCCATTTTCTTTTTAATATCGATCTGGTGGGTGTCGTCAAGTGGTTAAGACCCAGGGTTGTGGCTCCTGTATACGTGAGTTCGAATCTCACCATCCACCCCATCTTTATTAAAAGATAATTTTATATTCCTGACGCAGGGGTATCGCCAAGCGGTAAGGCAATGGATTCTGATTCCATCATGCGTAGGTTCGAATCCTACTACCCCCGCCAAAGAATCCAGAATCGTTTTCCACTCTGTGGAAAACGATTCTGTTGAGACGGCGACATAGCCAAGTGGTAAGGCAGAGGTCTGCAAAACCTTTATTCCCCGGTTCAAATC
The DNA here is from genome assembly GCA_904398315.1 of Candidatus Alangreenwoodia gallinarii. Taxonomy (GTDB): domain Bacteria; phylum Bacillota; class Clostridia; order Peptostreptococcales; family Anaerovoracaceae; genus Alangreenwoodia; species Alangreenwoodia gallinarii. Next base: position 10,840 of record CAJFPD010000069.1, on the reverse strand, counting down.
CGGGTGTCGCCTCCAGAAGCCCGAGCTGGAATTCATATTCCAGCTTTTTTTATTGCATTTAATCTGCTAATCTGCGCTGCCTTGGCTGCCTTTTTGAAAATCCTCACACATTCATACATCAGACAAATCACCCGTCAGCGGTATTGCTGTATTGCTCCGCCGGCGGGTGATTTTACTTTTACATATTATTCAGTTTTCTCTCAGCAGGATCGTCTCACGCGTACCGTCTTCCAGTGTCAGGGTTACGTGATACTCGGACAGATAATAATCGATGCGAAAATTTCCGCTTTCCTCCGTGTAGATGTCCGGACGTATCTCGACAAAGCGGAATCCGTCTCCTCCGGATCCGGAAGACAGGACGGTACTCTCAACAGAGACCGATTGTACGTTCACATTATTCGGACTGCCGTCCCGATACTGAAATTCCAGAATTCCGGAAGCATACAGGCTCTCCGATTCCATAGCGCCCACCCGGTATCTGCCGCGATAATAGCTGAGCGGGAGCGTCAGTGACCAGTGTTCGGATTCCCCTTCAAACTCTCTGACCTCCCCGCCCAGAGCATTGAGGAGAACCGCCGATTCGATTCTCTCGCCGAGACTGAGAGCCCGGCGCATCTCTGCAGCTCTCCGGCTATCATCCTTTCCTCCGGCGTCTTCACAGGAAAAGAGAATCGATATATTTTTTCCGTAAATCACGGGATAAAAAAAGATACCAGCTTCCTCCGACCGTGACTCCAGTTCCTTCTGAATCTGTTCCGAGCCGTAATCGCGCAGTACATAAAACAGATAATAAAAATCATCCTCTCCCAGATCAGCGGAACGGAAAAGAACGGGACTTACCGTCTCTCCCCCCTCCTCCACCGCCAGACTCTCATAATAGGAAGAACGATATATGCTGTCCGACTCCGGCACCTTTTCGAGAGAAATCCCGTTCAGCTGCAGCATGCCCGCCAGTTGTCCCTCTGTAAGGATTTCTTTCTCTGTCAGATCCTCATTTTCGTGACGCAGCCCATACCATGCAGAAAACAGAAGTACGGCCAGCAAAGCCAGAATTACAGCCGCTATCTCTATTTTTCTCTTCCTTTTTTCCCGCATGGTCATAAAATGCCTTCTCCTCTCCTGTTCCCGGCTCTGCCGCAGCGCAAAATGAGACAGAGCCTGGCCGTTCACAAAACACTATCTTTATACTATATTTATACTATACCAAATTTTCTTTCGTTTTCCTACCGTAAATTATATGCAGATGTAATATTTTCTTTCATATTTATATGTACACTTCTTTTACTGGAATAAAAAATGTGACGGAGCAAACGCTCTGATTTACCGGCCGCCGGCTACATACAATCAGAAAAAGTGATATTAAATAAAATTTCCGAAATCGATAAAGGATAAAGAAGGAAATACCTATAATATTCCGGGGCTGATATTAAGATTTCATATCAGCCCGATATTATATTTTGCGCCTAATTTGTTTAATGGATTTAACCTGTGACGGATACCGTCCTTTTTCAGACTCTCAGCATGCGATATCCCACGCCGACGTGCGTCTGGATATACTTCGGTTCGGAAGGATTTTCTTCGATCTTTTTCCTCAGCGTCGCCATAAACACACGCAGAGAAGCCACGGTATTGTCCCATGCGTTTCCCCAGATCTCATTTGTGATATATGTGTGAGTCAGAACTTTTCCCGCATTGCGCGCCAGCAGGCAGAGCAGACGATATTCGATGGGCGTCAGATGGACCTCGCTGCCTTCCACATAGACGCAGCCGGTAACATAATCGATCTTCAGTCCTCCGTTGACAAAGACAGAATCTGCCGACGACTCTGCGCCGGTATCCCTCAGACGCCGGAAGGTAACGCGCAGACGCGCCAGCAGTTCCTCTACGGAAAACGGCTTCGTCAGATAATCATCAGCTCCCGCATCCAGAGCGTCGATCTTGTCCGTATCCTCGCTGCGGGCGCTGATGACGATGATCGGCGTCTTAGACCAGGAGCGTATTCTCCGTATCACTTCGACACCGTCGATATCCGGCAGTCCCAGATCCAGCAGAATCACATCCGGATTGTGAGAGGCCGTCTCCGAGACGGCCGCTTCTCCTCCCGATGCGGTCTGAAACCGGTAATCCTGTGTCTTCAGCGTCGTCGTGATCAGATTTCTCACTGCGGAATCATCTTCTACCACTAAAATCAAAGGTTTTTCCATGTATCTCTCTCCTCCTTCTCACTCTGCTGTTCCTGCTTCTTCCGATTCCGTTTCTGCTTCCTCATCCGTCCCTGTACCGTTGATCCGTATTTTTCCGTGTTCCGTTCCCGGTCCATCATGCGGTCTACCCGCCTCATGATGAAAAAACCCGCCGTAAAAACGATCACGATGCAGAATACCATAACCGCCGTTTCCATTTTTCACCGTCCTTTTTTGCCGCAGGTGCGGTCGTCTTTTCCCGCCGTGAAACGTCCGGCGGGAGACGCCGGCTATGCCGTCAGATTCTGAAGCATTTCTGGATATCCTTATATCTGCCCAGTACCAGCAATGTTTCCCTGTTATCGAGAACCGTATCCGATGTGATATTCAGATTCAGTTCGCCGTTTCTTTTTACCGCCATGATATTGACCCGATGTTTTTTGCGGATATCAAGCCGCCCGATGCTTTTTCCGTTCCACTCCTCCGGTATGGAAATCTCGAAAATCGCATAATCCTCCGTCAGCTCTATGTAATCAAATATATGGTCGGAACTGTAACGGATCGCTGTCCAGGATGCCAACTGTTTTTCCGGATAGACGATTTCGTCCGCTCCGTTGCGGAGCAGAAATTTCGCGTGGACGTCGCGCGCCGCTCTTGATACGACCATTTTTGCCCCCAGTTCCTTCAGAAGAGACGTGGTCTCCAGAGAGCTCTGAAAATTATCGCCGATGGCCACGATGCAGACATCAAAATTTCTTACCCCCAGAGAACTCAGAAATTCCTCGTTTGTTCCGTCTCCGATCTGCGCATTTGTGACGTACGGCAGCACTTCGTTGACACGCTCCTCGATCATATCGACAGCCATGACCTGATGTTTCAGCTCATAGAGCTTCTGTGCCACATGTTTTCCGAATCTTCCCAGACCGATCAATAAAATAGATTTCATTCCCGCATATCTCCTTATCTTCCGGCGGAAGTCACCTTTCCCGCCGGATCTTCCTCCGCGTAACCGCTAAATCATCCTACATTTATCTTTTCCTGCGGCAGCCTGGATACATCCGGACGCACGCCGGAAACCGCCGCATAGATCAGAGTCAGCCCTCCGACCCTGCCGAAAAACATCAGAGCGATGAGAATCAGACGGGAAGCTGTTCCCAGATCCGGCGTCGCTCCCAGCGACAGTCCGACTGTACCCACCGCCGAGCCCGTCTCAAATAACGCCGTCAGAATCGGCAGGTCTTCGATCGCACTGACAGCGATTCCGCCTCCGAAAAACAGCACCAGATACATCAGCAGAATCGCAGACGCATGACGCACCGTCTCACCCGCGATGCGCCTTCCGAAACAGCTTGCCTCCGCCCGTCTGCGGAATACCGATACGGCGGACGCGAAGAGTACCGCCACCGTCGTGGTTTTGATGCCTCCTGCCGTCGATCCCGTAGCGCCGCCGATCAGCATCAGCAGGATCATGATCATCAGCCCCGCCTGGCTGATCTGCGTAAGATCTACGGTATTAAATCCGGCCGTTCTCGGCGTGACAGTCTGAAACAGGGATGCCCAGATCCTCTCCGAAGCCGTCATCTCCGGCCAGTCAGCCGGCGAAAATTCGACAAAATAGTAAAACAGCGCCGGCAGCAGAATGAGAATCCCCGTAACCGTCAAAATCACCTTGCTCTGCATGCGGTACCGGCGCAGACGAAACCCGTTGGTGCGTATATCATCCCAGGTCAGAAAACCGAGACCTCCGGTGATGATCAGGAGCATAATCGTCAGGTTTACCACCGGCTGCCCCGTATATGCCGTCAGCGACGAGAACTGTTCCCTGAATCCCATCAGATCGAATCCCGCATTGCAGAAGGCCGAAATCGAATGGAAAACCGAATACCAGATTCCCTTCCATATCCCGAATTCCCTGCAGAATACCGTGGCCAGCGCGACAGCGCCGATCAGCTCGATCAGGATGACCGATCGTATGATAAAGCCCGTCAGACGGATGATTCCGCCCATCTGCGGTGCGGAAATTGCTTCCTGCATCGTACTTCGCTGCATCAGTCCGATCTTTTTCCCCGAAATGATTGCGACAGATACCGCTACGGTGACGACTCCCATGCCTCCGATCTGGATCAGCACCAGAATCACCGCCTGCCCGAAAAGTGACCAGTATGTAACCGTATCGTGCACCACCAGCCCTGTCACACAGACGGCCGATGTGGAGGTAAACAGCGCGTCTGTAAACGAAGCACCGCCCGCCTCCCGGGTGGAACACGGCAGCATCAGCAGCAGACTTCCTGCCAGAATTACCGCGACAAATCCGATGATAATGATCTGAAACGAAGACAGGTGCCTGCTCTTGAATAAAAATCCCATCCTGTACCCATTCCTTTCCTTCTTCCGGAGGGCCTGCCCGCCGCCCGGATTTTCCGTATCCATTATCGGCCGAAAGGTATAAAGACTGCATTAACAAGTTTCGTCCGGTATAAAGAAGATATTAAGATCCGAGAATACAGGATGGAACTTCTCGGGAAAACAGCCTCCCGCATTTTTGCCCGGGTACATAAAAAGAACAGACGGATCCTGCTCTTCAGTTCCGTCTGTCTTTTGCCGCACGGTATTCCGCCCTCTTTTTCGCTCATCGATGCCGTAAAAAGAATATGCGATTTTCCTTTTTTCGATCAGGTGCGGAAATTACGGCATTCTTATCATATCCGGCGTGATATCTGCCAGAGAAGCCGCACCGCACATTTCCATCGTATCCCGGAGCTCATTTCCGATTTTTTCTATATAGGATGCAACGCCCTCTCTTCCGCCGCCGAACACGGCTGTTACAAAAGGCCGCGCGATTACGACGGCATCCGCGCCGATGGCCAGTGCCTTGAAGACATCGACGCCGGAACGGATTCCTCCGTCGACGAGAATCTTCATACTGCCATTTACCGCCTCCACGATCTCCGGAAGCACTTCAGCCGTAGCAGGGCACTGATCCAGCACACGTCCTCCGTGATTGGAAACGATGATGGCCGAAGCGCCCGCCTCCTTCGCCTTCAGAGCTCCCCGGACCGTCATGATTCCCTTGACGATAAAAGGTTTTCCCGTATCCCTGATGATCTCCGCCAGCTGCTGCACCGATTTTCTTCCGGCAGGCGGATCCATGTTCTTCAGAAAAGGAAGGCCCGCCGCGTCCACATCCATGGCCACGGCAAAAGCGTCGGAAGATTTGATGTCGGCCAGCTTTTCATCCATGACATCTCCGCTCCACGGTTTTACGGTAGGAATTCCGAGACCGCCGGCATTGCGGATAACATGACATGCCGCACCCATCACCTCCGGATTGATTCCGTCTCCTGTAAATGCCACGATCCCGTTTTCCGCGCAGGCTTTTACGAGAAGATCATTGTAGGAGAGATCATCGTACGCGTCGCTGTAATGCTGGCTGACCGCACCCACCGGGCCGGCGAAAAACGGATAGCGGAATTTTCTTCCGAACAGCGAAAGAGAGGTATCCGTCTCTCCCATCGGGAATATCGTGTCCATATTTACCCGTATTTCTTTCCATTTATTGTAATTTCTGATCGCCGTATCGCCGATCCCCTTAGATCCCGGACCCGGTATCGTATTCCTGCAGGCTACGCCGTTGCAGATGCTGCAGGCGCGGCAGAGTCTGCCGATACATTTTCTCGCATTTTCGATCACTTCATCATACTGCATTGTTCTGTTCCTCCTGTTTTCTGTCTGTCACATCGTTTTCCCCTGTTTTCTTCTCCTATCATCTTTGAAAAAGATGCCGCCGTCAAGATCAAAAAGAGAGATTGTACTCAATTTCTTCTTTATATACTCTTTACATTGTTTTCCCGCTTTGATATATTATCGGGTGTAATGTTTTACTGGTTTGTTTTTTGCTTTATTATAAGGAGGGATTCTGACATGATCACTTTTATCATCGGTCTTGTCATCCTGATAGGCGGAGCTGCGCTCTACGGCAAGTTCTGCGAGCATGTGTTCGGTCCTGACGACCGCAAGACACCAGCCTATACCAAACAGGACGGACTTGACTATGTCCCGATGCGGGAATGGAAAAACAGTCTGATCAACCTGCTGAATATTGCGGGTACAGGCCCGATCCTCGGACCGATTCAGGGTATTCTGTTCGGACCGATCGCATTTATCACCATTCCGATCGGAAATATCATCGGCGGAGCGATGCACGACTATTTTTCGGGAATGATCTGCTTAAGAGACGGCGGTACTCAGATGCCTGAGATGATCCGCAGATACAGCAACCGCGGTATCTATACGATCTATCAGATCTTCTGCTGTCTGCTGCTGCTTCTGGTAGGCGCCGTATTCATCTACACGCCGGGAGATATCGCTGCGACACAGGTTTTCGGATTTGACGGTGCTGCCACTTCGGTATCCACCTGGATAATCTACGGAATTATTTTTGTTTACTACCTGATCGCTACGGTATTTCCTATCGACAAGATCATCGGCCGCATCTATCCGATCTTCGGCGCGATCCTGCTGTTCTCCGCAGTGGGCGTATTCATCGGCCTCTTTGTCAAAGGCTATCCGCTCACAGAGCTCTGGGATGACTGGAACGGCGGTCTGATCGCCTACGGCGATTATTTCCACGGCAACCACTTCATTCCGATCTTCTTCATCACCGTGGCCTGCGGTATCCTTTCGGGATTCCACTCCACTCAGACGGCGATTATTTCCCGTACGATGAAGAGTGAACGTCAGGGACGCATGACCTTCTACAACATGATGATCCTGGAAGGCTTCATCGCCATGGTATGGGCTGCCGGCGCAATGGGCGTCTACAACCTCGGTCTGCAGGCTGCCGACGCATCCCTGGCCACCGGTACCATCGGTGTCGTATGCAAAAATATTCTCGGTTCCGTCGGCGGTATCATCGCTCTCGTAGGCGTCATCGTCCTGCCGATCACATCCGGAGATACGGCTCTGCGCGCTCTGAGAATGATGATCGCAGATGCGTTCCACATCGACCAGGTGTCGACGAAGAAGCGTCTCTCCCTTGCGGCCATCATCTTTATCCTGGTGGCTGTCATCCTCATCTTCGCGAAGATGAATGCCAACGGATTCAATATCTTATGGCGCTATTTCGCATGGGCCAACCAGACGCTGTCTCTCTTCGCGTTCCTGGCCATCACCATCTGGCTGTTTGAGAACAAGAAGGCGAAATTCGCATGGATGCCTCTGATTCCGGGCGCATGGTATGCGTTCATCACCATCACCTATATCGCAAACGCCCAGATCGGCTTCAACATTCCGTGGACCGCTGCCTATATCATCGGTGTCGTCGCTGCCGCAGTCTATGCGATACTCATCCTCTGGTACGGAAGAAAGAGAAAAAACAGACTGCAGGCTCAGGCAGGCAGGGCATAAAAACGTAACGGAGACAGAAAAATCTGAAAAGTGAACCGGAAAAACATACAGAAAACGCGGACAGGGCCGGGGATCTAAAGATCCCCGGCCCTGTCCGCGTTTCGTATTCTTTTCTTCTCCGGCCGTTCCGCCAAAGCCCGTTCAACAGGATCAAACACCGGCTCCGGCTTCCGGGCTTCGGGCCCGGGAGCCGGAAATCCGACAGAGGCGATGCGGGATTTTCCCGCATCGCCTCTGCTTATAACATATCACAGATTCCGTCGAATAAAGCTTAATCTCTTACCCCTCTTCTGCCACTCATCAGCACATTATTGATGGCATTTTGACCTGTCTGTATCCCAATCCCCTTTTCAGAATTTTTCGAATTCTACTTCTTTACCTTAGACATCGCTCTGTAGATGAAGGTGAGAACGAATCCTACGATTGCCAGTGCCAGCGCGATGAGGATCGCCGTGCTGTAGCTGCCGGTGGATTCGTAATTGCTGGACATGATCATAGGTCCGAGGATACCTGCTACACTGAATGCGATGAACATGATACCGTAGTTGACACCGTTATTCTTAGGGCCGAACTGGTCAGCCGTAAATCCCGGATAAACGCCCATGTAAGATCCGAAACAGATACCTACCAGGCAGACACCGACGATGTACATCGCGGCACTCGGAGTACCGGTACCGGATTTCCAGACGAGCAGCAGACCGATGATAGCGAGTACGAGACAGAAGGTCAGCGTATTGACTCTGCCGATCTTATCGGAGATAAATCCGCAGACCACACGTCCTACCGCGTTAAATATTGCGAGAACCGAAACGGTAGTTGCCGCCGTCGCTGCTGTCATACCGATCATGTTCTGAGATACCAGCGAACACTGGGAGATCATCATGAGTCCGAAGAACGCACCGCAGATCAGCATGATGAACATGACGTAGAAGATCGGGTCTTTGAGCATCTGACCCGCGTTCTTATCCTGAGTAGCCTTCTGACCTTCTGCAGGAGCCGGAGGCGTATAGCCCGCAGGAACGAAGTCCGCAGGACACCGTGTAATTAAGAACGCACCTACGCAGATAACGATGATATAAATGATACCTAAAACTTTGAACGTACTTGCAACGCCCATTTTTTCAACCATCATCTGAGCTACAGGAGCCAGGATGACGGAACCGAGTCCGTATGTAGCAGTAGTGAGACCGCCGGCCATACCTCTCTTATCCGGGAAGAACTTTACCGTATTACCGATGGTACAGCTGTAAACGAGACCCATACCGAGACCTAACAGAATACCGTAAGCGAAAATCAGGAATCCGAGGCTCGTCGAAAAACCTGCCAGCAGCGCGCCGCCGCCGAACATGAGTCCGCCGATGAATACGACCCACTTAGGACCCAGAGCGTCGTTGATCTTTCCGCCTGTGATCATAGTGATAAATCCTACACCATTACATACTGTGAATGCCAGAGCCGCACTCGGTACGTTGAGCGTCTCCGCCCACGGTCCGGCAAATACGCTCCACGCGTATCCTGTACCGATGATGATATTGACGATACAGCTGACGATTAATACTACCCATCTTCGTTTGTTGTAATCCATAACATATCTCCTTTCTAAAAATATGCTTAGATTAATACCGATAATACCAAAATGATTCCATCGATATTTCATTTCGCAGGGAGACTGCCGAAAAAGCAGCTTCCCTGCAGGAGAGTTTATTACCTGAGACTCTGACAAAGAAGCGTCTCAAATAACCAAACCTGAATGACAAAATAGTTTTTATATTAATGCATTAATCAAAACTCTTAACATATGCGGCGCTCCTCTGCGCCGGCTTTCTGCGCTTCCGGAGGCTTTGCCTTCCGTCCGCCGTCCCGAACTTCTCCGCACGCCGGCCAGACGCTTTCTGCGGAAAAAGAGGACTCTTTTTTATTTTATTCTGTCATATATCTCGGTTATGCACGTTTTTTATGGTATAATGAGTTTTAAGGACAGTCTGTTTCACGGCTGTACGACCCGCGTTTTCCGCGCCGTCCTGCAGACCGATGCTGTCCGGAAGCCGTATCCGCACCGGAGGAGGTTCTTTCTCACCGTGCGAATCATATCCTGAACTGTGCCGTCTTTACCGGGACATCATACTTTGTATGCCTATACTTGCTGTACTTATTTTTACAAGTCTATATTAAAAGGTTATTCAACAAAGATCAAGGATTACCTTTTTGTAAGTAGATTACCCGGCGGTAACCGGTTACCTATAATTTGTGCGCAAATATTAAGTATACATATTATGTAAAAATCCCGCTAATGGCGAAATCCCAACGGCAAAGGAGAGTTTGAGTTATGTCTAAAATCCAAAAGGGAGAATTTCCTTACGGGCATTTTTTCAAAATGATCGGAGGGAAATGGAAGCCGTATATTCTTGTGGCCATCGATTACGAAGAGAGTATCCGGTTCAACGCAATCCTGAAGTTCTGGGGAGAAATCTCCAGCAAAGTGCTCTATCAGAATCTCAGAGAGCTGGAGGAAGATCAGCTGATCCAGAGATTTTCCGATCCCAATGTCAAGCAGCACGTGGAGTACCGCCTTACGGAAAAGGGAAAACGCGTCATGCCGATCATCAAGGAGATCTACAAATATTCCATCGACGATATGATCGACAAGGACATTCTGATCGATTCAAGAGCTTTCGATTATTACAATCCTTCCCGCAAGAAAAAGGAACAGGAGCAGGATCCGTGTGAAAATGCGGCCTGCAAAAAGAAGGGAGCGTAAATCTCCGGATGCCCGACAGCGGGCGCCGGATGAAAAAGCAGAGAACAACAGAAAAAACGGAATAAACAAAATAAACAGAGGGGGAGGAAGCTGCCTGCCGGACCGGCAGTTCAGCTTCCTCCTCTTTTTTCGTTTTTCAGCCAAAAACAGAAAAACCCCGGAGGCGTGCCGAAAAGCGGCACGCCTCCGGGTTTTTTTGTGAAGCGGCTTTTGTCTTCTGTCTTCTTTTCATCATAATACTACATATATTAATATTACATATATTATTTATTCTTCCTCTTCCGGGCGGCGGGACAGCGCCCGGTTATCTTCGTCTTTCCACCAGAGTCCGGTCATCAGCCGGCAGATTCTTCTTTTCTTTTATGATTGCCTCTTCGCTTCCGGACGATCCGAAAGACGAAAGCTGCAGCCATCCCTGTGAGATATCCGCAAAAATCCAGAGCTACGTCGCTCAGCTGAGCGGAACGTCCTGAAGAAGTCAGCTGTATCATCT
>CAJFPD010000068.1 GCA_904398315.1 Candidatus Alangreenwoodia gallinarii | reverse complement strand
AGGAGGAAAGGTGGATTTTCACCCGAACAATCATGTGAACTGCTCGCAGAGTTCCAATGATACTTTTCCCACTGCCATGCATATCGCGGCCCTTACGGCGGTGGAGGAACGCGTGCTGCCGGCTGTGGAACGCCTGCAGGATACCTTTGCGGAGCTGTCGCAGAAATATGCTTCTGTCATCAAGACGGGCAGGACACATCTGCAGGATGCCGTACCGCTGACGCTGGGGCAGGAGATCAGTGCCTGGGCTGAGATGCTGAAAAAAGACGGCAGGTTTATCGCATCGGCATCCGAGGGCCTGCGGGAGCTGGCTCTGGGAGGAACGGCCGTAGGCACCGGCCTCAATGCTCACGAAGAATTCGGAGAGAGAGCGGCGGAACTCATATCGGAACTGACAGGCAGACGTTTTGTGACGGCGCCGAATAAATTCCATGCGCTGACTTCCAAAGACCAGATCGCTTTCGTTCACGGCGGGTTCCGGGTGTTGGCATCGGATCTGATGAAAATAGCCAATGACGTCAGATGGCTGGCTTCCGGACCGAGATGCGGTATCGGAGAAATTACCATTCCGGAAAACGAACCGGGAAGCTCCATCATGCCGGGGAAGGTGAATCCCACTCAGTGTGAGGCACTGACCATGGTGGCCGCTCAGGTGATGGGAAATGATGTGACAGTCGGAATCGGAGCTTCGCAGGGCAATTTTCAGCTGAATGTGTATATGCCGGTTATAATTTATAATTTTTTACAGTCCGCTGCTCTGCTGAGCGATTCGCTGGAATCTTTCCGCGTTCACTGCGCGGAGGGAATTCTTCCAAACGAAGAGCGCATCGCGGAAAATCTGGAAAAATCTCTCATGCTCGTTACGGCACTCAATCCGTATATCGGCTATGAAAATGCCGCCGGGATCGCGAAGACGGCGCACCGGGAGGGAATCACTCTGCGCGAGGCAGCGGTGAAGACGGGACTGCTTTCCGCAGAGGAGTTTGACCGTTATGTGCGTCCGGAAAAAATGGTGGGGCCGAAGCATGGAAAATGATAAAAAACGCATCGGACCGGAAGCGGAAGATCGTTCAAAGACACAGATCTCTCAGGTGAGCACGGCGGTGCTGGCATATATCGGTGATGCGGTCTATGAGATGTGGGCACGTCAGCATGTATTCCGCCGGGGTCTGATGCGTCCCGACAGACTGCACGCGGCTGCGACAGGCTATGTGAGAGCTGAGGCGCAGTCTGCCGCCTTCGGCGTGCTCTGGGATGAACTTTCTCCTGATGAGCAGGCGGTAGCGCGCCGGGGCAAAAATCATCGGATCACGTCGATGCCCCATAATGTCGATCCGCTGACTTACAAGAAAGCCACCGCTTTTGAAGCGCTGATCGGATATCTTCATCTGGCCGGCGATGAAGAGCGGGAACGATATATAATAGAAAAGACATTTCAGATCATCGAAAACAGCCGGATCGAATCGAAGAGATACAGAAAAACAGGAAACGAACAAGTGAGGTAGAAAGAATGAGCAGAGCAGACGCTGTCTTCGTCGACATGTGCAGGGATATTCTCGACAACGGATTTTCCACGGAGGGACAGGATGTAAGGGCAAAGTGGCCGGACGGATCGAGCGCATATACGATCAAGCGCTTCGGTGTGATCAACCGTTATGACCTGTCACGCGAATTTCCAATCATCACCCTCCGGCCGACGGGCTGGAAAAATGCCATCGATGAGCTGCTGTGGATCTGGCAGAAAAAGACGAGTGATATTACTCAGTTAAACAGCCATATCTGGGACGCCTGGGCAGGAGAAGATCATACCATCGGCAAAGCTTACGGCTATCAGCTGGGAAAGAAATACCGCTTCCGCCAGGGGATCATGGATCAGGTGGATAACGTGATCTGGCAGCTGAAGCATACTCCTTCCAGCCGGCGTATCATGACGAATATCTACAATTTTGAGGATCTTGCTGACATGGGGCTGGAACCGTGCGCCTACAGCATGACGTTTAATGTGACGGGAAACCGTCTGAATGCCATTCTGAATCAGCGTTCTCAGGATGTTCTTGTGGCAAATAACTGGAATGTCGTTCAGTACGCGGTGCTCGTTCACATGCTGGCGCAGGTGTGCGGCTTTGAGCCGGGAGAACTCGTTCATGTCATCGCGGATGCGCATATTTACGATAAACATATCCCTCTGATCCAGGAGCTGATTGAAAGAACGCAGTATCCGGCTCCGAAATTTATCATGAATCCGGATGTGAAGGATTTTTACGATTTCCGGCTGGAGGATTTCCGCTTGGAAAATTATCAGGCCGGTCCGCAGATCACAAATATCCCGGTAGCAGAGTAGAAGGCCAGAGGCGCAGGCGGAAAAGCGGATGCGGATAAATCGGAGCGGACAAATCGGATAAGAAACGCGGCTGCAGGAAAGGCGGGCAGGAAACAATGAAATGGATCGTGGCATGTGACCGCGAAGGCGGAATCGGAAAAGACGGAAAGCTTCTCGTCAGGCTTCCTTCCGATATGAAATATTTCCGGCAACAGACTCTGGGAAAGACGGTGATCATGGGGCGGAGCACACTGGAATCCTTTCCCGGAGGAAAGCCCCTGCCGGACAGAAGAAATATCGTGCTGTCGCGCCGGCTGCCGGAAAACGGATCATATGAGGTATGCAGATCTGAGGCGGAACTGCTGGAACTGGTGAAAGCGGAAGATCCGCAGGATCTGTTTGTAATCGGAGGCGGACAGATTTACCGTCTGCTGCTTCCGTACTGTGACGAGGCTCTGGTAACGGAGATCGATGCGGTCTGTGCAGCGGACACCTTCATCCCTCTTTTGTCCAAAGATCCGGAATGGAAGTGCGTATCAAAGAGCGAGCCTGTTTCCGAGAGCGGAGTGACATATGTGTTTGCAGTTTACAGGAGAGTCAGAGCATGAGGGAGAAGAGGAATAAAGCCGCGGGAAGAGAACGTTCGTCCGGGACGGGACGGAAGGAAGCGGCGGAAAAACGCACCGGAGGGAGCAGAATGACCCGGCCGGAAAAAATGCGTGTGACGGGCAGAGAGACGGATCTCCGGGATGATCTGCAGGAAATCAGCGCGGGCCTTATCGTGGGAAGAAATCCTGTGGCGGAAGCGCTCAGAAGCGGCAGAACCGTCGAAAAGATTTTTCTTCTGAGAGGCGGAGAGGGGTCTCTGAAAAAAATCGAAGGAGAAGCCCGGGACAGACATATTCCGATCCGCTATCTGGAACGCAGGGCTCTGGATCGCATAGCTGACGGAGAAAATCACCAGGGTGTGGCGGCGGCTGTTGCCGGCTTTGAATACTGCGATGTGGATGATATTCTGAAAAAAGCGGAGGATCAGGGCGAAGATCCGTTTCTCATTCTTCTGGACGGAATCGAGGATCCTCACAATCTCGGTGCGATCATCCGGACAGCGGATGCCGCCGGTGCGCACGGCGTCGTTATTACGAAGCACCGTTCCGCCGGTGTTACCGCGGCTGCGGAAAAGACAGCTGCAGGTGCGGCAGCCTATGTACCTGTAGCACGGGTGACGAATATCGTACAGACGACAAAATATCTGCAGGAGCGGGGAATCTGGACGGCGGCGGCTGATATGGACGGAACGCCGTACAGCCGGACGGATCTGAAGGGTCCCCTTGCACTCGTCATCGGAGGTGAGGGCAGAGGTGTCAGCCGTCTGGAAAAAGAAACCTGCGATTTCTGCATATCGATTCCCATGAGAGGCGGAGTCAATTCTCTGAACGCTTCCAATGCGGCGGCGGTTCTGATGTATGAGGTTCTGCGCCAGCGTGGCATACAGTAATCCGGGAGGCGGATGTGATACAAAACAGCTGGGATGAAAAAATGGTAAAGCTGGCGCACGCCGGAGACAGAGAGGCGGAAGAAGCGCTGATTCAGAAGTATAAACCCCTGGTGAAGAAGAGGGCAGCTTCTTATTATATGGCAGGAGCTGACCGGGATGATGTGATTCAGGAAGGGATGATAGGCGTATTCAAAGCGATCCGTGATTATGACGAAGAAAAGGGCGCTTCCTTTTCCACTTTTGCGGAACTCTGCATCAACCGTCAGATCGTGACGGCGATTAAAGCGGCTTCGCGTCATAAGCATGCCCCTCTCAATAACTCCATGTCTTTAAGCGGAACTCTCTCCGAAGGGGATGATGCCTCTACTCTGGAAGATATCATCGTATCAAATACGAGCGAGGATCCGGAGGCTATGCTGCTTCTGCGGGAGGATCTGGATTATATAGGACGAAACGGGGAGCAGCTGTTCAGCCCGCTTGAGAGAAAGGTCTGGGATCTGTATCTTCAGGGAAAATCCTATTCCGAAATTGCCAGTCTGACGGGAAAGACGACAAAGGCAGTGGATAACGCGATTTCACGGGCCAGAAAAAAAGTGGAGCCTGTTCTCTCTAAATGACGAAAAAGCATCGGTGACAGCAGGTATTAACATGCCTGACTCTGAACGGGATTCCATACAGAAAAGCAGGTCTCTGCATGAACGCGTATGGAAAACTCCGTATTTTTAAAAAGTCTTCTGCCGGAGGATGAGATAGAATCGTTGGAATTTCAACGGATATACATGATTTTCCAAAAATTTCAAATCTGCGGCGGAAAGGACTTTTCATTATTGACAGAGGTGGATAAAATGATTAGAATAGAGGGGACAGCGATGTGCTGCCTTAGCTCAGCAGGTAGAGCACTTCCTTGGTAAGGAAGAGGTCGGCAGTTCGAGTCTGCTAGGCAGCTCCAGAGTTGACATTGTAAATCAAAATCGTTGTTAAGAGGAAAGGCAGAGCCAAAGGAGGAAGAGATCAATGGCTAAAGAGAAATTCGAGAGAAATAAACCGCATATCAACATCGGAACCATCGGCCACGTCGACCACGGCAAGACGACGCT
>CAJFPD010000067.1 GCA_904398315.1 Candidatus Alangreenwoodia gallinarii | reverse complement strand
GGCGGAGGAAAAATCGATTTTTATTTTTCACCTAACAGTATATAATAAATTATCAGAGTTTTAAAATCCAATTCTTCCGGCCGGAAAAAGGAACATACGCCGGCCGGCAATCATCAGGAGTAAAGAAAAATGAATCAGTCAGGTTTTCTCAGAGTTGCCGCCGTTTCGCCTTCTCTGAAAGTCGCAAATACTTTATATAATACGGAACAGATCATCACGTGTGCGCAGCAGGCCGCGGAAAAGGGCGCCGCCGTCATCCTGTTTCCCGAGCTTTCTGTGACGGCATACACCTGCGCCGACCTCTTTTATCAGGAGGAGCTCTATCAGGCGAATCTCGAAGGGCTGCACCGGATTTCAGAGGCTTCCCGCACCGTCGATGCTGTCATCATCGCCGGATTTTATCTGCGCTTCGCAAACAGTCTCTACAACTGTGCCGCTGTCATTCAGCACGGAAACATCCTCGGCATCGTGCCGAAGATGTTTCTTCCCAACAGCCGCGAATTCTACGAGGGACGCTGGTTTGCCGCAGGGATCCGCATCGCTTCCGATGTCCGCTCCATCCGTCTGTTCGGCGCCGAGATTCCTTTCGGGCATCTGCTCTTCACCGATGAAAAGAGCGGCATCACCTTCGGCGTCGAAATCTGCCAGGATCTGTGGATGCCGATTACACCGGGAGCACATCTGGCACTGAACGGAGCACAGATCATCTTCAACTGCTCCGCCAGCGACGAGACGGTGGGAAAAGCCGACTACCGCCGCCGTCTCGTTCTGCAGAACAGCGCCTCCAATATGACGGGATACGTATACGCCTCCTCCGGCGTCACGGAATCCACTACCGACCTGGTCTACAGCGGCCACTGCATGATCGCGGAAAACGGATCTCTCCTCGCGGAAAACGAACGGTTCCGCAGAGAATCGGACATCATCTTCGGTGAAATTGACTGTGACCGCCTGAAGTTCGAACGTTCTTTGGATCACGCCGTGGAGGAATGCACCTCCGCCTACTCCCAGCGTCAGCTTTACACCCACGTACCGACGGATCCGCTCCGCCTCGTCGATATGAAGACGGACAGGCTTCTGCGGAAATACCGGAAAAATCCTTTTGTCCCGTCCAGCCGGACCACGGTGGACGCCCGCTGCGAGGAAATTTTCAAAATTCAGACAGCCGGTCTGGCCAAGAGAATCGAGCATGCCCGTGCGAAGACCGTCGTCGTAGGGATTTCCGGCGGGCTGGACTCCACGCTTGCGCTGCTCGTCTGTGTGGAAACGTTCAAAATGCTGGGGCGCAGTACAAAAGATATCATCGCCGTGACGATGCCCGGATTCGGCACCACAGGAAAGACATACAACAACGCTCTGTCAATCATGCGGCTTTTAGGCACCGATGTCCGGGAAATCTCCATCGCTGACGCCGTCATGGATCATTTCGCCGCCATCGGCCACGATCCTTCCGTCCATGATGTCACCTACGAAAACTGTCAGGCCCGGGAGAGGACGCAGATCCTGATGGATATCGCCAATCAGGAGGGCGGCATGGTCATCGGCACGGGAGATCTCTCGGAATCGGCTCTGGGCTGGAGCACCTACAACGGCGACCACATGTCCATGTATGCCGTCAATATCAGTGTCCCGAAAACTCTCGTGAAATTCGTGGTGGGCTGGGTAGCCGACAATAAAGCTGCCGGACCGAAGGAGGATCCTTCTTACAGCGCGGACAACGCGGCGCTGCGGGCAGCTCTGCACGACATCATGGAAACGCCGATCTCGCCGGAGCTTCTGCCGCCGGACAAGGACGGAAAGATCGTTCAGAAGACGGAGGAACGTGTGGGCCCGTATATTCTCCACGACTTCTTTCTCTATTACACCATGCGTTTCGGCATGAGACCGGAAAAACTGCTCTGGATCGCCTGCCAGACTTTTGAGGGCGAATTCGACCGGCCGTATATCAGAAAATGGCTTCGGGAATTTTACCGCCGTTTCTTCCAGCAGCAGTACAAGAGAAGCTGCATTCCGGACGGCCCGAAGGTGGGAACCGTCACACTGTCTCCGAGAGGCGACTGGAGAATGCCGAGCGACGCCGATGCCGCTTTATGGCTCGCAGAGCTGGACGGACTGGAAGAATAAGCCGGACAGGCCGCTGTGCCGGTCTGCCATATCGAAACTGAGATCAGGCCGCTGTACCGGCCTGCTGTATCGGTCTCCTGCATCATCGCAGAGCTGACAGAAAAAGCTTACCGATAAGAAAATCTGAGAGAAAACGATAATATCTCGGCTGAATCCGCGAAGAATATCGGATACATCAGCCGGCAACAGAAAGCAGGAAAAATTGGAGTCGGGGCAGCCCCATTAACGGTAAAGAATCGTTAATGGGGCTGCCCCGAAAATTTATCATTTTTCGTCATGAACACTACTACAGTGCCGCGACAGCAGCTTCAAAGCGCTTCAGACCCTCGTCCAGCTCCTCTCTGCTGACATTGAGAGGCGGCAGGAAGCGAACCGTTTCGTTTCCTGCGCCGGCGAGAAGAAGTCTCTGTTTCAGAGCTTCGTCGATTGCCGCTCCTTTTTTCCCCTCCTTCATCTGCACGCCGATGAGGAGTCCCATGCCGCGTACCTCTTCGATAACATCATATTTTTCCGCCAGCTCTTTCAGACGTCCGGAAAGATAAGCTCCCATCTCTTCCACATGGCCGAGAAGATCCTTTTCCACCAGTTCCTTCATCACTGCGATGCCGCAGGCGCAGGCCAGCGGATTGCCGCCGAAGGTGCTGCCGTGATCTCCCGGCACAAAAAATTCTGACGCCTTATCTGACGCCAGCACCGCACCGATGGGAAATCCTCCTCCGAGTGCCTTTGCCGTCGTGCAGACATCGGGCATGACTCCGTATTTCTGATGGGCGAACAGCCTGCCGCTGCGTCCCATACCGCACTGCACCTCGTCGAAAATCAGAAGTGCGTCGTATTTTTCACAGAGAGCCCGGACCGCCTTCAGAAATTCCGCATCCGCCGGAACGATACCGCTCTCTCCCTGAACCGGTTCAAGGATAACGGCACAGACGCGGTCGTCCATGCGAGCCTCCACAGAGGCGATATCGTTGAATACCGCATCGTAAACCTCACCGATCAGCGGGCGGAATGCTTCTCTGTATTTTTCCTGCCCCGTCACGGAGAGAGCTCCGAGACTCCTGCCGTGGAAAGAATCGTGCATGCAGATGATCTTCGTCTTTTCTGCACCGCCCTTCGCTTTGCCGTACTTTCTCGCGATCTTGAGCGCCGTCTCATTGGATTCGGTGCCGCTGTTGCAGAAAAACACTCTGTCGAACCCGGAAGCCTGACAGAGACGGTCCGCCAGTTCGATCTGCTGAGGGCTCCAGTAGAGATTGGATATATGGATCAGCTTTTTCGACTGCTCTGCCACCGCCTCTGCAATCTGAGGCGCCGCATGGCCCAGACAGTTTACGGCGATCCCCGACACGAAATCGAGATATTCATCTCCGTTGACATCGGTGATCCACGGGCCGTGTCCTTCTGCAAATACCAGATCATAACGGCTGTATGTATTCATCACATGATTTTCTATCATCGTCTGCTCCTTATCTGTTCTGTCATCTGTATCTTTTCGGTCCGCTCCGGGCCTTCATACACTCCTTGCGGCCCTCTGTTTTCCGTTTTGTATGATTATACATTTTATTTTATATATATGCAATAACATCCGCATAAATAACGGCTGAAAAACAGACAGAAAAACAAAATGAGCGGAGCAGCCGTACAGCCCTCCGCATATTCTCCATTTCCGGTCCGGTTTCCGGAACAACCGCTTCCCTGCTTCCGGTCAGATTCCGAGAAGGCGTTTCGTCAGCCGGATCTGACTCTCTCCTGCAGAATTGAGTATCTCGACGTTTCCGCGATGTTTCCGCACAGGGGGATGCCCGCTGTCCGCCGGCCTGCCCTGCTCACAGTCCGTTTCACCGACTTTCAGCAGATCTTTTTCCGCCAGCCGCCGCCGTATCTCTCTCGCCACACCGTCACTGCCGTCATAAAGTACAGCCTGAGGCCCGGCCGCCTCCTGAATCTTATCCGCGATAAACGGATAATGGGTGCAGCCCAATACCACGGCATCCGCCGGACGGTCGGAAAACCTGCTGAATTTTTTCATCAGATATTCCATCAGCTCCGGCTCGTTTGTCCGGTCGTTTTCGATATATTCCACCAGACTCGGACAGGGCATGGCGATAATCTCCGCCCGATCCCGGAAACTCTCCAGCAGCTTTGCAAATTTCGGACGGCGCAGCGTCACGGAAGTGGCCATAACGACGATCCTTCCTCCCTCATGATGCTCCGCCGCCGGTTTTATTGCCGGTTCGATGCCCACGATCGGCAGCTCGGGATATTTTCCGCGCATTTTGCGGACGGCCACCGAAGTCGCCGTATTGCAGGCGACGACGATACCCTTCGCCCCCTTTTCCAAAAGCATCTCAAAGACATTCTCCGAAAGCCGGAAGACCTCGCTGTCCGGCTTGTCGCCGTAAGGCGCGTTGGCGGAATCACCGAAATAGATATAATTTTCGTCAGGCATGAGAGAAATCATCTTTCTCAGAACGCTGACGCCGCCGATGCCGGAGTCAAAGACGCCGATAGGCGCATCTTTTCCCGCCCGGCCGTCATTTTCCGCGGTTTCCGCACTTTCCGGCGAACCGGCCCGTTCTATTTTCTTTCTATCCATCATACAACATTCAGCGGGAGTTTCCCGTCATTCCGAACGACGGTCCGGAACGATTTCGATCCAGTATCCGTCAGGATCCGTGATAAAATAAACACCTGCCTCTTTATTTTCATACTCGATGACACCCATCCGGCTGTGTTTTTCATAGAGTCCGTCGAAATCATCCGTCTCAAAGGCCAGATGAAACTCACATTCTCCCAGGTCATACGGCTGTGTTCTGCCGAAAAGCTCTGTCAGCTCCAGTACAAAATCCGATTCTTCATTTCCGATATAGACGAGCTTCGCATTAGACAGCTCTTTCGTCCGCACCGGCTTCAGTCCGAGAGCCTCCTCATAAAATTTCAGACTCTTTTCCAGATCCAGCACGTTAAAATTAAAATGAGCAAATCTGATCATTTGTCCTACCCTTCTCTTTAACTTTTTTCCGCTCTGCACCTTTTCTCATATCTCCTGACGGAATTCCACCACTGCGAAGGGATGTCCGTCCTCCGCACATAAAGAGACGACATAAACACCGTCTTTTTCATACAGAACCGGGATCATCACATCGTCGAGCAGCGCCGCCTTCTTATACTCCGCGCGCATCTGGCGTATCACAAAATCATCGGGCAGATACTCACTGGCTATGAGAACATACTGACCGTTATTCACATGATTATTCGTGTCCAGATGATGCTTCATAATCGTCAGCGGTTTTTCCTTCCGGCCGGTGCCCTCTATCCTGATCTTGCGGGGCGCATACTCCATATCGAGTTTCTCGGAAAACTGATAGGCATTCCACTCCGATTCCGGCACGCGTA
Organism: Candidatus Alangreenwoodia gallinarii; assembly: GCA_904398315.1. Lineage (GTDB taxonomy): Bacteria > Bacillota > Clostridia > Peptostreptococcales > Anaerovoracaceae > Alangreenwoodia > Alangreenwoodia gallinarii. The sequence goes on along the minus strand of CAJFPD010000067.1, from coordinate 24,575 downwards.
TCGCCCTTCCGTTTTCCGTATCGGTATAGACCCATACGGAATTAGCATACGCCAGGCGTTCTCCCCTCTCATCTGTCATGAGGAAATTACGGTCGCCGAATACGCTGCGGAAATTATACGGCCAGGTGGAAATTATGACGCGCTCACCGCATTCCGGATATCTCTTCACCACGATCTGCCAGGAAGAGAGAAGCCAGGCCCGGTTTTCCTTTTCGAGAACGTGAAAATCTCTTCCCACCTCCTCGGAATTAAAGATGCTGGCGTCCTGAAAATAATCGAGGAGAGACAGAAGCGTCAGTTTTTTATCGGCACCGATTTCACTGTAGCGTATTCTGCTCTCAAAAGAATATCTCATATCGCCTCCGCTGTCCACTACGCTTCCTGAAAGAGCTTAACGATGGAGGCCTTCGGCTGCGCTCCGATGGATTTCTGTACGACTTCGCCGTCCTTCATTACGATCAGCATCGGGATACTCATAACCTGAAACCGTCTCGCAAGTTCCGGCTGCTCGTCCACGTTTACCTTGCAGACTTTTATATCAGGATATTCCTCTGCAATTTCCTCCACAGAAGGCGCAATCATTCTGCAGGGACCGCACCATGCCGCCCAGAAATCGATCAGAACCTTTTTTTCGCTTTTTACCGCTTCCTGTTCAAAGTTATCTGCCGTCAGATTAATGATACTCATATTATACCGCCTTTCCAAATCACTTTTCCGTAAAGTGCCTTTTCTGTTCCTATATTATTATACATATTTTCCCGGCATATCCCATACACAATCTTTCTGCGCATCTGCCGATTTTTATTTATTCCCTGCGGCGATCTTTCATAAACTCTGACGATCTCTTTTGATTGACTTTTCTCAGTAAGCATCATATAATGGACGGGCTGACAGAAGGGAGTAATTTGCATGTCTTCGGATAGTGACGAGACTTCTGCCGCAGATTTTTTCTGCGGCAGAAGTCTCCTTTTATTTTCGAAAAACCGGTCGATCCGAAACTGATATACATATCCGCCTGTCTCACGAATAAAATTTCGTAAGGGATTTCCGTCCGGAAGAAGTTTTTTCCGGTTCTGAAAGCATTTCTCGGACATGCGCCGTCCGGATGTCAGTATATAAGTTTTTTCGGGAGGTTTTTATGACAATTTTTCTGATCGTCCTCGGAACGGTTTTCGTCGCGGAGATGGGGGACAAAACACAGCTGCTGCTGGTCGCGATGGCCGGCAAATACCGTATTTCACAGATTCTGACGGGGACATGGCTCGCAACTCTTCTTCTCAATTTTCTCGCTGTCTTTGTCGGTGCGGCGCTCAGCCGGTATCTCGATATGAGAATCGTCCGAGTGATCGCCGCTGCAGCCTTTTTCTGGTTCGCCTGTTCCATGCTGAAGGAAAACGGCTCCGAAGAAGATGGCGCTCCTTCCCGCAGCCGTTTCGGACCTGTGCTGGCCATTTTCGGTTCCTTTTTCATCGGAGAACTGGGTGATAAAACGCAGCTTTCCGCTGTAACGCTCGCCGCATCCTACACGCAGCACAGCGCGGCAAACGCTGTCGCGGTCTTTGCAGGCTGCACGATCGGCCTGATTCTCGCTGATCTGATCGGGCTTCTTGCCGGCCTCTTCCTCAAAAGCAAAATGCCAACAGGCCTGCTCAATAAAATTTCCTTTATCATATTTGCCGCCTTCGGCGTATCAAATACCCGGAGCGCCGCAGACCTGATCTTTCCGTCGCCGTTTTCCGCCCGGACAGCCACAATATGCGTCTTTCTGTTCTTCTGTCTTCTCAGCGCCTTTTTCTTTCTTCGCGGAAAAGACAGGCAGAAACGCAGAAACATGCGATGATGTCATACGGTGACAGCAGACGAACCCGATCCGGTTTCGCGACCTGCTCTTTTTCTGCCGGATGTGCGGAGCGTTCCGCACATCCGGACTTCCGTAATTTCGGGCTTCTATGCTTTACAATGTAAGCGTAAATCCGTCCTCTGTAAACAGAGCCGGATCCATCTCTTTCGGTCCGCCCTCCGGCAGGATAAGATCGATATCGCACTGATCGAGTATCTGAGTCCTGATATCGATACCCGGAGCTACTTCTTCGAGCACCATTCCTTCCTTTGTGCGCCGGATCACGCAGCGTTCCGTGATGTAGAGGATACTTTCGTGTGTCTTCAGAAATTCCTGTGCCACAAAGGAAATCTTCTCACACTTTTCTATGAACTTTTTATACTTTCCTTCCTGCAGAATCCGGATCTTTCCGTCCTTCACCTCGGTCCGGATACCTACAGCGGTAAATGTTCCCATGAAGATGACTTTTTTCGACATGGAAGAAATATCCGTAAACCCACCGACTCCGGAAATTTTGCCGTTCAGATGGCTCACATTCATGTTTCCCTCTCTGTCCGCTTCACTGAGGCCGAATACGCCCACATCGAGATTGCCGCCGTCGAAATACGAGAAATGTGCGCCGTGGTCGCAGAAAGCTTCTGCATTCCAGTGGCATCCGAAATCGCGGCCTGCTCCCGGCACTCCGCCGATAACGCCGGTCTCCGAAATCATCGTAATCGCATCGTCATTTCCCGTCTCTGTCAGAATCGAAGGAATGTACGTCGGCATGCCGATTCCGAAATTCACATGATCGCCTCTGTGAATCTCCATCGCCGCCCTGCGGGCGATCACTTTTTTATGGTCCAGCGGCAGGCTGATATTGTCCTGCGTCAGTTCCACCACTTTTTCTCCGGTGAAGGCAGGATTATAGTTCAGATTATTACGCCGGTCAAAATTCTGAGGAATATTTTCTGGATTCCTGGCTACGACGACATAGTCCACATACATTCCCGGCACTTTTACCATACGAGGATGAATTTCATGAAGCTCCGCCAGCTTTTCCACCTGACAGATGACAATACCTCCGCTGGCTTTTACCGCCTGAGCCACCGACAGCAGTTCGAGATTGATAGCCTCTTTCTCACAGCTGATATTGCCGTGCGGATCCGCGGAGGTTCCCCGCAGAAGAGCAACATTCATTCCCGGAGAACGGTAATAGAGATAGTCCTCTCCCATGAAATCGGGAATATATTCCACGAGATCCTCGCCCTTTTCCTTTGTCAGCTGATTCAGCTTTCCCCCGTCATATCTGGGATCCATAAATGTGCCCAGACCGATTTTGGTCATCACTCCCGGCATACCTCTGCCGACCTCCTGAAAAAGCTGCATGATCGGTCCCAGAGGGAACATATATCCCTGCACCTTATTCTCTTCCACCATCCTGCACAGCTTAGGACATACGCTCAGATAAGAGGATATCGTGCGCGCGATCAGTCCCTCGTGACACCACGCGTGTTCTCCCGTATCTACAAAATTTCCCATTCCCGCCGCGCGCAGACTGGTTATTTCTGCCGGATGCCCCTCTGTGAGGAAACGCTGCTCCACAGCATCCACAATTTCATTCGGAAAACTGACGAGTCCGTCTGCCGCAAATACCACCACATCACCGTCCTGAATCAGCTCTGCGGCTTCCTGTGACTGATGATTTCTGCCATAATTTATCTTTCCCCTCCCTTGATAAAGTCTATTTTTTTCATCTTCTATTATTTTCTCTGCTTACCATGATACTGTGCACCCAATACAAAGTCAATGCCATGTGACATAGTATATCCGACATATGAACAATATTTTTTAATCTTTTGAACAAATGCAGGCCGTATTCTCCGATTACGCAAAAGGATGCGCCGGACCGCAGGGATATGGTATGATGAGAGAAGAAGAACCACAGATATCGCCGACAGCAGACAGACCGTCCGGAGATATGCGTATACAAAAAAACGGCGATGAGCAAAAACGAAAAAACGGAAAACGGATGAAAGGCGGCAGCATGAAAGACGAAAGAATCGGAACAGAATATGAAAAGGAAGCGGATGAAAAAGTATACAGAATCATCATCATCGGAGGCGGCGCGGCCGGTCTGTACGCAGGCGCTCTGCATCGTCCCGGAAAAGAAAAAGGACTGATTCTCGAACGCATGGACGAGCCGGGAAAAAAGCTCCTCCTCACAGGAGCCGGCCAGTGTAATCTGACCCATGCCGGCTCCATCCGGGATTTTATCCCTCAGTACCACGAGGCGGGGAAGAAAATCCGCACTGTACTGTATACCCACGCAAATGACAGAACGATTCGCACTTTCCGCAGTCTCGGCGTGCCGTCCTTCGTCCGAGATGACGGTAAAGTATTTCCCGATTCTCTCTCCGCGCGGCAGGTACGCGATGCACTGACCGAACGCTGCCGTGCCAACGGATACCGTATTCTCTGCGGCACCGCCTGCACGGCCATCGAACCTCTGAACACATCTTCCGCAGAATATTCCTTTGGTACAGAACTTCGCGGCGGTCCGGTGTCTTCCCGCACCGGCCGCTTTCTGATCAGAGCGGGAAAGCGCACGTTCACAGCGGAAAACGTTCTGATTGCCACAGGAGGAGCTTCCGTTCCTTCCACCGGATCGGACGGCGTTTTTTTTGAGATTCTCACCGGTCTCGGCCTCTTTTCCGGAGGGCTCCGGCCAGCGCTGACACCGGTCTACGTTCAGGAATATCCTTTCCCGCAGCTCTCCGGAATCGCCTTTGAATCGGCTCGTGTAACACTTTACAGCAGGAACGGCGCGACAAAAACAGAAAAAAACAGCAGAACCGCTGCTCTGCTGCTCACGCACAGGACATTTTCCGGTCCCGCTGTCCTGGATATCAGCCGCTCCGCGGAAACGGGCGACATAATGAAAATCTCCTATCTGCCCGGCCTTTCTCCGGAAACACTGGCAGACAGCCTTGCATCAGAGGCCTCGGGATCAGCGTCGGAAAATACCGGACTGGTCTCCGAGGTGCTGAAACGTGCCGGATACACGCTTCCGCACCGTTTTCTGCGTACGCAGATCGTACGGGCCGGTGCCAAACCGTCGGCAAACGCCGCGGAGACAGGAAAAAAAGTATGGCGCAAAATAGCCGATATACTGACATCGGACACTTACTCCGTCAGCGGAACGGGGGGATTTACCGACGCCATGGCTACCCGCGGCGGTGTATCTCTTTCCTCCGTCAGTATGAGGACCATGGAATCCGCAAAATATCCGGGGCTCTATTTTGCCGGCGAAGTTCTTGACGTGGACGCTGCAACCGGAGGATACAACCTTCAGTTTGCCTTCTCATCTGCAGCGTGCGCCGTTCGCGCCATATTCGGAACGGAAGAAGGAAATAAAGAAGATACAGGGGAAAAATAAAACGGCCGGGTACCCTGCGTTTTTCTCCGGTATTCTTCCCGTCCGCCTTACGCTTCCTCGTAGGCGCGGACGCGCAGCTTTGCCCCCAGACTGCGGCAGATTTCACGGCAGTGTTCCTGCTGCTCAGGCGTAGTCACTTTATCCACCACAGTCATGACGACCTCCGGGACATATTTCGTACAGTCTGCCGTAAATTTTTTCATAGCCTCATAGGAGCCCTCTCCGAACTTCGGTCTGACGACGCTGAGATACTCCTGAGGGCTGTCCGTATTCAGGCTCACCGAAACGGTGTCGATGAGTCCTTCCAGCCGTTGAGCCGTCGGTTCGCCCCAGATCAGATCCGAAAGGCCGTTTGTGTTGAGCCGCACGCGGATCCCCGGATATTCCTTTTTCAGAAATTCCGCCACCGCAAGCAGATCATCCAGCCGTTCCGTCGGTTCGCCGTAGCCGCAGAACACAACCTCTTCATACTTTGTCAGATCCCATTCTGACAGACTTTCACACACTTCCGCGACGGACGGCTCCCGTTCAAGCCAGAGGCTGTCCGATCCGTAGACACCGTCTCTGTTGTTTCTCAGACAGAACGTGCACGAACACGGACACCTGTTTGTCATATTCACATATATTCCATTTTTTACCTGATATGTAATCGTCATGTTTTCTCCTTTCCGCTGCTTCGGTCACCGATGGCCGGTATTCTCACGGTGCTTTTTCCGGACCGCCTGTCACCGGCGCAGTATACGCTCTTTCAGATTTATTCTGTCAAAGCTTTTTCCGACCAGGATATAAAGCAGAGCGCTGAGAACCGTCTGCGTCAGATATCCCGGTATTCCCGCCAGAGGCGCCGCCATATTTCCGGTGACCATACTTTCGTAGAGATAATACCCTCCGGCGCAGAGCAGAAACGACGGCAGCAGCGCAATATAATTTCTGCGGCAGAGAAATCCCTTCGACTTTGCCGTAAAACACAGAGCTGTCAGCGCTTTAATCACAACTGTTCCGGGTGCCCATATCGCATAGCCGGAGAGGAGATCCGCCATTCCCGCGCCTATAGCTCCTGCTGCAGCCGCATATCCCGGCGGCAGCATGGAGGCTGCGAGGAACAGAATTCCGTCTCCTGCATGGATATATCCCGTCCAGTGCGGAATATGCAGAAATGCGGTAAAAACATAAATCAGTGCCGCATATACCGCCGTCAGCGTGAGAAGCGGCGTTCTGTCCGCTTTCTGTTTCTTCATTTCGTACCTCCCAGCTCCCATAGAAACTCTTCAAAGCAGATCCCATCTGTCTCCGGAATTCCGAGCTCGATCGTCCTCCGCAGAGTCTTTGCGATAAAAGCTGAGGCATGGCGCACCGAATCGGCAAATTCTCTGCCATTGACGGCGTCGCCAGCGATGACAGAGGAAAAAACATCGCCCGTTCCCGACCGGAATCCACCGACCTTATGCTCCCGCACCATGACAGGTGAACTTCCTCTCTCAAATACATAATTCAGCAGATCACATCCCTCGGAAAGACCTGATATTACGATTTTTCCCGGCCCCATCTCAGACAGATCTCCCGCGATTTCGTACAGTTCGGCCTCCGAAAAATCCTCACGGTAGGAACGCCCTGTCAGAATGCAGGCTTCCGTCAGGTTCGGCGTCAGAATATCTGCAAACCGCACCAGTTCGTGCATGTCTCTCGCCAGTGCCTCGCTGTAGGTAGGATACAGTTTTCCATAATCTCCCATTATCGGATCCACGAGAGCGATACAGTCTCCTCTGTGAAAGGACTCGAAAAATCGGCTTACGATTTCGATCTGTCTCTGTGATCCCAGAAAACCCGTCATAATACCTTCAAACTGAAGATCCAGTTTTTTCCACTCCTCAGCATACGGCTCCATATAATCCGTAAAGTCTTTCAGAAAGAAGCTCTCAAATCCCGTATGGTTTGAAAAAACCGCCGTAGGCAGCGGACAGCACTGTATCTTCATGGCAGAGATCACCGGCAGGCACACGGCGATGGAACATCGCCCGAACCCCGAAAAGTCATTGATCACCGCAATTTTTTTCTGACGGTTATGATCCGTCCGCTTTTCTTTTCTGTCACTCATCTTACACTCATCTTTTCCGTCACCTCTGCTATATCCGTTCCCCTTCTCCTTTTTCCCGGATCACAAATCCCGAAATAAAATTTTCACGGAGCGGCAAAGTTGTCATGGAGCTATCTTAGGCTCAAACTGACATTATTAAAATACCCAGTTTACAAAAAAAACACATGGTCAGGCGGCCGATCCGCACATAGCAAAAGCGCTGCAGAGAAAAGCCGATTTCTCTGCAGCGCTTTTGAACCTCCTTCGGACGTCAGTCACCGCATCTCTTTCAGTGATGCTCCCTGTCGCTCTGGAAACTCAGAATCTCACCGCTGTAAGCGTCCACTTTGTATTCATATTCATAATTGCCGGACAGAAACTCGATCTCATAGATCTGCGTCCCGTGATCTGTCTCCAGCCATGACTGGTATCCGTAGATATCGGATTCGTTCAGTCCCGCGTGACTGAGGACTGCCGCCTTGGCCGCCGCTTCCCCGATCATTCCGGACTGCGTACCGGACGCTCCGGATGCACCTGTTCCGTTCTGATCCGTTCCCGCCGTACCGGCTCCTCCGCCGGAAGCTGTGCCGCCCTGAGCTGTATCGCCCTGAGCGGCCGAACTGTTCTGTCCGGCGCTGCTGAGAGGCTCCCTTTCAAACTGAATTACGTCATGTCCGAATGCCGTCACTTCATATTCATATTTCGCATCCTGCGTCCAGAAAGAAATCTCACAGACCGGTGTCAGACCATCCAGCTCCAGATCGGAATAAAGGCCGCTGACCTCCGATCTGCTGACTTTGGCATGGCTGAGAGCCGCTTCCTCCGCGTTGTCCTTCTGAGACACCGCATAGATGCCGATTACCGCCGCGATGCATACCAGGACGATGAGGACGATGAGGAGAATTTTCAGCCATCCCTTCTTTTTCTTCGGTTCCTCCGCTGTATCGCTGTTTTCTGTCATATTCTGATTCTGTGATTTTTCCTTTTCATCCATATTCTGTCTCCTTTTCTCCTGTCAGAGATCACATCTCTGTTTTGGCATAATTCTACAGCCGTTCCGCAGTATCTTCGCGGTATTTCCGCAGCGCGCGACCGTTCTGCTCTGATGATGTCCCGGCTTTTTCCAATACCTTCCAGTCCCATACCTTCTGTATGATTTTAACATATTTAATCGCCGTTTTCCATCTTTCCGGTATATATATTTTACATTTTATCATTTTATCATTCTTTATATTTTGTAATTCTGTTCCACGTTCCGGCCGCTTCCGGTTCCCGTCCTTTTTTCTCCGACGGTCCGCCGGGCCGTTCAGCCCATCTTCTTTATCTCCCGCCGAAGCCGGTTTATAATTTTCTTTTCCAGTCTGGAAATATAGGACTGGGAAATTCCCATATAATCCGCCACCTCTTTCTGCGTCATCTCATAACCGTTGATCAGACCGAAGCGCATCTCCACGATTCTCTTTTCCCGCTGATCCAGCTTGCGCAGAGCGCTGTTCAGCAGGCTGCGGTTTACTTCCTCTTCAATATGGTCGAAGATGACATCTTCTTCTGTTCCCAGTATATCCGAGAGCAACAGCTCGTTTCCGTCCCAGTCTACGTTCAGAGGCTCGTCAAAGGATACCTCTGATTTTGTCTTTCCTGTCCGGCGCAGATACATCAGAATCTCATTCTCTATGCAGCGGGAAGCATAAGTAGCCAGCTTTATATTCTTAGAGGGATCAAAGGTATTGACCGCCTTAATCAGGCCGATGGTTCCGATGGATATGAGATCCTCCACATTTGTGCCGCCGCTGTCAAAGCGCTTGGCGATGTAGACGACGAGACGCAGATTGTGCTCGATCAGTGTGCTCCTGGCCTCCGTATCGTTGTCGGCAAGACGTTTTGTCAGCGCACGCTCCTCCTCCGGCGAGAGCGGTGGCGGCAGCACATCGCTGCCGCCGATATAAAAGATTCCCCGGCCGTAATCCTCCGTATTTCTTCCGAAACCGAAGAGCTTCTCTTTCACCTTTTCCAGTCGGAAACGGATTTCCTCAAACCAGAGACCCAGAGAATCCCCTATTGTCTCAAATATATTCCTCATTTTTTCACCGTACTCCCTTCATACAACATCTCCGGCTGGATGAGAACGGCAAAGCGCTCTTCCGATTTTCCGGGTGAAAAATCTCCGTCATAAAGGCCGATCCACGCATCCTGCAGGCGGATTTTCCGATGTCCGAATGCGGATCTCCGGTCAATAGTCAGACTGTCACACCGCACGGCCATGATTATGCCGCTTCCGCCGACACTTTGGAAAGGCACGGCCCGCACTCTGTCTTTCCACGCATCCTCTGCGAGGATATCCCCCCAGCGCTGCCGTGCCACATCTGCGGAAATCAGCGAAACAGGACGGCCAGATACCGGTTCCTTCAGAAAATTTGCCGAATCCACTTTACCCGTGCAGTACAGCACGTCTCCCTTCATATCTATGGCCAGTTCCGCGGTTTCATGAGCCTGCTCATTCCGCTGACGCACAAATTTCAGTACGGAAATCAGCATAAACGCGCCTGCCGCTCCGCCTGTCAGCACGATAAGGTAACCGGCCGCTCCTATGTAGACAAAACCGTTGTTTACCGCTCCGCTCTCCCCTGAAAGATACATGACCGCCATCGCAGCGCCTCCCAGAAGAAAGCTGATACAGTAGAATACCATGCCGATCCGGAGAAAAATTCTGACGGGAAGCGGTGCGAAGGATACCGCAGTCACCGCCGCCACAAAAAGAACCTCATAAATCAGCGTCGTGATTCCGGACAGATTTAATAAAATGATAAACGAAAAGATTCCGCACATGACCGCTCCCGAAAGGAGTCTCAGCCATCCCGGATTCTTTCCGCAGACGCAGGCCGTCAGCCGGAGTATCATCAGCCCCGCGATAAAATTTTCCGCAAAAAGATATTCCGCATAGATCGTCACCGGCATCCCACCTTTCCACGTCTTTCAGTATAAGACGCCCGACGGGCGGATTCTGTCGTATCCGCCCGTCGAAAGAAGAAAAGTCCGGATCACGAAATCCGGATAACGAAAAAGGAGACTTCCGGATCACAGGATCCGAAAGTCTCCTCACTTTTTCCTATTTCTCTTTTTCCGTCCGACATATCACCGGATGCCTGCCGCACCGTATACAGATACCGCACTTATGCCAGCGCAGCCTTTGCCGTCTCCACCAGAGCGGAAAAACCTGCTGCATCGTGAATCGCCATTTCGGACAGCATCTTGCGGTTGATCTCGATGCCGGATTTCTTCAGTCCGTTCATGAACTGGCTGTAGGACATGCCGTTCATTCTTGCAGCCGCATTGATTCTCGTAATCCACAGCTTTCTGAAATCTCTCTTGCGGTGCTTTCTTCCGATATATGCGGACCGGAGCGATCTCATTACCGCCGGGTTTGCGGCTCTGAACACTTTGCTCTTCTGTCCGTAAAATCCCTTGGACAGCTTTAAGATCTTCTTGTGCTTCTTCTTCGCATTGACTGCTTTCTTTACTCTTGCCATTTTTCTCTTACCTCCTCACCGTTTCTCTACACTCTACACATTCAGTACCGACTTAATTCTCTTTTCGTCCGCGCTCGTCAGAGTAGTGCCTTTTCTGAGATTTCTCTTTCTCTTCTGGCTCTTCTTCGTGAGGATATGGCTCTTGTAAGCCTTATGTCTCGTAACCTTTCCGGAACCGGTTACTTTGAATCTTTTCATAGCCCCTCTGTGGGATTTCATCTTAGCCATTTTATCTGTCCTCCTGATTTTAACTGAAATTAATGATTTTTCGGTGCCAGAACCATCGTCATATTTCTGCCTTCGAGCAGCGGCTTTTTCTCCACTACACCCACTTCAGAAACGGCCTCCGCGAACGTCTCCATGACCTTCTGGCCTGTGCTCGCATAGCCTTTTTCCCTGCCCTTGAAGCGCAGGCTCACCTTCACCTTGTCGCCGTCTCTGAGAAACTTGGCGGCATTGTTCGCCTTCACCTGCAGGTCATGTCCCTCGATAAACGTGCTGACACGAATCTCCTTAAGCTGACTGACCTTCTGCTTCTTTCTGGCTTCTTTCTCTTTTTTCTGAAGTTCATAACGGTATTTCCCGTAGTCGAGTATTTTGCATACCGGCGGCCTCGCAGACGGAGCGACGTTTACCAGATCAAGCTTCTTCTCCGCAGCGATCTTCAGAGCCTGAGAAGTCGGCATGATGCCGAGCTGTGATCCGTCGGTATCGATAACTCTGACTTCTTTTTCACGGATTTCTTCATTGATCTGATTCTCTTTACTGCTAATGTTCAAGCACCTCCTAAATATTTGCCAGCACAAAAAAACGGATAACTTCTTATCCGCTTCAAAAAATCGAAAATTTCACCACGCCCGTTATTTTCGTTTCTTATGAACCCGTACAGCTCCGACGCCGCAGGGTGAGAAGCGGACTACTTCTTCTTTCTGTTACCTTACTTATATAGTATATTCATCCGCCATGACGGTGTCAAGGAAAATTTTTCTCAGTATTTTTCCATGGCGATCTTTGCATCAGGAGCCGGAAAGGACTCCGACAGCTGCTCCACCTCTTCCTCCGTCAGAGTGATATTCAGAGCCTCCGCATTTTCATCGATGTGGGAAAGTCCCACCGCTTTCGGTATCGCCGCAAAATCGTCGAGGCGCAGTACGAACGCGAGAAGCAGCTGTACCACGGAAATTTTCCGGCGCTGCGCCACTTCCTTCACATTTCTGTCGTTCATCATGGCCGCCTTCGATACGCCGTCCTGCGTCACGAGAGCGCCCGCCTGCCCCACGGGACTGTAGGCCATAAAAGGGATTCCCCGCTCTCTCTGCCACGGAATCAGATCATACTCGATTCCCCGGGTTCCCAGATTGTAGAGCACCTGATTGACACAGCAGTTTCTGCCGTCCGGAACCTTCATAAGGTCTTCCATATCCTTCACGTCGAAATTGGACACGCCCCAGCGCCGTATTTTTCCCTCTTCCCGCAGCTTTTCCATGCACCATACGGCTTCGGAGAGATCGGCGTCACCCCGCCAGTGCAGGAGGTACAGATCGAGATAATCTGTTCCCAGAAGCTTCATACTTCTGTGCGCGCTGCTTGACATGTGTTTTTTATTCGCATTTTCCGGCAGCACCTTGCTGACGAGATACAGATCGGAACGCTCCGTTCCCGCGGTTTTTCCGAGTCCCGCAATGGCCTCCCCCGCCAGGCCTTCCGCTTTTCCGCCGGCGTACATTTCCGCCGAATCGATCATCGTGATTCCTTTCTGTATCCCGTACTGCAGACCGCGGATCTCTCTTTCGCGCTGAGTATCATCTTCCGCCATCTGCCAGGTTCCCTGCCCCAGCCGGGGCATGTATGAGCCGTCCGGCAGAAGAATCTGCTTCCTGTCTTCCTCATTTTTCTGTTCTGTCATACCGTTTTCCTCCTGTCTGCCACGTGTCGACACACGTGTTAATACGTATTACAATATAGCTATGATAAGGAAAGGAGAGCCTCCGGGATGCCGATGACATCACGTGGGATGATCAGGTATCTCAGGAAAAACGGTTTTAAAATTGTCGGCCGGAGCGGTTCTCATATAAAAATGAAAAATGATGAAACCGGCCGCCAAACCGAAGTTCCTTATCATAGTTCAAACCTGAAAAAAGGTCTGGAACAGGCTATCTTAAAGCAGGCGGGACTCAAATAGTTCCGCCCTCTACAGGAGGCGTCACTATGAAAAAATTGTTCTATCCCGCATTATTTCATAAGGCAGAGGAAGGTGGCTTCTGGATTTCTTTTCCGGATCTTCCTGAATGCCTGACCCAAGGCGATGATATGGATCAGGCTTACGAAATGGCCGCAGATGCGCTGGGACTGGCCCTGATCTGTCGTGAAAAAGAGCACCGAGCAATTCCTCCTGCTTCTGATCCGTCCTCCATCATTCCGGAGCCGGATTCCTTTCTTGTGGTTGTCGGATTTGATCTGCTGGCCTATAAAAAGCGCACAAGCTCACGATCCGTAAAGAAAACGCTTACGATTCCCGAATGGTTGAATGAAGCCGCCATTGATATGGATCTGAACTTCTCGCAGGTCCTTCAGGAAGCCTTAATCAACAAACTGAATCTGTCATGACTTCTATCTGCACTCTTTGTCGGCAAACACTTGAACCATCCCGCAGCATCTCCGATGCTGCGGTTTTTTCGTTTCTCCCATATAAGTCACCTTCCGGATACAGTCAGGTGCTTTTTCCTTGAAATTCAAGGTTTTTTCGGGCTTCACCTCAGATAAATGAGCCGGGTAAACGGACATTTTTCTGTATCTGCTTCCGCCGCTCCCGTTCCTGCGCTTATCCGTCCCCGCGTCCGCTTCCATATCCGCTTCCGCGTCCGACCCGCCGCATCCGTCCCCGCAGTCGTTTCCGGGGCCGCACTGCCTGCACGCCCGGATGTCTGCTGAGTTTCAAAAGATTACATTTTCTTCCGCTTTCTTTTCCTATATAATAATAGCGTTGAAACAAGGCAACTGCAATCTCAAAGGAGTTTTTATGAACCATAACCGAAATATTCAGTTTCTGTCTTCCGGCGGTCTGTTCATCGCCGCGCTGCTGTGGGGTGTCAGTTATCCCGCCACAAAACTGGTGGAGGATTACCCCACTTTTTTTATCCTTCCGGCGCGCTTTCTGATCGCCTCCGCCATTCTCGCCGTGCTGTTCCGGAAGCACTTCCGGAAGATGAACCGGGAAATCCTGAAACACGCCGCGCTGCTCTCCCTGTTTGTCACGTCCATGTATGTCTTCAGCACCGTGGGCATCAAATACACGATCTCGGCGCGGGCATCTTTTTTCACATGTCTCACCTTTGTCATCGTTCCGGTTCTAAACCGGCTGCTGTTTCGTGTGAAAATCTCCGGCGTCATCCTCCGGAGCATCATCCTCTGCTTCGCGGGAGTTCTTCTCCTGAGCTACGCTCCCGGCATGGCGGGTCTCGCCCTGAATTACGGCGATCTCCTGTGCATCGTGGCTTCCGTGGCAGGCTCGCTTCACATCGTCTTTCTCGGCCGGGTATCGAAAAAAGAGACCTTCGATCCGATGCTCTTTACGACGCTTCTCATGGCCTTCGTCACGGTATGGACAGCGCTGGCGGCTCTTTTTACCGGCTCCTTTCAGGGAATCGAAATCACGGGCTTCGACTTCGGCACCATCGCTTTTCTGGGAGTCTTCTGCAGCGCAGCCGCTTTTCTGCTTCAGTCCGTCTGCCAGAAATACGTGCCCGCCAACAGAGCCGGCGTCATCTTCGCCATGGAGCCGGCCTCCGGCTGCGTCCTGTCGGTGCTGCTTCTCCACGAGTCCATGGGAATCACCGGCTGGATCGGCGCTCTGCTGGTGCTGATAAGCTCGGTCTATATGGAGACGGCAAGCGGCAGGAAGGGATGACAGAAAAACTGCTGTAAAGGATTATCGCGCGGCAGGAGACAGATCTTCACACTCATCTCCGGGGCTGATTACAGGAAACGGGAGGACGCATAAGCGTCCTCCCGCAGCAATTCCACATTACAGCAAGAGCCGGTAATCCCGGCGGCCATAGGCCATAAAGGATACGATGAGTTTGCACTATATCCCCGGATATTATGTAAAATAGTTGGCGTTATTCCTCAAATCTGAGATAGGACGTATACTTGGCATTAACACCACCTCCTTGTCGTTCAATATAGCGAAATTCTGAGTAAATCTCAATATGAATTTCGAGTGAACGAGATGGTGGGTTCTCCGGCATCCGTCCGGGAAAACAGCTTCTGCATTATTTATACCAGCGACTTGTCCGATTTATCCACGTCCTTCGGCATCGAAAAATCCATATCCTCATATTTCACCCACTTCGTCTTCTTCACGCGCTTATAGACGAAGAACATGATGATGGAAAGCGGAATGATTCCGTAGCAGGTCAGGAAGTCAAACCAGTTGAAATCGGTAAATACCGTCCAGTTTGCCCCGAAGCAGATGATGATGCAGACGATGATGCAGAACCAGGAACCGAACGGGAAAAACGGCGAACGGTACGGCAGTTCCTCCGCCTTGTGTCCCTGTTTGATCCAGCCCTTGCGGAAACGGTAATGTGCCACGCTGATCGTCAGCCAGTTATAGATGCCGGCGATACCGCAGAGCGAATATGCCGCCGTATACGCGATACCGTCGCCAAGCAGAGAAGCCGCGAAGGCCGTGGCCGCGATCAGGGAAGTGAGCAGTACCGCGCGGACCGGCACGCCGCGCTTATTGATCCTGGCGAAAAACTTCGGCGCATCGCCTTTTTCCGCCATATGCTGCATCGTTCTCGAAGCCGCATACAGAGAGGAATTTCCGCAGGAAAGCACTGAGGTCAGAATGACCGCGTTCATGACGGAAGCGGCTGCCGCAAAGCCCGCATTGCGGAAAATGATCGTAAACGGCGAAGCAGCCACGTTGTCCTCCGACGCGCTGAGCAGCGACGGTTCTGTAAACGGAATGAGCGTCGCGATGACGAAGATCGTTCCGAGGTAGAAGATCATGATTCTCCAGAATACGCTGTGAATAGCCTTCGGAACATCTTTTCCCGGATTTTTCGCTTCCGCTGCGGAAAGTCCCACCAGCTCCGTATTGGAAAAGGAAAAGGCCGCTACCATGAAGATTCCTATGATTCCGCCGATACCGTTTAAGAACGGCGCTTTTCCCTCTTCTCCCGCGTCGAGCACCCAGTTGTGGAATCCGGCTTCTTCTCCGCTGTTCATAATACCGACGATCATCAGGACGCCGACGACGAGGAAGATGATCGTAACGGCGACTTTAATGCCGGCAAACCAGAATTCCGCCTCGCCGAAGCCCTTGACCGAAAACAGGTTGATGGCCAGCAGCACCGCCAGAAAGAGAACGGCCCACAGAGAGGAACTCGTTCCCGGAAACCAGTATTTGATGATGATGGCACCTGCCACCAGTTCCGCCGCCACCGTCATCGACGATCCGAACCAGTAGGCCCAGCCGTTTGTAAATCCCCAGGCGGGATCGACAAACCGGTTGGCATAGGATGTGAACGCGCCCGGAATCGGCAGCTTTGTCGCCAGCTCACCGAGAGCGGTCATCATACAGAATACGACGGCTCCCATGATGGCATATGCCACCATAGCGCCGCCCGGTCCGGCATCCCGGATCGTTCCGCCCATGGCGAGAAACAGACCCGTACCGATAGAACCTCCGATTGCGATCATGGAGAGATGACGCGAACTGAGCCCCCTCTTCAGCGAGTGATTTTCTTTTGATTTTCTGCTCATAAAAGTCTCTGTTCCTTTCTGTGTTTCCTTTCTGTCAGAGCCGTCCCAGTATCTCCACTTCCATTCCCTCTTCGATGAAATACGACCGGATCTCTTCGGTGCGGTCATCAGACGGCGGCTGAAACTCCTGCTGGCAGCCTCCGATGTGCTTTTCCTTCAGTATGCCGAGATTGTGGTATGGCAGGAGGGTAACCCGTCTGATTTCCCATTTTTTATAAAATTCAGCTGTCCTTTCGATAATCTCACGGCTGTCGTTGATGCCGCCGATCAGAGGCATCCGCATCTGAATTTTTTCCCGCGTGCGGTCATCCGAGGCCAGCCGTGCCAGGTTTTCGAGAATCCTTTCATTGCTCCTGCCGGTGACTTTTCGGTGAATGTCGTCATCGATGCATTTCATATCGTACAACACATCTGTCACATTCTCCTTCAATGAGAGCCGCATCAGCTCATCGCCGTCGCCGCAGCCTGACGTATCGAGGCAGACACGGATCTGCCTGCGGAAAGCCTCATCGATGAGAGCTTCCGCAAAGCGCGGATGGGAAAGCATCTCGCCGCCGCTGATGGTCATCCCTCCGCCGGTATGATCGTAAAACTGTCTGTCCTGTTCCACCACTTTCATGACTTCTTCCACAGACATGCTCTTTGCCACCGGCTGCAGCGCCCGGGCATAGCAGATCTCCGTGCACTTCAGGCAGAGATCGCATTTTTCGCGGTGAATGTCGATCTCTCCCTCTTCATTGATATATATGGCGTCCTGCGGACATTCCTTTATGCAGTATCCGCACCGGATACAGCTGTTTGGCATCCCGATGACCTGCTGCTGATACGCGATGAGCTCCGGATTGTGACACCAGAGGCAGTGCAGCGGACATCCCTTCAGAAAGACGGTGGTCCGTATCCCCGGTCCGTCCTCCGTCGAAAATTTCTGTATGCCGCCGACCAGCGCTGTCAGCGCTTCCGACGGATCCGTATGTGTGAAATCATTCTGTGATGAATCCTGCCGCATGATGAAACCTCTCAGGCTTTCAGATGCGCCGTCCGGTAGATGATGGAATCCTGCGCCGCCTTGTCCAGCTCTGTGAAGTAAGCCATGTAGCCGGCTACGCGGACCATGAGTCCTCTGTAGTCTTCCGGCTTCTGCTGCGCCTTTTTCAGCGTTTCGTCGTCGACGACGTTGATCTGAATGTGCTCTCCGCCGTTTTCAAAATACGTTTTGATGACGCCTTCGACGATCTGCAGTCCCTTTTCGCCTTCGATGCCCTTCGGGTCAAACCGGAGATTGAACAGAGCGCCGTCGTGGAAATTGCTCTGCTCGATGGAAGCCACCGATTTTACCGTAGCCGTCGGGCCGTTGAGATCCCTTCCCATCGTCGGAGAAGCGTTGTCGCAGTACGGTTCTCCCGCCAGGCGTCCGTCCGGCGTCGCCCCGCAGACTTCGCCGTGAGAAATATTTACCGTCTGGGAGAGATTGCTGAAGGAATAATGACCGCCCCGGGAATCCTCCCAGTCCTGTATGGTATCCGCGCAGAATTTCAGGATATCTCTCACCATGGCGTCCGCGTGCGGATCGTCGTTTCCGTACTTCGGCGGCTCGTTTAAGAGCATCTGACGCATGCGCTCCTCGCCTTCGAAGTTTTTGTCCAGCGCAGCGATGAGCTCATCCATGGAGATCTTCTTTTTATTGTATACGAGATCCTCGATGGCCGTCAGGGAGTCGCCCAGATTGGCCGCCCCTGTGATGAACATGCCGGCCGTCGTGTATTTTGCGCCGCCTTCCTGTACCGACTTTCCGGATTCCACGCAGCCCTTCATCGCCATGGAGGCGAAGATCACCGGATAGTTGATGCTGTGATAAGGAACCATCAGATCGTATCCGTCCTTGATCATGCGGTAGCAGTAGACGAGCTGCTTCTTCACCGCCTCCATGAGCTCGTCAAAGGTTCTGAAGTTTCTCGGATCGCCTGTCTCAAGGCCGAGACGCTCTCCCGTCCTCGGGTCGATGCCGTTGTGAAGCACCAGCTCCAGCGCCTTCGGGCCGTTGACATAGCCGGCGTCCGGCGAACCGTCCGTGCTGCCGCCTCCCGGTCCCGGCTGGATACAGCCGACGATGGTCCAGTCTCTCGCCTCTTCCATCGTACAGCCTTTGCCCAGAGCCATCTTGATGGCCGCGTTATCGTTGAAAAATCCCGGATTCGCCATGCCCTTCTGCACCATCTCCGCGCCTTTGCGGATCAGAGATTCCGGCGTGCCCTCGAAAACACGAAGCGCCAGCACCGGCTGCGTCGTCTGCAGGTCGGCCGCCGCGTCGAGACACATATAGGACAGTTCATTGCTGGCATCCTTTCCGTCCGGCGTCTGGCCGCCGACCACGAGGATCTCCCACATCGGATATCCGGCGAAGGATTTCGCGTACCACTGATCCCGCACCTCATATACCTCGCAGCACTTCAGATAGAAACATTCCAGAAGCTCCAGCGCACTCTCGTCATCGATCGTTCCCTTTTCTTTATCCGCTTTAAAGCTCGGATACATATACTGGTCGAAACGGCCGAAACCGCATGCTGTCGTCGGCGCCTCGATATGAAAAGCCACCTGGATAAACCAGATCATCTGCAGCGCCTGCCAGAAGGTCTGAGGCGGATTTTCCGGAACGACTCTGCAGTTTTGCGCGATGGTCAGCAGTTCCTGCTTTCTTTTTTCGTCTGTGCACTCTGACGCCTGACGCTCCGCTTCGTCAGCCATGCGGTGCGCATAAGCGATCAGACCTTCGCAGAGAATGATGCACGCCCGCCAGAAATCCACCTTCTCCTGTTTTTCCTTAGTGCCGCCCTTCACGCGCTCGATGTTTGCGCGGCATTCCTCCATGAAGCCTCTGAGGCCGATCTCGAGGAATTTCTGATGATTCGGCGTCGTCTCTCCGGAAACACCGTTTCTGCAGCCCACGGAGATGAGATCCTTCTGTCTGGCATTTTCGATATAGTCCGGAAGAATTTCAGGGGCCATATCTTCGATAGCCTTTCCCTCCCAGTATTTCAGCGTTTCAAGGATCGTCTCCCGGTCCTCGGGACTGATGCGGTAAGGGTCCGTCTTTCTCACAGGAAACTCGTCGATATCGGCGATCAGCCAGGAGCTCGACGTATATTCCGGAAACAGATTCGCTCCGCGGTATTCATTGGTCGGCGTACCGACGATCAGCTCGTCCTCCATAATCAGTGTCGTCATATGCTCCATGACATACTTTACGATTTTTGCGCGGAAGACAGGCGGAACTTCACCCGCAAATTTCTGATACGCCTCCGTGGCGAGTACGAGCCGTTCTGCCGTAATCGCAGGAATCGTATTGAAATATTTCTCTCTCATTCTGGTCAGTCTTTCGTTCAGCAATGTTACTCCACCTCCTGCAGCAAAGAAAAAACCGGCGTATATGCGCCGGTTCGTTAATTGTAATATGGATCCTTCTTATCAGTTTACGTCTGAATCATCAGATTATATTCTGAAATACTCGGCGGCTTTTCTGTGTCCGCCCGGATTACAATCAGTCTAGCGCTCCGCATCATGCGACAGTCATACGGATCTTTTCCGCATAACCAGACGGATTTCCGCCTCATCCGTCTTCGGCAGCGCCCCTTTCCCCGTCCGGCAGCGGCTGTGCGAAAGCCTTCTATCACCGGCGGATACTCTTGGCTACTGCGCCTCTATCCTTTGTAATAAATGTCAGTCTCCATTCCGGATCCGCCGCACCGTCATCTCTGAGGAAGCCCGGTCTTCGGTTCGTTCCGGAATAGTCCACTCAAAAGATTAGCATATTCCGAAATGATTGTCAATTTTATCTGCACGACAGTTTCTTTTTCCCGCAATACAGACAGAACTAATGTTTACATTTCTCTGTTTCTTTTCTCTTTTTTGTGATAGAATGTTCGTAATCGTTAGAACCGCCGCCCGGCAGCGGCCGCGGGAAACTGCAGACAGGAGGATCCAGAAATGGGCAGAAAAGCACTACCCACCGATGAAATGAATCTGACGGAACGAGAGCACAGAATCCTCGATTTCATGAAAAAAGCTGCTCTGGAGCGGGGATATCCGCCTACGGTACGCGAATTCTGTGAGGTGCTTCACGTCAAATCCACATCCACGATACATAAAGATCTGGCTTCCCTCGAAAAGAAGGGATTTATCCGCCGCGATCCCTCAAAACCGAGAGCCATCGAAATCGTCGGCTTCGACAGATACAGAGGCCTGTCCGCCGCGGGGGAAAGCGCGCCTGCCGGCTCCGCCCTGCCGGATGGCGATCCGCTTTCCTCTTCCGTTTCGGTCCGCTGCGACGTCGTAAATGTCCCTCTGGTAGGGCAGGTCGCCGCGGGAACGCCGATTCTCGCCAAGGAAAATATCACCGATACATTTCCCGTTCCGGGCCGTTATGTCAGCGGTGAAGAGAAGCACTTCATGCTGGCTGTCAAAGGAGAGAGCATGATCGAGGCGGGCATTCTTGACGGAGATTATATTCTCGTCCGGCAGCAGAATACAGCGCTCAACGGGCAGATCGTCGTCGCCATGGTGGACGGCTTTGAAAGTGAAGCCACGGTGAAAACTTTCTATAAAGAAAAAGATCATATACGCCTGCAGCCCGCCAATTCCTCCATGAGTCCCATTCTCGTGCGGGACGTCAGAATTCTCGGCATCGTCAGAGGCGTATTCCGCTATCTGAGCTGAAGCCTCGAAAAAAAACGCTGAGGGAAAGCGTTTCTCTTCCCTCAGCGTTTTTTTCGTCAGTCCTCCTCCGGCTCACCGTCGGACAGAGCAAAAAATTTCATATCCGGCCACACAGCTTTCAGCGTGTCATACGTCGCCGCACCGGTTTCGCGATCGTAAGCGGTAAAATAAGAGGGATTGCCGCAGAGCTTCGTACCCGCGCCGCTTAAACGGCTCACTTCGATACAGGCGGCATTCATCTTCCCTGCAAACTGCCGGTGCTCGCGTATTCCCTTCCCCAGAAGCCTGCCGTACCGCAGCGCATGATCATCATCCGCGGGAATCCATCCGTCACAGAGTTTAAAAATCACCCATCTCTGATGCTCCAGCGCGGCCAGTTCAAATCGCATCTCTTCGATCTTTTTTCTTATCTCCGCTTCGGAGGCCTCATGAATTTCCGGATAACGCTCTTCTCTGTAAAGAGGATCCTCCGCTTTGCGTTCTACAAATCCCAGATCACGCATCTTGTACTTCAGATGAACGGCGCCGGCGCACAGCATACGCCGCGTGGATACCGGCATGACGGCCTTCGCGGATTCCCGGCTGCTCTCCGGACCGCCGAATTCCTTAGGAAACAGAGCGCGCGCCAGTTTTTCAAAGTCAGTGTCGACCATCGCATCCACACTGTAAATGTCACGTTCCATACCGAAAGGTATCAGGCGCAGCTCATCATTTCCCGGATCGGCAGGATGACCTTCCACTTTCAGATCCGGCACGAGATCTGCGATCACATGATCGCGGATCAGCACATAAATATCCGGCAGCTTCGTGACGGGATTTTTTCCGCCCGTGAGATAATTTTCATGAAGAATATGCTTGCGGATGAAATGTGCCCGCACGAACATAGCTGTCCGCAGCGTCTTCTCATCCTCTCCTTCATCGATGATGATATAATTCGATGCCAGACATTTGTCAAGCGCCAGCTCCAGTTCCTCACTGTCCGTGTCCGCCTGAAAATAAAGGGTTCTCGTCAGTTTCAGAGGCAGATAAAGCTCCGGCGTGATCAGATGGCGCTCCTGCATATCCAGGTTTTCCTGTGTCATCTGTGTAAACAGACCGGGATTGCGCAGCTTCATTTCCGTCTCAAAAGCCCTCGCATCCGGCCCGATAACGTGGAGCTTCATAATGTAGGATTTCATCCTGCCGCACCACTGTACGGTCTTTTCCAGAGCCGGAATGGCCTCTCCGCCGCCGATCAGTGTCACCGACAGTTCCTCTGCACCGAAACGGTCCGGCGATTCGTACAGCGGATGCTCCCAGAGAAGCCGCTGTGCTGTCACCTCCAGCGGATCGATCAGGCAGACCTCCGCACCGGCCGGATCGACAGAATCGAGCACGGTTCTCGCCACTTCAGAAGAGGAAAAGACGAAAACGCGAAGCTGCAGATCGCCGGATTTGACGGATTCTTTTTCCCTGCAATATTTCAGAAAGGAGACAGCCTGCCGGAGGTTTTTCCATTCATCCTCACCGATAAAAAAGACTTCGATCTCTTCTCCGTCCTGACGTCCCGCAAAGACCTGACCGAAAGACTCCAGACAGGAGACCTTCGTTCCGTTTTTCCGCTCGATATCCCCTGCTAAAAAATCAGCTCTCCGATTTCTGTCCGAAAAAAAAATTGTCTTCAAATTATTTCACCCGCTTTCCGATTTGCTGTTCCCTTTTTTTGCTGTCGGAACAGCTGTCTCCCGGAAGACCGCAGCTGCTGCAGTTTCCGCTGCATCCGTTTGCATCGGCTCCGTGATCGCTCATCTTCGCCATCGCCAGAAGAAGACCGGCGATGATACAGACTCCGATAATGACTCCGATAATCCCTGTCATATATGTCATCTCCTTATGGGATATTTCTGTTTTCACGTTTCACGCGATATTTCTATTCTTCAATATGCTCCATACCGTTTTTCAGTATTTTTTCCACATGCTCGTCAGCCAGAGAATAGATGGCCTCTTTGCCGACTTTCTTCGATTTCACCAGCTTGCTCTGCTTCAGTATCCGCAGATGATGTGATACCGCAGGAGAATTCATGTCGAGAAGCGACGCCATATCGCACACGCACAGCTCCGCGTCCAGCAGATAATACAGGATTTTTATTCTCGTCTTATCCGAAAAGATCTTATACAGATCGGCCAGATCCATCAGCTTATCGTCATCCGGCATGTTCATCCTGACGCCGTCCACCACTTCTTCGTGCACATGCGGCTGTTCGCAGATGTCCGCCTCCGCCGTCCATTCCTTTTCTTCTGACATTTGAACCACTCCTTTGTCCGCAGCCCTTCTTCCCGGCCGGCCGCTGCAATATAGTGATATTGTAACATTTTTTCGCCCCCGTTTGAATTCCCTATTTCCGGGCTCCCGGAGTTTTTTCGGATTCTGCGAGGCATGTTCTGGAGTTCCTTCCGAAACGGAAAAACTGCCGCAGTTCCGGATTTTTCTTTCCGAAACCGCAGCAGTCTTCTCTTTTCCATGTACCGTTTTCACACATTCCACGCGCGGCATCGGCCCTTCCGATGCTTCGCTCAGCGGAGAATCGTACAGTCAGGCTCCACCTTTCTGCATTCGCTGACGACCTGATCCATAATGCTGTCGAACCGGTCGTCGTCCGCATCGATGGTCAGCTTCTGAGCCATAAAACTGATCGTCGCATCGTTGACACCGTCGATTTTCTTAATCGCTTCTTCCATCTTCATCGCGCAGTTTGCACAGTCGAGGTCCTGCATCTTAAATTTTTTCTTCATGACGTTTCTCCTTATCACCTTTTCACTTCGTACCGCCGTCTCCTGCCCCGGATCCGCACCGCCGGCGGGATTCCTACTGCCGGCTCACACTGCCGGATTCGGCCGGCAACGGATTCCGCTTCGGCCGATGAAAATTCTGTCTGTTTATTGTCACGGATATTTAAAAACGTTTAAGCAATCGTTTAATCGTTTTTCTATATTTATTATATCTCAAAAAGCTCTTCTGTCAACGAAAAAATGCATAAAACCGCCGTATCGCACAGAATCTGCGCGATACGGCGGTTTCTTATCCTTTCCTCTTTTTCCTGCGAATTTATCAGGCTGCCTGGCCATCAGGAATTTCCGGTCGGAAGATACGGCTTCAGTATGCCGGCCACATTCGGTATCGGCATCGTCTGCAGCCATACTTTTCCCGGACCCGTAATGACCGTATTGAACAGTCCCTCTCCGCCCAGCAGCTTG
>CAJFPD010000066.1 GCA_904398315.1 Candidatus Alangreenwoodia gallinarii | reverse complement strand
TCGTATTGTCGCGGAACATGGAGTAACCGTCTCCGCCGGACTTGAGCATGTAATTATGAGACGCCAGAGTATACGTCTTTTCCGTGTTCAGAGGCTCGCCGCCCACCGTTACGTCTTTCACCCGGTATTCCCCGGAAACCTCCACGAACTCACCTTCTGCGTTGGTCACGACAGAAGACGGCACAGAAGCATCGATGGTATAGGTCATCCCGGAGACATGCAGAAATCCGCCGTTTTCCTCCGGATAATTCATGGCGCCCATCTCCAGCGCATCCAGAATTTCCTGTCCTGTCACCTCCGCCACGCACAGTTCGTTGCCGAAGGGATGTACATTGATAATATCCTCGTAAGTGATATCTCCCGCAGCGATATCGGCACGGATGCCTCCGCCGTTGACAAAGGCTACATCGGCCTCACCGATGATCCGGTAAGCGTCCGCGCACAGGTCTCCGAGATTCGTCTCCGCACGGCGCACGGCGCGTTCGCCGGTATCGGGATCCAGCGTCGTCAGATCCACTTCGCTGACGGCCACAACCTCCTGCAGTACCTCGGCAAATTCCGCCTCGATATCGGCGATAAACGATGCCGTTTCTTCATCCTGCTGCTCATAACCGTTCACCAGCTCCGCCGTGATCTCATCCGTATCGGTATCGATGACGATTTTTCCCATATTGGCCAGCTTCGTTCCGGTCTGTGTGAGAACCACCGGCTCTCCCTCTTCGTCTTCCACCGTCTCCGTGTAAGTCTCATGAGAATGTCCGTCGATAAAGACGTCGATACCCGTGGTATTCTCAATGACGGCCTTCGACGTCCACTCCGGCGTGATGCCTCCGTTTCCGAGATGGCCCACAGCGACGACATAGTCAGCTCCGTCGTCCAGCGCTTCATCTACCGTTTTCTGCACGGTATCATAGAGGTCCTGACCGGAATTTCCCTGAGCGAAACTGTAGATATAATTTCCGTTTTCATCCTGGAAATAAGCCGGCGTGGATTTGCTGAAGGACTCCGGCGTCGTGATGCCCACGTAGGCCACGTCCACATCGCCGTAGGAGATGATCTCATAATCGTCCAGAACAGGATTTCCTTCCATATCTGTAAAATTGCAGGACAGATAGGAAAACGGAGCTTCCTCCGACAGCGTCAGGAAGTTTTCCATGCCGTAATCGTACTCGTGATTGCCCGGAACCGCCAGATCATAACCCACCTGTCCCATGATTTCCACGAGATACGCTCCGTCGGACAGCGTTCCCAAAGAACCGCCCTGAATGGCATCTCCTGCGTCTACCAGCGTAACATTTTCCTCTCCGTAAAGCGCCTCGGTCTCCGCCTTATAGGCGGCGACGGCCGCATAGCCCATGGCGCTCACCGATCCGTCTTCATTTTTCTCCTGATCGACGGCACAGTGAACGTCGTTCGTATGAAGGATGGCAATCTTTCCGTCTTCGCTGCCGCTGCCTTCTGCCGCAAAAGCGGGAACGGACACAGACCCTGCCATAACCGCCGTCAGCAGCAGACAGAGAATCTTTCTGCCTCTTCTGATCATAGATACTCCTTTCTCTTTCACGCTCTCCCTCATCCTGATCACATCCGGTTCGCTCCTCGTGAATCGCATCCCGCATCCGAATCTCATCCGGATCACATTCTGATCTCGAATACTGATCGCGTCCGAATCCTGTCACAGTCCGCGAAAGAGCCGCATATATGTCAGAGTATACCATTTCCTTGATGATTTCTGAAGACTTGCATCACGAAACTTACACGGATTTAATATGGTTTTTATATTCTTTACGTGAATTTCTCCTTCATGGGAAAGTCCGTTTTCTCTCCATCTGACCATAAAATATCTTTTTTATAAAGCTGTTCCCTCCTTCGGAACGAAAAAAGATGTCATATCCGCTTTTTCCAGCTCAAGCAGCTTCACTTTTTTATCGATTCCGCCTGCATATCCTGTCAGACTGCCGTCCGTTCCCACCACTCTGTGACAGGGAACGATGATGGAAATCTCATTATGTCCGACCGCTCCGCCGACAGCCTGCGCCGACATATGCGAAAGCCCTCTTTTTTCAGCAATCCGCCGCGCAATTTCGCCGTAAGTCATCGTGCTGCCGTAGGGGATCGATCGGAGAATTTCCCATACCTCATTCTGAAAAGCCGTCCCTCTGAAATGCACCGGCACGCTGAAATCCGGTTCCTTTCCGGAAAAATAGACATCGAGCCATTCCTTCGCTTTTTCAAGGATCGGCGTTTCTTTTTCCTCATGATCCCGGTCCAGACAACGTGCAAAATATTTCTGCCCCTTAAACCACAGACCGGTCAGGCCGTCCTCATCGGCCGCTAAAAGA
Source organism: Candidatus Alangreenwoodia gallinarii (assembly GCA_904398315.1). Classification (GTDB taxonomy): domain Bacteria; phylum Bacillota; class Clostridia; order Peptostreptococcales; family Anaerovoracaceae; genus Alangreenwoodia; species Alangreenwoodia gallinarii. Next base: position 15,052 of record CAJFPD010000066.1, on the reverse strand, counting down.
ATATTTCCCAGAAAAGACGGATAATGACTGATATACTGCATAGCATGCCTCCTTTATACCATCGCCTGTTATCTATCTGCCTGCTCCTTCTGTCTTTCTTCATTTTTCTCCGATTTTCATCCGGCTCCCGCAGATCCCTGCCGAAGATATTACAATTGTATCATAACAGGCTGCAACAGACAAAAATGCTCTCCGCAAAAAGCATAACTGCTTCTGCAGAGAGCACAATATATTTTCCATTCTTCTGTTTCATTATACAGATCAGAGATAAGAGAACGTGCTGAATGCAGGCCAGAATTTCATCAGAGTCCAGCCTGTTACGATCACGATCACCATATTGATCAGCGTCATAGGTATGCCGGCCTTCAGCATTCTGTTCGCATTCAGACCGTGCGCCACCGGAATCGCACGCACGGAAATCGGAAGAAGGTATTCTCCGTTAAACGCCATCGTCGTAATGAACCAGTACGGAACAGGATTCAGATTCATCTCCGCCGTAAAACTGAAGACGATGGGCACCATAATGGCAGCTGCCGTCGTACCGTTCGTCAGTTCGGAGAGAATACGCGTAAATACGACCAGAATGATGATCGTCATCAGGCCTCCGTCGAGCGACATCCCGGAGACGAGTTCGGCGACGCGCTCACTTGCGCCCGTACCGTTCAGCAGAGAGCCCAGAGCCATACCGCCGGCAAAGAGAATCATCATACCCCACATCGTATCTTTCTGCGCCTGTTCCCATGTGAGCATGTGCCCTTTGTCGGCCGCCGTGATGAAAAACGTCAGAAAACCGATAATCAGGAATATGTAGGCAGGTGCCAGACCCGGCAGAAAATGATCATACAGATGGCGAAGAAATACACCTGCCAGAGCTACCAGAAACAGAGCCGCGCAGATTTTCTCATCGCGCTTCATCGGTCCCAGCGCCTGATATTCTTTTTCAAAGAAAGCCTTTGTTCCCTCCAGATGTTTTACTTTTGACGGCATGAGCAGCATGCCGATGAGAAGTACCGCTACAGCGATTATAAAATACGGGAGAATCCGGACCACCCAGTCGATATAGATAAACTCATGTCCTGTATAATCTTCCATAAAGGAGATTGCCACCAGATTCATCGCTCCTCCCAGAGGAGAGCCTGCCCCTCCCAGCGTAACTCCCCAGCCTACCGCCATGAGAATCGGTACGGCAGCTGCACTGTTTGGAATATCGCTGTGACCCGCGGCATTCAGCATGGAAACGGCGATCGTGGAAAAGAGAGCACAGACTGCCACATTCGGAAGTACTGTGGAAAGCAGAACACTTGCCAGCAGCCATACGATAATCTGTGACTTCATCGACGGTCCCACCATGGAAAGCGTTTTCAGCGCAATGCGCCGGTCAAGTCCTATATTCGACCACGGCATCGTAATCAGACCGGATCCGAAAATCAGGATAACACTGTCGGATGCATACTGCGCTGTCACAGTTTCCATGGGAACCAGATTGAGAACCGCATTCATCGCCACAGGCAGAATCGCTGTTACTGTGATATTGACAGGACGTGTGATCCACCACACGATCATCCATGCCATTACTCCGACCGCCTGCGCGGCGGCAGAAGAAAAAATACCGGAAAGCAGAAATGAGACTATGACAAAAACGATTGGTCCAAACAGTATAAGCAGGAAACGTCGCTGTAAATTCATAATAGATCAAATCCTCCTACCTCATTGTCTGATATGATCAAATACAAAACATTTGAATCTGACGTGAATCTGACGAAACAAAAACCGAATAATCTGCGATTTTACAGAAAACACATATTTCATGAAAAATGTACGTATCATTTTACCTGTTATAAATTACAATAACAAGAGCATGAAATTATTCTTTCCGGAAGTGAAACAGACTTTCGGAGTAAGGCAACAGATTGCATATTATGAACATAAGATTTTACGGGATAAAAAAAAATTTCATATTATGAAACAATCGTTTTCAGATGCTCCGGTACATAAAATATGAAATCCGACATGCGCCCTTTACGGTTTTCACCGAAAAGGGCGCATGTCCTTTCTCATCTGCCTGTCACTTTATATCTGTCATATCAGCATTATTCCTCATTTACATTCCTCCGGAATCCGATATACGTGGCTGCGAAGTAGATCAGATAGATTCCCGCCGTGAGCAGCAGAGAAATCCCGAAATAATAGAGGCCGCCGCCCTCTGCCGCCGTATAGCGCACAAACTGATTTCCGGCATAGACGGCGATCACCGAGCTGATGGCCACGGCTGCCGCCGCCGGCACGAGATAGTAAAGAGACAGCTGACGAAAAATGACCCGGTCCACCTCTTTTTTTCTCATTCCCAGCTTTCGGAGCACCTCATACCGGAACCTGTATTTTGAGGAGTCGGAAAGCTGCTGGACGGCCAGGACGGTGAGAGCCGCAAAGACAAAGATCAGTGCGATATATTCCAGAGGAAACGTCACCGATGTCACGACGAATTTCATATCGGAAGCGTCCACATCCCGCACGAAAAGATCCGCCACCATGACGATCATCTGATCCGTGCCGTAAGCTTCCATCAGACTGTCCTGCCATGCCGCGTCCAGCGCCTCTTCTGTTTCCGTATCTTCCGCCTCCGACGCTGCTTCGTATGCAGCCTCGTATTCCGATTCCGTCATGAGACCGTATTTATGTCTGTGTACATCGTTGAGCTCATCGCGCAGCTGCTGTGTGCCCCTCCCGCTGATATCCGCGACATACGCGGAATAATACGCGTTCATTTCGTCGCAGATTTCGTCCGGCACGACGATCAGATAATCCGCTCCGTTGATGCCGTTCTGGCTGAAAGGATCCGTCCTCACCTCCGCCAAAGAGAGCTTCTTTCCTCCCGCCTCCGGCTGCAGACGGTAAATATCTCCGCCGAAATCTCTCTCGATTCTCTTTTTCGTCTGCAGAATATATTCATCCGCCTCTAAAGTGACGGGCTCTCCGCCGTTCATGGCCCGCAGAGCGTTGTAATCGCTGAGTTTCATGTAAGTGTCATACGTATAATATTCTCCCGCCGGAAGGAAATTTCCGTCTTCGTCCTCGTGTTTCGCCATCGTCGTGGTAACATGTTCACCGAAATACCGGTTCATCACCTGGCTTCCGTCTTCGTAAATCCGGTAAACCCGCTGACCGAGAATCTCATTGTGCGATCTGATCACGGAAATTTCTTCGGCGAAATCGTCTTCCGGCTCAGGGCTGTATAGGATCACATCAAAAGGAACGGAATTGTCGATAGCCTGACTCTGATACTGGGAAAACATCAGAGAAAAGGTGCCGCCCAGCAGAGAGCAGACGAGCAGCAATGTCAGCGTTCCCATGGTAAAGCGCATGGTGCGCACTTTCGATGCCAGCTGACGATAGAGGAAAATGCGGTTTCGGCGGTACATTCCTCTGTTTTTCTTCTGCACTCTGCAGACGATAAAGGCTGACAATCCCGCAAACATGGCATAAATAGCAACGACAAATCCGGCCATCAGAATCAGCGCCGTGAGGATGGAACATCCGCGGACCATCATGTAATAGACATAGAGGATATAGGCGACGGCCAGGAAAAAGAGCCACTGACGCACCTTTTCGTGCTTTACCTTCAGATCCTCGTTCTTCTTTTCCATCTGTATAAGCTCGGCGATGGACATCTTTTTGAAGACACGCTTATTGCGCATCAGAGCGAACAGATAACAGGCAAAGTAACATCCCGCCGTCATGAGAAGGCACCAGCCGCTCATCTGGATGTGCAAAGGATAATCCTCGCTGAACACGGAATAAAACACCGTCATGATGATCTGCTGCAGCAGGGTTCCCGCCGCGATTCCGAAAATGAGAGCCGCCGTGCCGATCAGAAGGTTTTCCTTCAGATACAGCCGGGACAGTTCTTTCTTTTTCAGACCGATCAGCAGATACAGTGCGAATTCTCTGCTCCGCTTCCGCAGCATGAATCCTGCCATATAATTGATCAGCCATGCCACGATCAGGACGATAAAAAATGTGACAAAACCCAGCATAATACCCAGTACCATGGCTTCGGAACACATATTCCGTATATCTTCGGAAAAAATCAGAGAATTGAAAGCAAACATCATGGCCGCCACCGCCGTCATGGTGATGAGGTAGACGGCATAATCTCTCATGGACCGCTTCGCGTTGCGGAAGGCCAACTTATTCAGCATAACTGCTGTCACCTCCCGTCAGCGCCAGGATATCGAGAATCGCGTTCAGAAATTCTCTTCGGCTCCTTTCTCCCCGCACCAGCTCGTGGAAAATCTCCCCGTCTCTGAGAAACAGGATTCTTTGACAATAGCTTGCGGAGAAAGCATCGTGGGTCACCATCAGAATGGTGGCATGCATCTCTTCATTCATCTGCCGGAACGTGCTCAGCAGCATCTGTGCGGATCTGGAATCCAGAGCGCCGGTGGGTTCATCGGCCAGAATCAGCTCCGGTCTGTTGATCAGCGCTCTGGCGCAGGCGCAGCGCTGTTTCTGACCACCCGATACCTCAGACGGAAACTTGCCGCGTATCTCTTCGATATCGAGAGCTTTCAGGATTTCATCCACCCGGGCATCGATTTCCTGTTTTGACATATGTTCTCTCGACAGACCGCGCTTTTTCGCACCGTGTTTTGCCGTTCTCCCCGTCCGTCGGCGGCGCGCATTCCCGGAGTCTTGCTCCCTTCCAACCGGTGAAGTACCGCGCGAACCGCTTTTGTGAAGACTCATGGCCAGTATGATATTCTCCTCGATGGTCAGCGTATCCAGCAGATTGAAATCCTGAAAGATGAAGCCGAGATGTTCCCTTCTGAAATCGGAAAGCGCATCTTCATCCAGCATTGTGATATCCGTCTCACCGTAATAAATATGACCTGCCGTCACCCGGTCGATGGTGGACATCATGTTTAATAATGTCGTCTTGCCGGATCCCGAAGCTCCCATAATCCCCAGAAATTCTCCCTTTTCCACGTTGAAACTCACCCGGTTTACCGCTCTGGTGATATTTCTCTTCGTCCCGTAATATTTTTCCACATCCACGACTCGGATCTGTCCGTCCATATCTTTACCGTCCTTTCTGTCAGTTTTTTCCGGATCTTTTTCTTACGCTGACAGTTTAGCAGAAAGATATATTTCCCGGTATCGGACTTCCTTACAGTAATCTTTCATTTTCGCAAGATTGCTCCGCGCATTCTGACACGTTTTCCGGCGTTCTTTTCCGGGCCGCTGCCGTTTCTCCCCGCTCCGCGCTTTTTTTCTCGCCGTTTTCCGCGCGCCCGCCCGTTCGGTTGCCGCCGATCCTGTTATGATCGGAATCGGGAAATATCAGGATCATCCTGGTGTAGACGCCCTGCTCCGATTCGCAGGAAATACCGATTCCCAGCTTCTCGCAGAGCCGGCTGCACAGATACAGCCCCATGCCCGTAGCGCGGTTATTGTATTTTCTTCCGTTTTTTCCTGTAAATCCCTTTTCAAAGATTCTGTCTCTGTCCTCCGGCGGAATTCCCGGTCCGTTATCCTCCAGAATCAGAAACTTCTGCTGCTGTCCGTTCCTGACATAGATCCGCAGCCGCGCGCCTTCCGGCCTTCTGTACTCCATACTGTTTGAAAAAATCTGTTTCAGAATGAATTCCATCCATTTTTCATCGGTGGAGACGACGATATCTTCCATATCCAGGCCGATCTGCATCCCGCACTGTATCAAACGGCGTTTCTGGCCGCTGATAGCCGACAGCACGATCTCCCGCAGATTCACCGGCCGGATCAGATAATCCCGGTACACCTGTTCCATTCTGACATAATACAGAACTTTTTCCACTTCATTTTCGAGCTCGTCCAGCTCGTACTGAATGCGTCCCGTATATTCTTCTCTGTGATTTTCACAGATCAGCCGGATCGCGGCGACAGGTGTCTTCACCTCGTGGATCCAGCCTTCGATATATTCTTTATATTCCCGCTGGCCGTCCTCCAGCTCCCGGATCTTCTCGATCACGGAGCGGTTTGATTTTCTGAGTATCTCCCAGTACAGCCGGTCTTCCGTTCTGCGGGACGGCTTCATGACTTCCGAGATCAGATATCTGCGGTCCAGGTCGTTCAGAACGGACATCAGTTCCCGGAAGTACCGGCGGCGGAAAAACCAGTCTGTCAGAAACCAGACTACGGCGACGGAAATCCAGACGAAGACGATCAGAAAGACCGCCGTCTCCGTATTTCCGGTCAGCAATAAAAAGACGGACAGCACCAGAAGTGCCGCCGCGTTGAGCAGCAGTACCGGAGCTCTGTCCCTGAGGTATTCACCTAGGTTCATGACCTTTTCCTTTTCCTTTTTCTGTTTCTTTTTTGCTGTATCCCTTTTCTGTTTTCTGCTGATTTTCCTATATCCGATATCCCATCCCTCTCTTCGTCTCTATGAAATCCGTCACGCCGAGCTCTTTCAGTTTATTTCGTATGCGGGTGATATGAACGCTCAGCGTATTATCGTCGATGAACACTTCGTTATCCCACAGATAATCGAGAATATCCATTCTGGACACGATCTCTCCCGGATGCTGATAGAGACAGTAGAGTATTTTCAGTTCGTTTTTTGTAAGTTCTCTTTTCCGATCGCCTTTTGCCAGCTGTGCTGCCGCGATATCGAGAATAACGCCTCTGTGTTCCATGCGGACCGGGCTGCGGGAAGAAGGAGCAAAAGCGCGTCCGGATTTTTTTCCAGGGGAAGACAGCACTGCCTGCACCCGTTCCGCTGCCGCATCCGTTGTCACATCTGCCGTCGTTTCCTGCACTCTCCCCTGCGTTTTTCCCGACATACGCCGCAGTACCGCAGCGATCCGCGCCGTCAGAATCGGCAGCCGGTACGGTTTCGCCACATAGTCGTCTCCTCCCCGCATGATACATTCCAGCTCATCCACAGGTGTATCGTTTGCCGTCACAAAAATGACCGGCACCTGAGAGCTTTTTCGTATCCTTTCGCAGACGGCTATCCCGTTCATGCCCGGGATATTCACATCCATCAGAATCAGATCCGGATGCTCTCTCAGCGCGGACTCCGCCGCGTCGGAAAAATCCGTCAGAACCGATACCTCGTAGCCGAAGCCCGACAGGTACTCTCGCAGTTCTTCGCGAATATTTTCTTCGTCTTCTACGATCAGGATTTTTTCTTTTCTGTCCATGTTTTTCCGGCTCCCTCATACCGGCTCATACCGGCTCTCCGACGTTCTTCTTTTCCATCTTTACCGCGCAGTTCTTCCGGAAAAATCCGATTCCCGCATGCCAGCACTCCTCGTATCCCAGCTCCCGGAGCCACGCGTCATAATTTCTCGCCGCGATCTGTTCCAGCGCCTCCCGTGCGCAGTCCTCCAGCCGCCTCGCCTGCTTCGTCACCTTCAGCTCGATGATCACCGCCGGCTTCCGATAATCACTCCGGTGGTACACGCAGATGTCATATCTGCCGTTTCCCGCCTCCCGGTTCGACTTCGCCAAATATCCGCCTCCCATATTTGTCAGCACTCCCAGCAGAAATCCGTGATAAAACGCTTCTCCGCTGTCCAGATAGCTGATCGTCTCCGCAAGCAGCTTTCTCAGCTCCTCCTCTGCCGTCTCCGCTTCTCCCGACAGCAGCGCGTGCTGCAGAACGCCCAGATCCTTTTTCTCTATTTCCTCCTCAAACCAGCCTCGTATCTTTTCCTCATAGATACTGCGCACTTCCAGATTCGGAATCGTCAGATCCAGCTGAATTCTCCGCTGCTCCATGATCTCCCCCGTTTTTTTCAGATATCCTGTAAAAAACAGGAAGTTCCACAGATTCTCTTTGTTTTTCCGGATATCCGCGTATGTGATATCCTCGTGCACCGGTTTCCTTATCGTTCCTCCCGCCAGCAGCGTCTCCAGCTCCTCTCTCGTCTCCTCATCCGCGTCCCGGATCAGATCTCTGACGATACTGTTGGAACTCGTATTCGACCAGTAAGGCTTCGGAAACGCCTGGGGATCGGCCTGCAGATCCGACTGAAATTTGATGACGCTCCAGGGATTATATACCTCCGCCGTTCCGAACCGGTATCCGTCGTACCACTGCCGTATGTCGGAAAAGCGGGATTCATTTCCATAATATTCCATCATGTCGCGGACCTCGTCTTCCGTAAATCCGAAATATTCTCCGTATCGCCGGTCCAGAAGGGACACCACGTCCAGGTTGTTCAGCCCGGTAAAAATGCTCTCCCTGCTGATCCGCAGACAGCCGGTGATCACCGCGAACTGCAGATGAGGATTCGACTTCAGCGCCGATTCAAACAGAGAGCGGATGAACATCACCGTCTCATCGTAAGATCCCCCGTAATATGCGCTTTCCAGCGGCACATCGTACTCGTCCAGCAGAATGATGCTCCTGCGGCCGCAGGCTTTCTGAAGACAGGCCGAAAGAAACTTCAGCGCATCGGCATAATGCGCCCGTTCCGCTTTCAGATCGACGATACTCTGAAATCTCTCTTTTTCCGCATCAGACAGACTGTCGGACTGCAGAATCCGGCTATGTCTCGAAAATTCCTCCGCGACAGCCTTTTTCAGCATCATATAAGCCATTTCCGCGTTGTCCTGCTTCGCCGACTTCAGCGTCAGAAAGATCACGGGATACTTCTGCATCTGCGACGTATAGATTTCGCCTGCATCCGCGATCTTCATCCCCTCAAACAGACCGGCGTTTTCCCGGTTCCGCGCGTCATCTCCGGTATCCTCGAAGAAATACCGCAGCATGCTCAGATTCAGCGTCTTTCCGAACCTCCTGGGACGGGTGAAAAGGGTGGCCTCGCTCTTTCTGTCCAGGATTTCTTTTATGAGCAACGTCTTATCGACATAATAGCAGCCGTCTCCCACCAGTTTTTTAAAATCATCCGTGCCGATCGACAAGGGTCTGTGTCTCATGTTTTCTGCCTCCGCTTCCGGATTTTTTCCGGCTTTTATTCTGTTTCCGGCTTTCATTCATTCTGAATACAGTCTCCGGCTCCTCTCTTTTCTTATTTGCCTTTATTCCTGTGATTCCTCCGGCTCCGCTTCGATCCACTCCACCGTATACTCCCGTCCTACCTGCTCTCCGACATTTTTTACATATCCCTCTATGAGATTTTTTGCTCTTTCCTTTGCCTGATTCAGCAGAGCGTGATCCTGCCGCGCCGTCTCCTCCATATTTTTCTGAGCCTCTGCCAGAGCCGCCGTCTCTTCTTCTTTTGTGATTTTCGTAAAAAGCCCTGTATCCGTCAGAGGCTCACTCATCGAATCTTCATCCGGCGTCACACTCAAAACCTCTGCATCCGGAATTGTAATCTGAAGATTTCCGGATCTGTCCGGACCGGAAACAGACATTTTATTTACATCAATCCCCAGTTCGACGATACCGCTGTACTCTGTCCAGATTTTTTTATAACCCGCTCCCAGGAATTTAAAAAGCCCGCTCGCTTCATTTTCCGCTTTTGCCACATTGTGATAATAACATTTCAGCGTGGCCAGCTCACAGATTGAATTTATCTCAGAAAAATCGGATTCTCTTTCTTCGCCGGAACATCCGGAAAAACAGAAAACGACGAAAATAGAAACCAGTAGTGCCATCGCTGCTTTATGTAATCTCATTCTGATCCTCCAGTCGTTTTTCCCGCATAAATTTATTCTGTCTCCCAGACAATTTCATATCCCGTGCCGGCGAGAACCGGCTTCAGCAAAGCCTCTATTACCGATCTCAGATTATCCTCCGCCGTCCGATAAAGTGCATCTGACTCACGGGCTTCTCTTATCGCGTCGTCTTCGCAGCAGCGGATGATTTCCTTCAGCGGAATATCCGGATCTTCCGGAATATAACTGATCGATCCCTCATCGAGATCCGCAATATTTACGTCTATCTCCGGAAGAAGCGGCATCACCGTTTTCGATTCTTTATCGATATCGAATCCGATTTCTTCCATCTGAACTCCTACTTTTACACTTGCGTTATAGGATATATAACATTCGACTTCCTCCGGATTATCCTCTTTATACTTTTCCGCTATCCCGTTATATGCGAATTCGGCTGTCGACAGCCGGCTGATATCTACTGCCTTTACCAGCTGTGAAGATGTAACGACATCCTGTCCCCTTATTCTGCCCGCTACAGCCGGACCGAACAGACCTGTAATAACCGCCAGAGCTGCTATCACTATTATAATCCGTGCCATTTTTCTTTTCATGATTTTTCTCCTGCCCCGACGAATTGCTTCATCCTTCCGATACATCCGGTACTTCAGCTTTTATAGTTCAAAGAAAAAAGCCGGATGGCGAAGCGGTATCTGTCCGTATTTTCCACGTTCAGATATTTCGCCTCCGGCATCGGCTTTCTCAGTGTTTCCGTCGATTTCATGAATTGATGATATTCCTCCTGCGGCCGCGCCGCTGTCTGATAAGCTAATATTAGCATACGGCTCCGCATAATACAAGAAAATGAGCGGGAAAGGGCGAGAGCATGTCAGGCAAGAAGCAGCGCTTCCCCCGTAAGAATCAGGAGAAAAATGCCGTTCCATAAGGTAAATATTTTAAGGAAGCATCCCTTCCGGCCCGGATATTCCGCCGCGTAGAACTTAAAGGAGATCAGGCTGGCTAAAGAAGCGATCAGCGTTCCCAGGCCTCCGAGATTGACCGCCGTGATCAGAACGGAAACATTCTCCGTGAACCCCGACAGAAGAATGGCCGCCGGCACGTTGCTGATCACCTGGCTGGCCAGAATGCCTCCCCAAAGTTCGTTTCCCTGAATCACCGAAAAGAGCAGATCATCAAGAGCGGGAATCCTCTTGAGATTGCCGATAAAGATAAAAAAGAAGAGAAATGTCAGAAGCAGGCAGTAATCCACGGACAGAAAAAGCCTTTTATTGATCACCAATACCGCCGCCGCTACACAGATCAGGACCGGAACATAAGGCACGATCCGGAATACCACCAGCAGACACAGAATCAGCAGACACAGAAACGGAAGCAGCGCCGGAAGCGACAGCCCCGGCTTTGCCGCCGCCTGTCCTTTTTCCTCCACTCTCTGCGAAGCGCCGGTCTCTTTTCCCGTTTCCGGCACCGCCGTCTCGATTTCCCGAACCGGTTCGTTATGCTGCAGCAGAAGTACCGCCAGAAGAAGCAGCAGAGACAGTCCCGCATAAGGCAGCACCGCCATCGCAAACTGTTCCATGCTCAGGCCGGATGCGGAAAACAGATAGAGATTCTGCGGATTTCCTATGGGGGTTGCCATGCTGCCGAGATTGGCCGCGATTGTTTCCATAACCACCAGAGTGATCACCTTCTCCTGCTTTCCGATCATGCGAAAAATCAGCAGAGTAAACGGAACAAAGGTGATAAGCGTCACATCATTGGTGATGATCATACTGCAGAAAAAGCACAGAAGCACCAGCGTCACCGAAAGACTGCGCAGACTTCCCGCCCTCTTCAGCAGATAATGTCCCAGCTTTTCAAAGGCGCCCAGCCACTGAAAACCGGCTGTGATCAGCATCAGGCAGAACAGCAGAGACATTGTCCGGTAGTCCGGGTAATTCAGATACGCCTCATCCGGCCGCACCGCCAGAACGGACAGAAGGGCCAGAATCAGAGAGGCGCAAAAGACCGTCTCCTTCCGTATGAATTGTTTCAGCCGTACCGGCAGATTTTTTCCCATGATATTATCGCTCCATTTTTCTCCGGCATTTCCAGATCACCGGTTCAAACTCGGATTTCAGCTTCTTTACCATCTCGTTTTTATCCGCATTTTCGATGTAAATATCCGATTTTCCCGCGATGCTGCCAAAAGTTACGGTTTTTTCGAGGCCGAGCCGCTCCGTCAGATTCCGGAGCATATGCTCCCGCGTAGCCTCCCTGCTGTATATCTTCATATACGCATAGCCGGGATAATCGTGGGAAGCGTACATCCGTATCCTGCACGAACCGCTCCACGGCTGCTCCCGCAGTTTTCCGTATATCTCCGCCGTGCGGCTGTCCTTTTCGAGAATCATGAAATAAATCACCTTCTCTCCCTCCGGAACAGGTCTTTTTACAAAATTGCGGTACGGCGACCGGTGCAGTTTTTCATAGACGTCCTGCTGGGCCTCATTGTACAGATCCCGGTAATAAATCATCAGTGTATTGTCGATCAGTATGTTTGTAAAATATCTTACGCCCTCACGGTCCAGAGCGTCGCGCACCTCCGCTGCCAGGCCGGCATCCATCTCACAGGACATCAGATATCTGTTTTCCGCCATATCGTACAGAACGGCTCCGTCCATAGCGATGACGGGAAGCCTCAGATTGACCTCCGAAAAGACGTCGCGCACATCGGCCGGCGTCCGCATGGTGGAAACGGTAAAATGCATGCCCTGATCGATCAGACGGTTCAGCTCCACCTTGCTGTACGGCGTCAGCTTCTCTCTGCTGTTGAGTATGGTATCGTCCACACCGGAGACAAAGAGCACATCGCGCTTCTTTCTCCTCGGAAAATGGACGGAATTTACCGCCAGAGCCAGCACAACTCCCAGCATAGTGTCTACCACCCTGTCGAGTACAAACAGATACGGATTGGCATCTTCTATATGCATGATCGTGATACTCAGGAAAACGACACAGGAAAAATAGGAGGAATCTGTAATCTTAAGAAGCACGGTCGAGTAGAGAACCACACCGGTACAGCAGGAGATCAGCAGATACCACGTCAGCGTCCCGTCCATATTTCCATCAAAACCATACAATTCCGTCAGAATAACGATCAGTCCCCAGAATGCTCCCATCAGCGTTCCGACGGTACGCCGTTTTCCCACTGCCAGCGTCTTTCCATGATAAGGCTGCATGCACTGCAGCGCCGCGATGACGGAATAAAACGGGATGCCTCTCTTCCCGCTCAGAAAATAGACGATAAAACACAGCCCTACCGCGCAGACCGATCTCAGAATTCTCTGACCGGGACGCGGCAGTTCCAGTTCCGAAATGATATGTTTTCCTTCTTGCAGCAACGTCATGCTTTTTCCTTCTCTCTGTCCCGCCATCCGCCCTGTCTGTCCTGTCCGCCGCTTCCGGATGTTCCCTGATGCTTCGGGAATCCCTTGTTTCCGGTACCTCTTTTCGCGCAGACACGGCAGTTTCCAGCATATGATTGATCTGCCTGATTGATTTGCTTCGCTGCAGCACTCCGCCGCGCTCTCCCCTTCAGGTCTTTCAACATAGTAACACGTCCGGTACAGCACAGGCAAGATTCCATATCGGAAAAAATACCGCCTGCAAAGCAGACGGTACCGTATTTTTCTATATCTATAGGAAACATATCGATTTCCTGAATAATGAATAAACAGAGATGCTGCCGGTCAGTAGCCGAGCTCCGTCACCCAGTTCTGAATTTCTTCCCGGGAGGAAGAGGCTTCCTCTTCATAGCAGTCAAAGATATTTTCAGAAATCACCGCATCCGGTGCCGCTTCCGTAATCAGCTCCACACTGTTGGCGAGGCCGCCCGTACCGTGAGAACAAAAGAGGTATACCTGCTTCTTTCCGGCAAGATCGTTCTGCTCTAGAAAAGTAAGCAGCGCCATGGGCACACCGTACCACCAGTTCGGATATCCCAGAAATACCGTACCGTACTGCCCGAGATTGTCCACGTTTTCGACGAGCTCCGGCCGGGCGTCGTCACCCCTCTCCCGGTTCGCCCGCTCCAAGCATTCATCCCAATCGCTGGAATACGGTTCTGTTACACAGATGGAAAACAGATCCGGTTCCGAAGATCCGCTGCCCGCCGCTTCTCCTTCCACCGCAGTCCGTACTCCCTCCGGGGAGCCGGCAGAACTGTTTTGCCGTTCATCTGTATCCACGGTTCCGCATGCCGCCAGAGCGAGCACCATAGTCATCGATAAAAAAAGGACAAGTATTTTTTTCATTTCCGTATCTTCCTCCGTCTGTCTTACAGTTTCCGCAGCAGCGCGGAAAGGTAATGAGCTGCAAAAATAAAGGTGCCCATGATCGCCAGATAATCCAGATAAAAAAGCGGAATCGATTCGCCGAAATCCAGAAACACAAAATGAGTGCGCACCAGCATATAAGTGAGCAGATCCCGCCGGATAAAAGCGATCAGGCCATAGACTGCGATTCCGGCGCCGAGAACAGGAATCAGAATCCGGCTCACACGGGAAGGCTGCTTCCGCTTCAGCGCCTTTCGGACCATACCCGCGATCATTCTCCAGTGAAGTCCCAGATGGAGAGCCATCAGGACAAAGCCCCAGTAAGAAGACGCCATATGCAGAAGCTGCGCGAAGGATGTACCTCCATGAATGTCCAGAAAGTCAAAGACATGGTTGGAAAGCATAATGCCGCTGATCATCAGACCGATCATAGAAAGGAACACCAGAAGGTCGATGACCAGCTGAAAAATGCGGATGGGGGAATATTTCCCGTGAAGCAGATTTTTATGCCAGCCGGCGTTGAGAATGTGATGAACGATAAACAGAAGGAACATTCCGGCTCCCGCCCACTCATGGGCTACATCGCCCCATGCCCATGCACCCAGTGTTGTTTTCGGCAATTTTTTCTGTTCCATATTCCTGTTTCTCCATTTCGTACGATAATAGCAACGCTGAAAAAGATCTCTTTCGGATATTTTCCTATATTTTAAAACGAATCTTTTTTAATAGCTAATACCTGTTTTTTATCCTTTTTTATGCATTTTTCGTATAGATAAAATGCAGGCATCGGAAAGATCAGAAGCATACATCCGATCTTTCCGGGTCACCCGCTCCGGATCCGCGAACGGTGAAGAATTATTTCCGGAAAACGACGGTTTCTCTTTTTTTCCGAAACTCCCCACGTCATCCGATAATCCGGCGAATACTGCCGTCCGGAGGGCCGGCTTTTCCCGTCATCTTCTCTTTCGATTTTATTTTTGTTATATTTTATAATATTTTCCATATATTTATAAATATTATAATGTAGAGTTTCGAGCATGAAATTCTGAGATTCTCCGGACTTGAAAAAAACGGATATTGATCGCATAATGGAATCGGTTCGATTTTATGAC
>CAJFPD010000065.1 GCA_904398315.1 Candidatus Alangreenwoodia gallinarii | reverse complement strand
GATTTTATCTGCCTACTATGATACCAGATCGTTCGTCATTTTACAATGTTTACAGGGATTTCAGGAGCTCTTGGCCTGAACGACGATTTCCTCCGCTCCCCGTCCCGTCTCTCTCATGGCGATATCGAGAATTTTCGCCACATCCTGATCTGTCAGCTCTGCCGCCTGGACAGTGATATTGACCGATTTGTCCGTGACGATGACGAAAGCATCGCTGTATCCCTTGTTTCTTATGAGATTTTCCAGTGACTTTTCCGTATTCATATATTCGATGATCTTATCCTTCTGCTCCTGTGCGCTGTTTTTTTCCGATCCGTCTGAGGTACTGCCGATCGTGTCTGTGAGAACGGAGATCATTTCGTTCCTGTCATAGGCCAGCGTTTCTCTCGCTTCCCTGAAAAACTCATCGGAACCGGATGCAGACGAAGCTCCGTCCGACGTCACGGTTTCCACAGCACCGCCCGTCCCGTCGCCGCTGCTTGCTCCGTCAGCTGAACTTTCTGAAGCGGAGGACGCAGAGGATTCCTTTTCCTGCGCGCCGTTCTGCTCTGATGTTCCTTCCGCAGCCTGAAGATTGAGACTATCCACCAGTACCTCTCCGCTGTGCGCATCCATCTCTTCCTGCTCATACTCCTCGTATCCTGCGGAAACACCCAGCGTACCTTTATCGCTCAGTTTCCCGTTTACAACCCCGATACAGCAGACCAGAGCGATGACGCACACAAAAATGATGCTGTTGCGCGATTTCAGTTTTTCCTTATTAAAATCAAAAAACTTCTTCAACGGACCATTCCTCCTTTACCCGTTTACTGCGACATCGGATACACGGCGACACTGGCAGGCGGAACGCCGCATGCGGTAGCTGCCGCCTCCGTCAGCCTCGACTGAATGACAGGATTTTCCGCTCCTTCCGCCACGATGATAACGCCTTTCACCTCTCCGCCGCTTTTTTCTCCTTCTTCCATGAAAACGGTGGATGTTTCCTCCCGGACTCCTCCCGTTATCATCACGTGAACTTCGCCCACACCTGACATACACTCCAGAATATTTTCCAGCCTGATCTCTTCCTGTGTTCCGGAATCCTCATAGGACACACCATCCTCCTGTGAAACGATACTTCCTCTGCCGTCCCTGCTCTGCAGCATAGAACTCAGGAAAAGAAGCGTGATGAGAACGATCAGAACCAGAGCGAAGACACCCGTCAGCTTTTTTTTCTTTTCTTCTCCCGTATCCTCAAATATTTTTTTCATCTCCCATTTCCTTTCTTTATCTATATTCCGCTTTCTGCCGGATCATGACTGAATTGCCGGTTTTCTTCCCGCCGGAAACAGTTACGGCAGCAGCAGTGTCACAGGAGATAAAATGACGGCGAGAAGAATCAGAGAAAAAATATATTTCAGATACCGGCTCATGCTGCCTTCCGGAAAAATACCTTCGAAAAAAGCGGCCGTCACGACGAGAACGAGGACGGAAAGTACCCATTCTCTGACATATTCCATCGATTCGTGCCTCCTCTCTCCCGATTCTGCCTGTGTCCGTAACATCCGAATGCGCTCTGCAGCGAAAATCCGGCGGTTCACCTTCTACAGAGAAGGTGCGAAGCGCAGAACACAGGTGAAAAAAATAATGAACATAACGCTCGAAAGAAACAGCAGTGCTGTCAGAACGGAGGCCGCGGAAGCCAGATCTCCCATACAGTCCGACATGGAATCGCTGCCCGCCGGTTCCAGCACCAGAGATGTAACGCGGAAAATGAGAATAATGCAGACCGACTTGATCAGCGGACCGGCCAGCAGCAGAATCAGAAGAATCACGCCTGCGATGCCGATCCCGCCCCGTATGCTCCTGATGCAGGTAACGATCATCTCCAGAGAATCCGCCGCAAATCCCCCGACAAAGGGAATCAGATTGTCGAGGGAATACCGCGCCGTCTTCATCAGAAGATCATCCGCCGATTTCGTCATCATACCCTGAATCACACTGAGACCTGTAAACAGCGTGATCGCCGCCCCCATTCCGAACAGTGCCGCAGACCGGAGAAAGGCAGCCGTCTTCCCGATATAACTGCGGCGCCCGACACTGTTCGCTACGGTAAAAATACCGGAGACAAATACCACCGGCATGAGTACATATCTTACAAAAGCGGAAAAAGCCGTGACAGCCGCTGAAATGACAGAGCTCAGAACCGTTGCTGAGGCGGCTCCTCCGGAAACCGCCGTAACGGCGAAAATCACCGGCAGAGAGGCTCCCATCAGCGTCGTCATAAGGGAGACAGACTGAATTCCCAGCTGGTAGAGCTGATAAAATGCTGTCATGCAGATTCCCGCCGCCGCAAAGGAACAGATCACAGAAGACATCCCGGAAGCCGTACCGCTTCCGAAACCCGATGTAAAACTGCTGAGAAGTCCCGCTATGATGCAGATACATATGAGCTCCGCCGCCAGCACTCCGAATTCTCTCAGCTCCCCGAAAAAGAGCGCTTTTATGACTGCAAAGACGCTTTCCTGACTGATGGCCGCGTCACCGGAGAGCATATTCGATATGATCTCTTTTACGCTGAAGCTCTGCGTAATCTCCTGCGGCAGGTCTGCCGCTTCCAGAATATCTTCCATGCCGCTGAAATCCATTTCCTCCAGCTGCGACCGGAAGATCGATTCATAATCCGTCATATTATCTTCCGCCTTTTCACGTCATCGATTCCCCTCTCCTCTCTTTTCCTCTTTCCGCGTCCTTTCCTCATATGTTCAGCAGTATCTCCAGCATTCTGATCAGCGAGGTAAAGACCGGGAGAGCCGCACAGAAAATCAGTATCTTTCCGGCCATCTCCACCTTCGATGCGATGCCGTTTTCTCCGGCATCGCGGCAGACCTGAGCTGAAAAATCCGTGATATAGGCGATTCCCAGGACCTTCAGCAGAACCGGAAAATAAACTCCTGCGCTTCCCGCACTGTCCAGCAGCCGGCGAAGATACGAAATGACATCTTCCAGCTGCGTGATGATCATCGCAAACAGAAGCAGACCGCAGGCGATGGATATGTAGACGGAAAACTCCGGCCTGTAAGAACGCACTGCCAGAGACAGCACAGCGCATATCAGCCCCACAGCGGCGATCTGCAGCATAATGTTAAACTCCCTTCCTGTCTGAAATACAGATTTTCATGAAAATCTTCCCGGAAATGAAGAACGGATTTTCTCCGTTCTTCGTTCCGGCATCCGCGATTTTTCCTTCCCGGCCGTCCTCACATCAGAGCATAAACATCGTCTTCACCGTTGAAAAAAAATCGCTGATCATCGTGATGATAATGAAAAGCACCACTACGATTCCTGCCAGTGTCGTCATCATCGCCTGATCCTCCCTTCCGGCCCGGATGAGTACCTGATTGAGAACGGCCACGATAATCCCGATGGCTGCTATCTTAAAAATCATATCGACATTGATATCCACGATTGTCCTCCTGTGATCAGAAGATCAGAATCGCTCCGGCACATCCGGCAGCGATTCCCAGCGTCCGGAACAGCGGAGAGCGTGCCCCACAGTCCTGTCTTGCCTCTCCGAGCCTCACCTCCAGTTCCTTTATCGTTTTTTCAATATAGGAACACTGCCCCCGGATGTCATCCTTTCCGAGGCGGACACCTGCTGACTTCAGCGTCTCAAGATCAGCAGGTTTCAGCGGAGTATCCTTTCCCAGCGCCCGGGATACCGCACCGCTCCACAGCTCCTCCGTGTCCCTGTTTTCCCCGCCGGCAAGCTCCTCCGCAAACCGCAGAAACAGACGGGAAGCACAGCCCTGACAGGCCGAGGCCAGCCTCCCGGCGACAGTTTCCAGTCTTTCGTGGGTATAATAGATCTCACTCTGAAACAGTCTCATCCCGCCGATCAGTTCTTCCAGCCGTTTCACCCTCTCAGCCAGCCGTCCCGCCTGCCAGCGGCCTCCTGCCGCTCCGGCCAGAACAAAAACGGCGGCGGTCGTCAGCTTCAGCGCAAAAGTGTCCATCATCCGTCTTCCTCCGTCATATTCCAGTTCATCTCCGGAGGCTTCAGCAGACTCATTCCGGACGCATTGCGGATATCCGCCACCGTTCCCGGCGACGGACGATCGCTCAGAAATATCAGTCTGCTGATGACGCCTTTTCTCACGAAACGCCCGATGGGAGAACGCAGCACATCTTCGAAGGAATTGCCGTGCATAGCGGCTACGACGGAGACTCCGGATACGCAGGCTCTCTCAACAGCCGATGCGTCTGATTCCGTTCCGATCTCATCCACAGCCACCACATCAGGCGACATGGCACGAATCAGCATCAGAATTCCGGTATCCTTGGGGCAGGAATCGATAACATCCGTGCGCATGCCGAGATCAAATCCGTACGTACCTCCGCAGGAACCTGCGATTTCACAGCGTTCATCACACACGCCGATCTTATACCCCATATTGGACAGATTCCGGATCAGATCCCGAAGAACTGTCGTCTTGCCGCATTTCGGAGGCGATACGAGAAGCGTATTGCGGACGGTATGTCTGCCGTCGGCCAGATACGGAACGATACTGTCCGATACACCGATCACCTCTCTGCCTCTGCGGATATTGATGGAAGATATATTGCGGATGCTGATCACTCTTCCGTTCCCGTCTGTCACGGCACGCCCGCAGATTCCCACACGGTGTCCTCCGTCCAGCGTCACAAAGCCGTTGCGGATGTCCTCCTGATAGGAATAGGCGGAATGGTGAACCAGCAGATTGAAAATTTTATCCATCTCCTCTGCGGAAAGATTCTGATTATCTCTCCGGTACATCTCATATTCCCTGCCTCCCGCATAGACCATGACCGGACGGCCTGTCCGGAAGCGGATCTCCTCCAGAGTGCTGCTCATGCTTTCCGGCATCATGCGGAGCGTCCTTGCGATATCGTCCGGAAGCCGCCGCATGATACTCTCCAGCGAATGGCTGTTTTTTCCCGAAATCTCATTCATCTTCTGTATGCCCCTCTCTTGTGTTTGTCCTTACTTAATCATATGAGGGTAGTCCGCATTTAGAACAAAAGTGCGGCCGGCGGAGGATAAGAATTTTTATCTGCGGAAAAACAAAGGAAGAGGGACGGATTTTTCCTTTCGGAAAATCCGTCCCTCTTCCTTTGTGGCTTATCTTGCGTTTCCGCTGCATGATTCATCATCATTCAGCATTTGGGGAAGTAGCTGTTTTGCGATGGAATATTGAAAAACATAAGGCCGCCGGTGTTATCTCCGTATTACCTTTACAGGTCATCAGCTCAAACTACAGTTATCAGTTTCTGTAACTTATACCACCTGGAGTCACTAACGTATGATCTATTTTTAACCCTTAGCGGCCTTATTTTTCTTTCTTTGTTTACATATTATATGCACGCTTATCTTGTATCTATAAAATATCATACTCTTTCAGATATGTCAATCGCTTTTGCATTTTTTCTGAAATTTCTGTTTTCTGCGAAGCATCCAGGAAGATCCCGCGGGATGCAGCATTTTCATGCGTACCTGCTGCTGCGCGTGAGGAGCCACCTGAATCGGCTCTCCGCTCTCTGCATCGAACATCTCTTCGATTCTCTGGATGAAAAAGGATGCGTCTCCCGGACCGAATACTTCTATCTCATCTCCCGTGCGGAAATTATTGCGCTGCTCCACCAGCGCATAGCCCGACCGGCTGTCGTATTCCCGTACGATGCCGATAAAATCATATTCCCGGATGTAGGCTCCGGAATCGTAATTCTGGGCCGTTTCATCGGGCTTTTCGAGGAAAAAGCCGGTGGTGAAATGCCGGTGGCTGACTTTTTTCAGTTCCTCAAGCCATTCCGGCCGGAACCGGTATCCCTTTGGATCCGCATAATACGCATCGATGGCCTGACGGTAGACGCGCACCACGGTGGCTACATAAAAAATGCTCTTCATTCTGCCCTCGATTTTGGCAGAGGCGACACCTGCCTCTGCAAGTTCCGGAATATAGCCGATCAGACAGAGATCTTTTGAATTGAAAACATACGTCCCTCTTTCGTCTTCTTCCACCGGAAAATATTCTCCCGGCCGCTTCTCCTCCATCAGGCTGTAATTCCAGCGACAGGGATGGGCGCAGGCTCCCCGGTTGGCGTCCCGGGCCGCCATGAAATTGCTCATGAGACATCGTCCGGAATAAGAGATGCACATGGCTCCGTGGACAAACGCTTCGATCTCCATATCTTCCGGAATATTTTCCCGAAACTCCCGCAGTTCCGCAAAAGACATCTCCCGGGCCGCCACGATGCGGGAAATTCCCATGGAATGCCAGAATTTCGCCGTCATATAATTTGTCGTATTGGCCTGCGTGCTGAGATGGAGGACCGCATCCGGCAGAATTTCACGGAAAACGGCGATGACTCCGGGATCCGACACGAGAAATGCGTCGATATCCAGTCCCTTCAGAGATTCCAGAAAAGCGGGCAGGCGGCGGATATCATCGTTGTGAGCGAAAATATTCACCGTCATATAGATTTTTTTTCCCCTGGCGTGGGCATATGCCGCCCCTTCCCTGATTTCCTCCGCCGTAAGGTTTCCCGCTCCGGCGCGCAGTCCGAAATCCTCACCTCCGAAATACACGGCATCGGCCCCGTAATCGATGGCGATCTTCAGTTTTTCCAGATCACCGGCGGGCGCCAGCAGTTCCATCTTTTTCATTCCTATCGTTCCTCCGTCCTTTTCCTGTCTTCTGTCATCCGCTTCGCCGCATTTATTCTGCCGCGCCTGCATCCGGCTTCACCACACTTACGGAAATACCGTCACCGGCCGGAAAGACGCAGGTCTCCACCCGGTCCAATGCGGTGATATACTGCAGAAAATCCCGCATTCTCCGTATACTCGTCCTGTACTTTTTTTTCGGATCGTATTCCTCTGACACCGTCTTTGCCTTCATCAGCACATTATCACAGATGAGAACGCTTCCCTTTCTGCACAGCTTCAGCGCGCCGTCAAAGAAGGAACGATAATGGCTCTTTGCCGCATCGATAAATACAAAATCAAATGTCGGAGAAAGTTCCTGCATTGTTTCCTGCGCATCTCCCTGACACACACGAATCCGTTCCCCGTAGCCGAGCTTTCTGATGTTTTCTCCGGCCCGCCTGCACATTTCACTGTCGGATTCCAGGGTTACGATCTCCGTATCTTCCCCGCAGATCTCCGCAAAACAGGAAGAAGAATATCCTGTCGCCGTGCCGATCTCCAGAATCCTGGAAGGTTTTATGACCGTCAGCATGACCGCAAGGAACCGCTCCGTATCCCTCAGGATAACCGGAATCCCTTCCGCCTCCGCCTCCCGCCTCATCTGCTCCAGCTGTGGCGTAAGCGGACGGTACAGCCCGTCCAGATATTCCGTCACTTTTCTATTTGTTATATTCATCGTTTTCTCCGCTTTCTTCCTGCTCCCTCCGCTCTTTACTCCAGCGAACGGAGATACTGCTGCCGGTATGTCTCAAATTCCGTATCTGTGGATGCGAAATTATGCTGCCCGCTTCCGTCCGGCTTCAGCACATAATAGAGATAATCCGTCTCCTCCGGATAGAGAGCCGCTTCGATGGCTGATACATACGGCTGACAGATCGGCCCCGCCGGCAGTCCGTCGACTATATAGGTATTGTACGGCGAATCCACTTCCAGATCGGAATAGGAGAGCCGGCTCTTCTGCTCACCCAGGGCATACTGAACCGTCGCATCGATCTGCAGCTTCATTCCCCGGGCCAGCCGGTTGTAGATGACACTGGCCACCCTGGCACCTTCTTCCTCTGCCATCGTCTCCCGCTGAATCATGGAAGCGATAGTCACAATTTCCCTCGGTGTCCGTCCCAGCTCGGAGGCTCTCGCATAATATTCATCTGTAAAGACAGAATCGAACTGCTCCAGCATCAGATCCACGATATCGTGGGCCGACATGCCGTCCGGAATAAAATAGGTCTCGGGATACAGAAATCCTTCCAGACGCTTTTCACCGCTCCCTGCGTACTCCATGAAGCGGTAGTTAAATTCGCCGTTCTGCGTCTCATTCAGAAATTCCTCCGCGGTACAGACTCCGGCTTTTTCCGCCGCATCCGCCACCTGCGTCAGAGTATATCCCTCCGGAATCGTCAGCCGCGTCTGCTCCTGCTCTCCGGATATTATCTTTGCCATGATCGCCTCCGGCGTCATAGAAGGGCTCAGTTCATATACGCCTGCGATATATTTTCCGTCATTGCCGTCCATCCGGGATTTCAGAACGAATTTTGACGCACTGCTGATCACGCCTTTTTCCTCCAGCGTCTCCGCTATCTGCGATGTGGTACTTCCGGAGCGGATATCCACCAGTATCGTATCCTCCGAACCGGGATCCAGCGCTCTGTTCACCGTGGACAGCCAGACGGCTGCACATACTGCGATGACGATGATGACGGCGAAAATCAGAATTAGTACTGTCCGCCTGCTCTTTTTTTTCGTTCTGTTCCTTTCCGTATTCACGTTCCGATTACCTCCCTGCTGATCTTTCTGCTGTGATTTTACTTCTCCAACTGCCCCTTGTCTCTTCTTTCGCCGTACGGCCCCCTGCGGATCTTTCTCCTTCCGCCGGCTTCCGCCGTCTCCCTCCGCGTAGATAACAGAAAAGGCACCTCTTGCGGGTGCCTTTTCTGTTATCTGCGGGCGGAAGGAGTTCCTATTTGTCTTCCTTTGCCCTTCCGAGGTATTCACCGGATCTGGTATCGATCTGGATGACTTCCCCTTCATTGATGAAGATCGGAACCTGAATCACCGCGCCGGTCTCCACCGTAGCCGCTTTCGTCACGTTTGTGGCCGTGTCGCCCTTGACGCCCGGTTCCGTCTCGATGACTTTGAGATTTACGAAATTCGGAGCTTCCACGATAAACGCATTGTCCTTATAGAACTTCACCGTAGCCTCATCGTTTTCTCTGAGATAGCGGATCGCATCCTCAACCAGCTCGTAAGGAAGAGGAACCTGATCATAGGTCTCCTCATCCATGAAATAGTAGAGCTCACCGTCGTTATACAGATACTGCATCTGCTTCGTCTCGATGATCGCATTTTCAAACTTCGCATCCGGATTGAAAGCTTCTTCTCTCGTAGCTCCTGTGAGAATATTTCTGTACTTCGTTCTCACGAAAGCGGCGCCTTTACCCGGTTTTACATGCTGAAAGTCCAGCACGACATGTGGCTCTCCGTTCATCTCAAACGTGATGCCCTTTCTGAAATCACTTGCGTATACCATTAAAAACCTCCAATTATTTATCAAAGAATGATCAGTTCTTTTTCAGAGTTTACCAGATTTATTATACCAGTATCCCCCACGATGGACAAGTCTTCGATGCGCACTCCGAACTTTTTCGGAATATAAATTCCGGGTTCGACGGTGATCATCATATTTTTTTCAAAGATCTCCGTGCTCCGCGGATTTGCCGTCGGCGCCTCATGGATCTCCAGTCCCACGCCGTGGCCCAGAGCGTGACCGAAGCACTGCCCGAAACCCGCGGCAGCGATAATGTCTCTGGCCGCCGCGTCGATCTGTCTGCCTGTCATCCCTGCCCGGATCACATCACAGGTATGTCTCTGGGCCTCCAGAACGATACGGTAGATCTCCTTCTGCTCGTCGGAAACGGAGCCTACCGCCACGGTTCTCGTCATATCGGAGCAGTATCCTTCAAAGACACAGCCGAAATCCATCGTCACAAAATCGCCGTTTTCGATCAGCGCATCTGTGGGATGAGCGTGGGGCATGGAGGAACGCACACCCGATGCGCAGATCGTGTCGAAGGACAGAGCGGAAGCGCCCTCCTCTCTCATCTTTCTCTCCAGAAGCCATGCGATCTCTCTTTCACTGACGCCGGGACGGATCCTATCCAAGATATAGGAAAAAGCGATGTCTGCGATCTTTGCCGCCTGTCTGATTTTTTCCAGTTCTCCGTCGTCTTTGATGACTCTGCTCTTTTCCACGATGCCGTCGGCAGAGATAAAGTCACAGGACGGGATCACTTCTCTGATCCCGTCGTACTCCTTCACCGTGATCACGGACCGCTCGATACCCAGCGACTGCGGGTTCTTCTCCTTCAGAAATTCCGTCAGACCGTATTCCCCGCTCACCTGCACCACTTCAAACAGAGGTTTGCTCTCCTCCGCCGCTTCGAGGTAGCGGAAATCGGTGAGCAGCCAGTTCTTTTCCCTGCCGATGACGATGTCGAAGGAGGTCGAATAAAACATCGACAGATAATTTCTGTTCTCCTCCTTTGAGACGAGAAACATTTCGATGCCGTGTTCCTCCATGGACTTCCTGACGCCGCTGATCCGTCTTTTGAGAATATTCTCTTTTTCCCGCTCCATCGTCTGTTACACCTCCAGGAAGATCGGAAGAATAATCGGGCTCCGCCTCGTCTGTTCATAGATAAACGTGCGCAGCTCATCTCGCACGGCGTTTTTCATGGCCGACCATTCGTGCATGCCTCTGTCCTGACAGTTCTCCAGCACTTCCGTCACCACATCGCGCGCCGAAGCGATGAGCTCCTCCGATTCTCTGACATAGACGAAGCCTCTGGACAGAATCTCCGGCCCTGAAACCAGCAGACCGGAGCCTCTCTCGATGGCAGCTACCACGATGATAAGTCCGCTCTCCGAAAGCAGTTTTCTGTCGCGGAGGACGATGTTTCCCACATCTCCCACGCCCAGGCCGTCCACCAGGACATTGCCGTGAGCGACTTCCTCTTTTGCCACTTCCGCTCTGTTCTTTGATACATTCAGAACATTTCCGTTCTTCATGATGAAAATATGACTGCGCGGCATGCCGATGCCCTCCGCCAGCTTCGCGTGGGCATCGAGATGACGGTATTCTCCGTGAACCGGCATGAAATATTTCGGCTTCAGCAGGGAATGGATGAGCTTCAGTTCCTCCTGACAAGGATGGCCTGACACGTGAATGTCGGCGATGTCGGAATAGATAACCTGAGCGCCTTTTTCCAGCAGCTTGTTGATCACATTCGAAATCGTCTTCTCATTTCCGGGAATCGGGCTGGAGGACAGAATGATGATATCGTTCTTTTTGATCTGCACAGCCCGGTGATCGTTGGAGGCCATCCGCGTCAGTGCGGACATCGGTTCGCCCTGGCTTCCCGTGGTGATGATGACAATCTGTTCGTCCCTCAGATTCCGCAGCCGGTTGATATCCACCAGAGTGCCCTCCGGAATGTGAAGATAGCCCAGCTGGGAGGCGATCTCGACGACATTGACCATGCTCCTGCCGGATACCGCCACTTTCCTCTTATACTTTACCGCCAGATCAATGATATGCTGCACCCGGTCCACGTTTGACGCAAAGGTGGCCACGATGATCCTGTTCTTCGCCGGAGCGAAAATAGAATCTAAAGTGGCTACCACCGTCTGTTCCGAAGGCGTATATCCCTTTCTCTGAGCATTCGTACTGTCCGCCATAAGAAGAAGCACGCCGTTTTTGCCGATTTCCGCAAATCTCTGTAAATCGATGGGCTCTCCCTGAAGAGGAGTATAATCGATTTTGAAATCGCCCGTATGGAAGATGACACCCGCCGGCGTCGTAATGGCGAAAGCCACCGCACCTGCCACGGAATGTGTCATGCGCAGAACCTCCACACGGAACGAGCCGAAATTCAGCCGGTCTCCCGGTTTGATCGCACGCATCTTCGCGGTGAGTCCGTGCTCCTTCAGTTTATTCTCGATCAGACCCAGGGTTAATCTTGTAGCATAGACCGGAACCGGCAGCCGCCGCAGAAGATACGGAATTCCTCCGATATGATCCTCGTGGCCGTGTGTGATGATCAGGCCTTTGATCTTCTCCCTGTTGTTGATCAGATAAGACATATCCGGAATGACGATATCTATTCCGTACATTTCATCACTCGGAAATGTCATGCCGCAGTCGACCAGCAGCATTTCATCTTTGTATTCGAGGACTGTCATGTTTTTTCCGACCTCATTCAGTCCCCCCAGCGGGATGACCTTGACGACAGGTTCATTCGCTTTCCCGCCTCTTCTTGGATTTCTGTTCTTCAAGTTTACCTTCCTTTGCTCTCCGGCCGCGCTGCAGTCCCGTACCGTTGGCGGCTGCAGCGCGCCGTTTTCATTCTTCGTTCTTTCTATTCGTCTGCCGCCGGAAAAAGGGATCTGCGGACATTTTTCGCCGCTGCCCGCTTTCCATCTGCTTTCGGAAGAAACGTCATTTTCGATCTTTCCGTTCCGACGTCTTCAAAGCGCTTTTCCCGGCGTCTGCCTCTGAGGGCTTTCCCTGCGGAATGAATCCGCAGACGTATGTCAGTACGTCCCGCCGCACCGCTCTCAGCGGACGACGATATTGACCAGCTTGCCCGGTACTGCCACCACTTTTACCACATCTTTTCCGGCCGTCAGCTCTCTGACCTTTTCGTCTGCCATCATCTTTTCCTCCAGAGCTTCTCTGGAAAGACCGCTTTCCACCATGGCCTTCATCTTTACCTTGCCGTTGATCTGCACCACGATCTCCACCGTGTCGAGCACCAGAGCACTCTCGTCATAGGACGGCCAGGATTCGTGATAGATCGACGTCTGATGTCCCAGCTTCTGCCACATCTCCTCACAGATATGGGGGACAAACGGTGACAGCACGAGAACCAGCTTCTCCGCCACCTCCCGGAGCAGCGGATAATTCGGCGCATCGCTCTGCTTACAGCGATACATCTCATTGACCAGCTCCATGATTGAGCTGATAGCTGTATTGAAGCTGAATCTTCCCTTCGCGAAGCTGTCGGATACCCGCTTGATCGTCCGGTTCATCTCGTAATACAGACTTTTATCATCCTCCCCGGCTACCGACGCTTTTTCTTCGGATCCGCTGTTTTCGAGAATTTCCAGCACCAGACGCCAGACGCGGTTCAGGAATTTATAGCTTCCCTCCACGCCGGTATCCGACCAGTCCAGATCTCTGTCAGGCGGTGCGGCGAACAGGATGAAAAGACGGGCCGTATCGGAGCCGTATTTTTCTATGATTTCAGCCGGGCTCACGATATTGCCCACCGATTTCGACATCTTAGCCCCGTCTTTGAGCACCATGCCCTGGGTCAGAAGATTTTCAAAAGGCTCCTCCGCTGAGATCATTCCCATATCGTGGAAGACCTTCGTGAAGAAACGGGCATAAAGCAGATGGAGAATGGCGTGCTCCACGCCGCCGATATACTGATCCACATTCATCCAGTAATCCGCTTTTTCCCGGTCAAAAGGTCTGTTTTCGTTTTTCGGATCGGTGTAACGCAGGAAATACCAGGAGGAATCCAGAAACGTATCCATCGTATCCATCTCACGCCGGGCCGGCTTTCCGCACTTCGGGCAGACAGTGTCGCCAAAGGTGGCACTGGTCGTCAGCGGCGACTGTCCCTTGCCCGTAAACTCCACGTCCGTGGGCAGCATGACCGGCAGATTCTCCTCTTTTTCCGGCACCCAGCCGCAGTCCTCACAGTAAATCATCGGAATCGGCGCACCCCAGTATCTCTGTCTGGAGATCAGCCAGTCTCTGAGACGGTAATTGACCGTACCTTTTCCTATTCCTTTTTCTTCCATATAAGTGATGATCTTCTTCATCGCCTCTTTATTGTTCAGACCATCGAACTCGCCGGAATTGATCAGCGTTCCCTCGCCCGGGCACGCTTCCTGCAGATCGTTCAGGTCGACGGCCGGATCCTGAGGATCCACCACCGGAATAATTTCCAGACCGTATTTCTTCGCAAAATCGAAGTCTCTCGTATCGTGGGCCGGAACTGCCATGATAGCGCCGGTACCGTAATCCATGAGGACATAATTGGCGATATAGATCGGAATCTTTTTCCCGTTCAGAGGATTTACCGCATATCTGCCGATGAAACATCCTTCCTTCTCCAGTGTCGTGGAGCTGCGGTCGATATCGCTGAGATACTGGAGCTTATCCATAAACTCGTCCACCGCTGCCTGATATTCTGTTCCTTCTACCAGTTCCTTCACATAGGGATGCTCCGGCGCCATGACCATGAAGGTGGCGCCGAACAGCGTGTCCGGTCTGGTCGTATAAATCTGCAGATCTCTGTCAAATCCTTCGATCTGAAACGTCACCTCTGCTCCTTCGCTGCGGCCGATCCAGTTTTTCTGCATCAGCTTGACTTTTTCCGGCCATCCTTCGAGCTTATCCAGGTCATCGAGAAGGCGCTCCGCATAATCCGTAATCTTCAGATACCACTGGGACAGCTCTTTTTTGCCTACCGGCGTCTTGCACCGCTCGCATTTTCCGTCTACCACCTGCTCGTTTGCCAGAACCGTCTGACAGGACGGACACCAGTTTACCGGATTCTTTTTCTTGTACGCCAGACCACGGTTGAAAAACTGGATAAAAATCCACTGCATCCAGCGATAATAATCGGGATGACAGGTAGCCACCTCTCTGTCCCAGTCATAACTCAACCCGAGCGATTTCAGCTGTTCCCTCATCTCGGCGATATTATCCCATGTCCAGTTGTCCGGGCGGATTCCGTTCTTGATGGCGGCATTTTCCGCCGGAAGCCCGAAGGAATCCCATCCCATAGGATGAAGAACGTTGAAGCCCTTCATCCGCATATATCTGGCGGTGACATCGCCGATGGAATAATTCCGTACATGGCCCATGTGAAGTTTTCCGGAAGGATATGGAAACATTTCCAAAACATAGTATTTTTCTTTTGAAGAATCCTCTTCTGTGTGGAAAATATCATTTTCCGCCCAGTATTCCTGCCATTTCTTTTCTATGGCCTGAAAATCATATCTCTCTGCCATATTTTTCTGTTATACCTCCCACTCTATCCGCTCACAGTCGGACCAGATTTTCTCAAGATCGTATTTTTCCCGCATGGATGCGGACAGGATATTTATGACAACGTCTCCGTAGTCCATCAGAATCCAGCCGGAACCGTTTCTCCCCTCGATGTGGCGTACAAAGCGGCCTCTTTTCTCCGCTCTGTCCTCCACCTCCGATGCCAGCGCGTTGATCTGGCGCTCCGACCCGCCGGTAGCGATGAGAAGATAATCCGCAAACATGGATTTTCCCTGTATATCGAGGACGATGACGTCAAGACCCTTTTTATCATCGATAGTCTGCGCCGCGAAGACGGCGAAGGTTCTGCTGTCCTCCACGGACTGATCCTTCAGAAAGCCGCTGATCCATGCCAGCGCTTCTGTCGTATCCGGATCCATATACCGCCCGGATTCCTCCACCAGCTTCACGGTCCATTTCAGGACCTCATAGCAGGCCTGATCCAGATCCGAAAACGCCAGTTTATTCAGCTCTTCCGCTTCTTCATACGTCCTGTTCGGCTCCGTGGCATCCGCCACGAAGATGATTTTTTCCAGAAGGCTCATGCCGGCACGGCCGGTGGTGTGATACCTGACAGCATTCAGGATGTCCTCATCCTCCACGCCGAATTTATCCTTCAGAATGGCAGCCGCCAGCTTGCTGTGAGCCAGCTGAGGCTTATCGATGTAATAGTCTCCGATCTGATACTGTTCCACGAGCATGTTCATCTCTTCGATATCCAGATTTTTGCAGGCATCGTGAAACAGAGCAGCCGTTTCGGCCTTATCCACATCTGCGCCGTATCTCTCCGCCAGTCTGACAGCCGTATAGATGACTCCTGTCGTATGACGATATCTCTTCTCATTCAGGCGGACTCTGATATAATCGTCCAGCTGTTTTCTGAATTCCTTATCCATTAAATTACCCCGCATTTCTCTTTCCGCATGTCTCCGCGTCCCGTCTGTCCCCTCTGCCTCTTCGGCATCCGGATTTCCGGAAAAGACGCGTCATTCCGCATCCCTTTTTCCGGCCCGCCGTCCGGAGAGGAATCGGGAAATGACCCTGCGCTATTTTGTATAAAGGCCGTTGCGACGGATGTAATCGACCACGCTGTCCGGCGTCAGATAGCGTATGCTCCGGCCCGCCATATTCCGTCTTCGGATCTCCGTCGAGGAGATATCCGCTTTCGGGATATCTATTATTCTCACATCGGAGCGATATTCTCTGCGGAGATATTCCGCAAATTCCGCCAGCTCCGCGTCCCGGTATCCCGGTCTTCCTCCTACGAGAAAGGAATACCGGCCAAGAAGTTCCGCCGGCTCCCGCCAGCGTTCGATCTCCAGAATGGAATCGGCCCCCGTGATGAAGAAAAGTTCACATTCCTTTCCGAATTTTTTCTCGAGCATCCTCATCGTATCTATGGTATACGAAACCCTTCCGCTGGAAGACTCAAAATCGGAAGCGACGAGCCCTTCATTTCCCTCGACAGCCAGACTCACCATCCGGAAGCGATGTTCCGGGGACACCGTCTTTTTATTCAGCTTGAAAGGGGAAGCATAGGCCGGCATAATGATCACTCTGTCGAGTCCCGCTTCTTTTCTGACATTCTCCGCCAGGATCAGGTGGCCGTAATGAATCGGATTGAAGCTTCCTCCCAGTATACCGATTTTCCTCATCTGCTACTCCTGTTCCGGCACGATCCGGATGGAAAGCTCCTCCAGCTGTTCTTCCGAAATTTCTCCCGGCGCCTCCGACATCAGGCACTGAGCATTCTGATTCTTCGGAAACGCGATCACCTCGCGGATGCTGGATTCGCCCAGCATCAGCATCACCAGACGGTCCAGACCGTATGCCATTCCGCCGTGAGGAGGCGCTCCGTAGCGGAAAGCTTCCAGAAGGAAACCGAATTTTTCCTGAGCCTCTTCCCGGGACAGACCCAGCGCCTCGAACATTTTCTCCTGAAGCTCTCTCTCATGGATACGGATACTTCCGCCGCCCACTTCAACACCATTGAGTACGATGTCGTACGCTTTCGCTTTGGCGCTGCCCGGATCGGCAAGAATCCTGTCCACATCGTCATCCGCCGGATGTGTGAACGGATGATGCATGGCATAATACCGCCCGTCCTCTTCATTATACTCGAAAAGAGGGAAGTCTGTCACCCAGAGGAAGCGGAAATCGGAATCATCCAGCATTCCCAGCCTGCCCGCAATCTCTCTTCTCAGAAAACCGAGCGTATCGTATACGACTTTTCTGCGGTCCGCCGCGAAGAGAATCAGATCGCCTTCCGAGGCTTCCAGACGCTGAAGGATCGCCGTCAGATGCGCCTCGTCGAAAAACTTGGCGATCGGAGATGTGACACCTTCCGCAGTCACTTTCATCCACGGCAGTCCTTTCGCTCCGTAAGACTTCACCGCCTCCTGCAGCTTATCGATCTCCTTGCGGCTGAAATGCTGCGCTCCGCCGCTGATATTGACGGCATTGACGATGCCGCCGTTTTCCAGAGCTCCCGTAAAGACTTTAAATCCGCAGTCTTTCACCAGATCGCTCAGATCTTTCAGTTCAAAGCCGAAACGGGTGTCCGGCTTATCGCTTCCGTATCGGGCCATCGCCTCGTCGTAAGGCAGGCGCGGAAACGGAATCGTCAGCTCCTTTCCGAGAACCTGGCGGAAAAGCTCCTGAAGAAATCGTTCGTGCAGCTCCATGATATCGTCCGGCTCCACGAAGGACATCTCCATATCGATCTGCGTGAATTCCGGCTGGCGGTCCGCTCTCAGATCCTCATCCCGGTAGCATCGGGCGATCTGATAATAGCGGTCCACGCCGGCAGCCATCAGAATCTGCTTAAACATCTGCGGTGACTGAGGAAGCGCATAGAAATGTCCCGGATTTACTCTGCTGGGAATGAGATAATCCCGGGCACCTTCCGGCGTCGGCTTGATCAGATTAGGAGTCTCTACCTCGATGAATCCTTCCCGGTCGAAAAAATTGCGCGCGCAGATGGCTACCTGATGGCGCACTCTGAGATTTCTCTGCATTTTCGGCTTTCTCAGATCGAGATAGCGATATTTGAGCCTGAGATTTTCGTCTACATTGTCGTCATCCCTGACGTAAATCGGCGGTGTATCAGCTGTGGAATAAATTTTGAAGTCGCTGACCGCCACTTCGATATCTCCCGTGTCAAGATCCTTATTTTTCGACTCTCTCTCCACGACGGTACCTTTTACGCCGATGACATATTCACTCTTCAGACTGTCAGCCGCCTCAAATATTTCTTTCGGCACCCGGTCGGAAAAGACGATCTGGACAATGCCGCTTCTGTCCCTCAGATCGCAGAAGATCAGTCCTCCCAGATTTCTCTTTTTGCTCACCCATCCGTTCAGTACGACTTCCGATCCCGCATCGACGAGCCGGAGTGTACCGCACATATTTGTTCTCTTCCAGACATTTCTCATTTTCACTCACTCTCCCTGCACAGTCTTGTCCTTTTTTGCAGCGGTCAGAACATCCGCCAGCTCCCCGAGGGAAATCTGACGCTGCTCGGAAGTCCGCATGTCCTTCAGCGTAATCTCGCCGCGGGCGATCTCGTCATCTCCGATAACAGCTGTAAAACGGGCTCCTATCCGGTCTGCATATTTAAACTGCCCTTTGATGTTTCTTGCCGCCACATCC
Source organism: Candidatus Alangreenwoodia gallinarii (assembly GCA_904398315.1). Lineage (GTDB taxonomy): Bacteria > Bacillota > Clostridia > Peptostreptococcales > Anaerovoracaceae > Alangreenwoodia > Alangreenwoodia gallinarii. The sequence goes on along the minus strand of CAJFPD010000065.1, from coordinate 7,209 downwards.
AGCATAGCGCGCATTCCCTTTTTTCTCAGATCGTGAACGAGGGCCTGAGCGCGCTTTTTTCCCTCTTCGCCCATAAACGCGACGAAAAGATCGACGCCCTCTTCCTCCGGCATCGGCGCACCCGACGCTTCCATGACGATCAGCAGTCTCTCGATGCCCAGGCCGAATCCTATGCCGGCTGTCGCCGGACCGCCCAGTTCTTCCACAAGATGATCATAGCGGCCGCCGCCGCACACGGTTCCCTGTGCGCCGATGGTATTCGTGACAATTTCAAAAGCTGTCTTCGTATAATAATCCAGTCCGCGGACAATTCCCGGATCCACAGTATATCCGATTCCGAGTGCGCTGAGATTCTCCTTCAGCTCCTCAAATGCTGTCCGGCAGTCATCGCACAGATAATCGATCATTCTCGGTGCCCCGGCGGAAAGCTCACCGCAGTGCGGATTCTTGCAGTCCAGTATTCTCATCGGATTCCGGTCAAAACGGCTCTTACAGGTATCGCAGAACTCCTCATAATGCGGCCTGAGAAAATCCTGAAGTGCCTTCCGGTACTCCGCCCTGCATTCCGGGCAGCCGATGCTGTTTATCCTCAGCTCCAGCTCTCCGACGCCCAGTTCCTCAAAAAAATCCATGGCCAGCGATATGACCTCCGCATCCGCCGCCATATCCTCCGCACCGAAAATCTCCACGCCCAGCTGATGAAATTCGCGGAGTCTGCCCGCCTGCGGCTTTTCATAGCGGAAACAGGGGATGACATAGCAGAACTTCGCCGGTCTGACATCGGCATACATCTTATTTTCGATATAGGAGCGGACTACGCCAGCTGTTCCCTCCGGTTTCAGAGCGATACTTCTGCCGGCATGATCCTCGAATATGTACATCTCCTTCTGAACGATATCCGTCGTATCTCCTACGCCGCGCTGAAAAAGCTCTGTATGTTCAAACACCGGTGTCCGTATCTCCTCGATTCCGTACCTTCTGCACAGATCCCGAAATTTGTCTTCCACATACTGCCATTTCCGGGACTGGCCCGGAAGGATATCCTTCGTTCCCTTCGGGGCTTTGATTAGCATGTTATCTCCTCCTTTATCCGTTTCCGTTTCCCTGTCTTCCATCAGCGCTGAAACGGACCGTACAGCTTTTCTTCCTTGCGCCCGATCATTTCTCCGAGCCTTTCGATATAAATCTCATAATTTGAGACGTTGGGCACACGCACCAGCCGGTTATTCTCCGGATAATACGCCTTGCTGATCCCGCCGGCTCCGAGAGCGACGATCGTCTGATGTTCATCCATAATACGGATATTATAAACCGATTCACTGCCCGGCAGCGAATAAGACACATTTTCATAATTTCCCGCCATATGTTTCTGGCGGTACATATAATATGGACGGTAACCCTTCTTTGTCAGAACACGGCGGGCATCCCGCACCATCTCTCCCACGTGAGCCGCGTTTTCATAGTGATAATTCTCATTTTCCTCCTTAAGACGGGAAGCCCTCTTTACCGCAAGAGTATGAACCGTCACATTATCCGGAGCCAGGGCCAGCACGCTCTGCAGCGTATTTCGGAACATCGCCGCATCCTCTCCCGGAAGGCCCGCGATGATATCGGCATTGATCTTCGATATCCCGCACTTTTGCGCCAGAGAAAAAGCATCGATGACATCCTCCACACTGTGCGAACGGCCGATGATCTTCAGTGTCTTCTCATTCATCGTCTGGGGATTGATACTGATCCTGTCCACGCCGGCCTCCTTCATGACGAGGAGCTTTTCTTCCGTCACGGTATCCGGCCGGCCCGCTTCCACACAGAATTCCTTCACACCGCTCATATCAAACCGTTCTCTCACACGGGCTAAAAGCCTTTCCAGCATACCGGCATCCAGCGATGTAGGCGTGCCGCCGCCGAAATAGATACTCTCCGGCCTTATCTGAAGTTCCTTCATTCTCTCGCTTACCGCATCGATTTCCGTCAGCAGAGCTTCGAGATAACGCCGCATTCCGTCAGGATCGGCGGGATTGGAGGCGAAGGAACAGTACAGACAGCGCGTCGGGCAGAAAGGAATCCCGATGTAGATTCCCGCCGTCCGCCCTGCAGGCTGTGAGGTGAGAAAGCGCTGATTTCTGCACGTTTCCAATACGAGATCTGTCTTTTCTTCATTTACATAATAGCGTTCCCGGAATGCAGCCGCCGTTTCCTCCTCGGAATATCCCGCATCCATCATCTCACCGGCCAGTTTGGCCGGACGGACGCCGGTCAGCGTTCCCCACTCCGGCCGGTAGCCGGTCAGAGCGGTCAGTTCATCGAAAACGCGGCGCTTCTCCGCATCGCGTTCCTCTTTTTCCGCATCCTGACGCGGACCTTTTTTCCTCTGTTCCCCAGAGCTTATTACGTCTTCAGAGGAATCCTCCCGCACTTCCTCCTGTACCACGACTTCGTATTCGTCAGGGCGCAGAAATTCCCTGACCAGTTCTTCCAGGATATATCTGTGTTTCTCTTTTTTTACATATAACTGATACATATTCTGTCCGAAACCGAACGCCGGCAAACCGGCGCCAAAAACACAGTATCCGCCGCCTCCCTCAGCGGAAGGCGGCGTACCGCACGTTTTACAAAAACGGATTATATTTTTTCTCGTGGCCGATCGTCGTCTGACCCATATGTCCCGGCAGGACATGCGTGTCATCCGGCAGACAGAACAGCTTCGTATGAACTGAATTTTTCAGCTGCGGATAAGAGCCGCCTTTGAAATCCGTCCTGCCGATAGAATCGGCGAACAGCGTGTCACCGCTGAACAGCACATTGTCCACGAGAATGGAGATACCGCCGAGAGTATGTCCCGGCGTATGAATGATTTTCAGTTCCATCTCCCCGACCTTGAGCACATCGCCGTCCTGTACGAGCACATCCGGAATAAATTCGATCTTCCGGCCGGTAAACTGAAGCGAGAGATTTTCTGAAGCATCGTTAAACAGATAGATGTCATCCCGGTGTCCCACCAGCGGACAATGAAACAATTCCTTGTAATACGGAACGCCGCAGATATGGTCTCCGTGTCCGTGCGTCAGGACGATATATTCCACCTCGTATCCGTTGGATTCCACATAATTATCCAGGTATCTGCTCGGACCGCCGGGATCCACGATAAAAGCTTTCTTCGTATTCGGATCCGCACACAGATACGTATTTACCTGCATGGGACCCGTGTAATATAATTTGATATCCATAGTCTTTTCTCCTGTGATTCCGTCAAGAATTTCCTCTGTGGACTTCGATCATGCCTTCGACAGACTTGAGCCGGCGGATCAGCTGAGCGATCTGATTCACATTGGAAATCTGCACTGTAATAGTGATATTGGCCGTATTATCGCTGTTGCTCTTGCCCATCACACCGGTGATATGAACATCCATATCTTCACATATTTTGGATATATTTGCAAATAATCCTTTTCGGTCCTCTGCCAGCAGTGTGATATCCGTCTCAAAGGAGCGGAACTCTTTTTCCACATCCCATTCGACTTCGATGAAGCGCTGTTTTTCCTCTTCGCTGAGAGATGCCAGATTGCTGCAGTCCGCGCGGTGGATCGACAGGCCTCTGCCCTTGGTGATAAATCCGATGATCTCATCACCCGGTACGGGGTTGCAGCATTTTGCAAACCGGATCAGCAGATTATCCACTCCTTTGACGGAAACTCCTCCGGTATTATCCACTTTCTTCTTCACGGAAGAGCTCTTGCTCTCAAAGTTCTTGATCTCCGATTTCTTCTGCTCCGATTTTTTCTCTTCCTCATAAAATTTGACGAGAAGATCCAGCACCTTTGACATCAGCGTTCCGCCGTAGCCGATGGAGGAATACAGATCCTCCGCAGAGGAGCATTTCAGTTCCTTTGCCACCCTGTTGATCCGCTGCGTCTTGATGATCTGCTGGGGATCATATCCCTTTCGCCGGATGTAACGGTCCAGCATCGCCTTGCCTTTTTCGACATTTTCGCTCTTATTTTCCTTTTTGAGCCACTGGCGGATTTTATTGCGGGCATTGCTGCTCTTTGCGATCTTCAGCCAGTCGATACTCGGCCCCTTACTGTTGGGCGACGTGATGATTTCCACGATATTGCCGTTTTCCAGAACATGATCGATGGGAACCATCTTGCCGTTGATTTTTGCCCCGATGCATTTTGCTCCCACATCGGAATGGATCTTATAGGCAAAGTCGATGGGGGTGGAACCGGCCGGCAGCTCTATGACCTTTCCCGCCGGGGTAAAGACGTAGACCTGATTGGAAAACAGATCCATCTTCAGAGTTTCCATGAAATTCTTCGGATTGTCCATATCCCTGTTCCACTCCAGGGTCTGGCGCAGCCAGGAGAGCTTTTCCTCCTCGTTCTGTCCGTCGTGTATTCCCTCTTTATATTTCCAGTGTGCCGCTATACCGTACTCTGCGATCTGGTGCATTTCGTATGTCCGTATCTGGATTTCAAAAGGCAGTCCGTCCTTGCCGAATACCGTCGTATGCAGCGACTGGTACATATTGGACTTCGGCATCGCGATATAATCCTTGAATCTTCCCGGAATCGGCCTCCACATGGTATGAACCACGCCCAGCACGGCATAGCAGTCCTTAACCGTATCCACCAGAACGCGCACCGCCGTCAGGTCAAAGATCTCATCCAGCTGTTTGTGCTTGTCGCGCATTTTCCGGTAGATACTGTAGAAGTGCTTGGAACGGCCCTTGACCTCGTAATGGATGTTGAGTTTGTCGAGAGCCTCGGACAGCTTTTCGATGATCTTCTTGATATAAGCATCGCGCTGCTCTTTCCTCTGGTGAATCTGCTGAGACAGTTTTTTGTAAAATTCCGGCTCCAGCTGTTTCAGCGCAATATCTTCCAGCTCGAATTTAATGCCGAACATTCCCAGACGGCTGGCTAAAGGCGCATAGATTTCCAGTGTCTCCTTCGATTTTTCACGGATTTTTTCGGGAGACATATAATTTATCGTCCGCATATTGTGCAGACGATCCGCCAGCTTAATGATCAGAACGCGGATATCCTTCGACATGGCCAGAAACATCTTTCTGAGATTTTCCGCCTGTGCATCCTCTTTTGTTTCAAAAACGAGATTTCCGAGTTTTGTCACGCCGTCTACCAGCAGAGCCACCTCTTCGCCGAATTCCGCCTTCAGCTGTTCCTCGGTATACTCCGTATCCTCCACCACATCGTGGAGCAGACCTGCGATGATCGTCTGTTCATCCATACCCAGACCTGCCAGGATTTTGGCCGTTTCCACCGGATGGATGATGTACGGCTCGCCGGATTTGCGAAACTGGCCCTTATGCATTTTTTCTGCTGTCTCGTATGCCTTCTTGATTCCTTCAAGATCGTAATTCGGATTCAGGGATGCGATATAATCTAAAAATTCGTTCATGTCTCACACCGATCCTTACCATGGAACCCCGTGAATCGATGAAGCCCCGCCGGGAATTTCTGCAAAAATCCCGGCAGGTCTTACAGGGAAATCCCGAAATCTTCGACTCCGTGAATTTTGCCGGGCCTGCAGGTCCGGATTCTTCAGGATTCCTTAGCTGTATTTCTTTCTTCTTTATTCTGTTCCGATTTTTTCGTTCTGATTCAACATACGGTCATAAACGCGCAGCTCTGCGGCTTATGACCGTCTGTCTCATTCATTCTATTCTTCCTGTCTTGCGGCGTTCTCTTTTCTCATAAAATCTCTGACGCAGCGGTGAGCCTCAGATCCGGGACAGTCATAAATCTTTCAGACTACCGGTCCCTTTGCGGGTTTTTCCTTTTCCTTACGGCTGCTCTTCTTTCCGCTGTAGGATTTTTTCGTCGTCACCCGGTTGATATCATACCATATCGATGTGGCGATAAAAATAGAAGAGAGAGTGCTCGCTATAACACCCACCAGCAGCGGGAGGATAAAGCTGCGGATCGTATCCCCGCAGATGATCAGAAGCGGAACCATGACGATCAGCGTCGTCAGCGATGTCATGACAGAACGCCCCACCGTCTGGCGGATACTTTTATCGATCAGAGGGATCATAGCCTCTGTATTCCGCTTTGCGTGCCCCGCCGTATTTTCCCGGATACGGTCAAAGATGACGATCGTATCATTGATACCGTAGCCGAGTATCGTCAGCATCGCTGCGATAAACGGACTGTTGATAGTGATATGGAACAGTCCGTAAAAGCCGAACAGAATCAGCAGCGTATTGACGAGAGCGAGAATCGCCGCCAGACCATATCTCCACTGAAAGCGGATGGCTACATAAATGAGCATCAGAATGACTGCAGCGGCCACCGCTTTTGCCGCATTTTTCTTCAGCAGATCCCCCACAGAAGGTCCGATATTTTCGACAGACAGCACTGCGTCGCTGTCAATGGAAAATTTCTCTTCGATCGTGCTGAGCAGCGTATCGCGGTCATCGCTGTTCAGCGAATCCGATGTCTTGATGATGATCTGCGTATTATTCTCTCCTGCATATGTCGCAGATCCTTCCACTCCGGCTTCCGAGAGAGCAGCATCCACGTCGCTCATCTCCACCTGACGTCCCATCTCGAGCTCGATCATCGTTCCTCCGGTAAAGTCAATTCCAAAATTGTATCCTCTCAGAAGACCGATTCCTATACTTCCCACGATGAGCACGATGCAGATGATATAGTAGATTTTTCTGTGCTTCATAAAGCTGAAATTACTGAGTTTCTCTCCCATCGTCAGGCCTCCTTTGTCTCAGCCGCACCCGCAGGTGAAGTCTCTTTGATGCCGAAGAACTTTTTCGTTCCGAACCGTTTGCTCTCCGCCAGAATTCGCAGGAAGACGTTGGTGATGACTGTAGCGGTAAAGATACTGATCACGATACCGATCATAAGCGTAAGCGCAAAGCCTCTGACGTCTCCTGAACCGAACTCATACAGCGCAACGCTGGCGATGAGCGTCGTAACCTGGGAGTCGATGATTGTTCCCAGAGCTCTTTTATACCCCTGTGTCGTCGCAACCCGGATGGTCTTTCCGTTACGCACTTCTTCTTTGATGCGGGCGAAGATGATGACATTCGCGTCCACGGCCATGCCCACGGAAAGGATCATACCCGCGATACCCGGAAGTGTCAGCACCGTTCCGAATGCTGCGATGATCCAGACGAATATGAGGCAGTAAAGGGCCAGAGCGATATCAGCCGCCAGCCCCGGCAGG
>CAJFPD010000064.1 GCA_904398315.1 Candidatus Alangreenwoodia gallinarii | reverse complement strand
ATCTTAATCGTGAGTATTATTACTCTGTGCGTTACGATAACGCGCAAAAAGTAAAGATGACCGCCTGATCTGAGGATTAGACGGTCAAAACGAAATTTTTTTCGGACTGACCGCCATACCAAAGACGGTAATCCTTCTTCTATCTATATTCAACTTACCACGATTCGAGAGCGAAATCAAGGAAATTTTTCCGATGATACCGTTCGTCGCCGGATTCTGCGTTGACAGGATCGGGTATATATAGTACATTGTACTATAGAAAGGAGCTGATGATATGCCATTTTCGATCAGACTAACAGAAGAAGAAAAAGCTCTCGCCGAGAGCTACGCAAAACTCCACTCCATGTCCGTGGGAGAAGCTTTTAAAAGAGCCTTATTCGAACGGATTGAGGACGAATATGATATCGCTGTCGCGGATGAGGCGTATGAGGAATATCTTGCAAATCCGGAAACGCATACTCACGAAGAGATGAAGGAGCTTCTGGATTTATGACAGGATACCGTGTGGAATATTCCAAACGCGCCACCAGGGAACTGAAAAAGCTGGACAGATATACCCGCCAGATGATCTATTCATGGATCAGTAAAAACCTCGTCGAATGCGAAGATCCCCGCCGGCGCGGCAAAGGACTGACGGCGGACAGACGCGGCCAGTGGCGCTACAGAATCGGAGATTATCGTCTCATCTGCCATATAAACGACAATAAACTGATCATTCTCGCTCTGTCTGTCGGACACAGGCGGAAAGTCTATGACAATCCGTCATGACGTACGGTGCATATCTCCGTGCCGCCGCTCCGGTTTCCGGACAGGATATCTCCATATCTCCGGATTTCTTCGCTGTTTTCGACTATCGGGCGAAAACCTCTTCCTGCAGTTTCTGGTATAATGAGCTTATAAAATTCCAGCCGCATCCGCCAAAACACCTTATACGCAAGATACGCAAGGAGGTCCGCCTATGTGTTCCAGACAGAAAAGAAGAATTTCCCCTTTTATCCGCACGGAAGAGACTGGCCGCCGGCTGCGCTCTCTGCTCGCTTCCCGGGGGCTGACGGTAAAGGATGTACAGAAATACCTCGGTCTCTCCTGCCCTCAGAGCATCTACCGCTGGCTGGACGGCAAATCCCTGCCCAGCATCGACAATCTCTACGCTCTGCAGGGGCTGTTTCACATGCCCATGGACCAGCTGCTCTGCGGCTCCTTTTCCGGCCTTTCCCGGAAAGCAGAGGAACCCGGAAATCATAAGACGCAGCTTCAGCTCTATTCCCGGCTTTCCGCCTATGCCAGCTATACTAACGCTTCCGCCGGACTGCTGTGACCGCTGCGGCCCTGAAACGATCGCTGGCTTTGGAGCAGCTGCGGATCAACCACACATCACGGCTGGCGCAGATAGCGCCCGGTATCGATCTGACTGCGCGGATGCTTGTCCATGAGAACGCGGCGCGCATTCTGATCGGAAATATGCAGATAGATCTGTGTAGTGGAAATCGTGCTGTGTCCCATATACTTCTGTATGTGAGAGAGATCCACCCCTTCTTCCACCAGCATAGAGGCAAAAGTGTGGCGGAATGTGTGAGGCGTCACTTTTTTCGAGATGCCCGCCATTGCTGTATATTTATTCACCAGATCGCGGACGCACTGGGTGGACAGCGTCTTTTCGAAACGCGTGATGAAGATATGGTCGTTTCGCGGCGCATAACATTTTCTGCAGTTCAGATAGCGGAAATAGACGTCCAGAACGCGGTCGTCCGTGATGTAACAGTGCCGCTGCTTATCGCCCTTGCCTATGACGTCGATGACGCCGCTGCGGCAGTCAAAATCGGAAAAGCGCAGGCCGCACAGCTCCTGCACGCGCATGCCCGTGGAAAACAGAAATTCGATGATCACGCAGTCCCGCCAGTGGATCATCTCGGCCCGCTGCTCATCCAGCCCGGTCACCGGATCCGGAGAGCTGTACACGGCTTTCAGAATGCGGTTCACCTCGTCGATGTTTAAGGCATCGGGCAGGCGTTTCGGTTCCCGTATCCGGATGTGCATCTTCCGGAAAGGTGTATCCTCGATGATCTCATTTTCCTCCAGATACGAAAAAAAGCCCTGCACGACATTGATGTGGTGCCTGGCCGTAGAACTCTTTCCCGTCTCGTTCAGATGCTCCAGATACGCCCGTATCATTTCCTTGGTGATACCAGCCAGCTCCTCGCTCTGCTGCCGGCTGAGCACAAATTTCCGGAATTTTTTCAGCACGATCTGATAGCTCTTGATCGTATTGTCCGAAAGCTTGCGCTCCTTCAGGCAATATCTGATGTAATCTCTTATGCCGTCTTCGAGTAAAATAATTTTGCGTACCATAAATTTCTCCATATTTGTCTTCGGTCTTCACGATTTACGGATACGGCTGCAAAAAAGCACCGTCACATACCCCATGTGAAATATCCATGCGAATATGATACTTCCATTTCGTCTCTTTGTCATTGGACTGTCAGTCACACGACCGACAGTCCCGGACAGAAATGAAACGGAAAATCACTGCCTTTCCGGCTGTGCAGCCTTTTTCGTTCATCCTTTCTTTGTATAGTTCTTTCCTGAAAAATTTCATACGGAAATTCTATGACGTCAAAATCCTCCAACAAATCGTTTCACCGGACAAATGCGGTATTTCTCCCGAAACAGATGCACGCATTCCGTTGTTTCAGAAAAACGTCTGTCACTCGCTGACCATGTATTCCGGAGCGAGATAGGGCTTTTCGAAGAGTTCTCTCAGCTGGCTGTGGCTGACTTTCAGCGACAGCAGACTGTCTTCGATGCTCTGCCGGTTCTGCAGCACTTCTTCCAGCGCACTCCTCGGTTGTACTCCTGCCTCGTACAGTGTCCGCACGGTATCGATGTTTCT
>CAJFPD010000063.1 GCA_904398315.1 Candidatus Alangreenwoodia gallinarii | reverse complement strand
TAATGACGCCGGCCGTTCTGCCGCAGAAGGCAGTCCTCGCCGGTATACGGCTAAAGCAGGAGAATCGTAATACCGTAATTGCACTGACCCAGATCAGGATCTCCGGACAGATCGGGATAGCGGAGCATCGCCCGCTGCGTGATGGAATCGAAGATAGAAAAGTCTTCTCCCCGGATGTAATCGCGTATTTTGCCCTTTCGCATCTGGGCGTTAAGAAACGTAGGCAGCGAATTTTTTATCTGTCCGCCTTTTCCGCTGGAGCCGTACCCGTGAATCAGCTTGATGCAGGTCCAGCCTCCGAACCGTGCCGCTTCGATTTCCTCTTCAATACGATGCTGAGCCTGGCTGACTGTGGGAAGCCCTCTTTCAATATTACATATCTTCATACCTGACCGCTTCTTCTGCGTCAGATCCGTTCTGTTTGTCACGCGACGTCTGGCCATCTGCGATCTCCTCCGAAATATGCTGAATACCTTCAGCGGACTGATGATAACACCAGTCCGCTGACAATGCAAATACGATACAGAATCATTTCCGCCCGGATTCCTCACGGCACATCTCCCGGTTTCAGCGCCCCGGAATCCATATTACCGGACTCCGCGCTTATTCCTCCGCCGCGGTCATGGCGCCCGGAGCGTTAAAACTGTCCAGATCGCTGACAGTATAGCGTGCGGAAGCGTCGAGATGGCCTCCGATCGTCTCAGCTGTCTGTCCGCCTACCGTAAAGGTGACGCCCGTCACTTCCTCAAAGGAATTGACGAGAGATCCCGTAATCTGATAGACAAAAAACTGCTCGCTGTAATTATCCATTCCGTTTTCCGGTACGGATGCCAGATCGACAGTAGCTGTACCATCGTCGTCCACCGTCACGCTGTTGATCTGAAAACGGTCATCGACAACAGTTGTCAGATCTGTCCTGCCGCCAGGTACGGTTCTCAGAAGCTCGATCGTCTTTTCACAGGCTTCTCCCAGACCTTCCTTGCCTGCAGGTGCCTTTACCGTGCCCGCCACATCGTTAATCAGCTTCTCCAGAGATTCATCTCCTTCCGCGATGTACTGCTCATTGACATAGGTGAGCGCCACTTCGTACGTCTCCTGTTCCGCATCCCGGTTTTCCTCCGGTTCCTGTGTCTCCACCGTTGCCGGTTCTTCTTCCGCGGACAGCGGCTCGTCCACCGATGAATTGGAGGCCTGTGAGCCTCCCGCACCGCCCTGCGTCTCCGTTCCGCATGCCGCAAGACCGAATACGGCAAGCATTACCGTCAGAAGCAGAGCCGTCAGTCTGAAACCTTTTCTTTTCATCATGTTCATTCCCCCTCTGAAATGAATGTCACTTCCACAGCCGGCAAGACAGTACCGGCACTGCGATCTCTTTTGTGTACTCATTATACCGCTCAAAACTGTACACTGCAACAGAAATCGAGCAGGCATTCTGTCATTTCGCCGGATTCCGCAAAAGGCCTCCGGCCGGAACTGCATCCGGCCGGAGGCCCGTTTTTATCTTATCACTCTGTGCAGACGCTTTGCGAGGACAGCCGCCGCGACAATTTTAATGAGATCGGGAAGAATAAACGGAATCACACAGGTACCCAGCACCGTCCCCAGACCAACCGGTCCGGTGTTTTTCATATAAAGAAACATATACCAGACCGTGCCGAAAGCGTAACAGACAGCAACTCCCGCTACCATGGATATGATCAGAACAGGCAGCTTTCTTCCGAAACGATCTGCGCACAGACCCACGATCAGCGCTGTCAGAACAAACCCTGCCAGATATCCGCCCGTATTGCTAAGAAGCACTCCGATGCCTCCCCGGAATCCTGAAAATACGGGAATACCGATAAAGCCCAGAAGCAGATAGATGCAGACCGACGCTGTCGCGCGTCTCGCTCCGAGAAGACCTGCTGTAAGACAGACCGCAAAGGTCTGAAGGGTAAAAGGAACAGCAGCCGGTATCGAAATCCAGGCGCTGACCGCCGTCACAGCTGCCGTCAGCGCTATGTACATCATATCCTGTGTCGTGATTCTCGCTTCCATCCCGTATCTCCTCTCTCTTTCTCCGCCGATAAACGGCATTTCCTTTTTTCCGGTTCTTTTGCTTTCGTTCTTTCCGACATTATAAACAGGCCCTTTCTTATTGTCAACATATTTTTAAATTTTGGTTTACAATTAACCGGTGCCTCCGGAGGCGGAAATCCGGAGGAAGCCGCCGCCCTGCCGGAGAAAAATATCTTTCCCGGCGCACCGAAAGACTGAGACCGGTCCGTTCTATCTCTTCGATTTAGGATCAAAGATCAGAGCCACCAGATAACCGAATACGACGGCGGCTGTAATTCCGGCCGCCGCATTTTTGATACCTCCGGTCAGCACGCCCAGCCATCCCTCCGAAGCCGCTTCTTCCAGAACGCCTCTGACCAGAGAATAGCCGAATCCCGGCAGCGGAACAGTAGCTCCGCTGCCTGCAAAATCCACCAGGGGCTGATACAGTCCGAGAGCGGTCAGTATGCCTCCCGCCGCTACGAAGAGAACAAGAATCTTCGGGGCATTGAGATTCGTAAAATCCAGCAGCAGCTGGCCGATAACGCAGATTCCGCCGCCTACGGCAAATACTCTGACCATTTCCATGATATCGATATTCATAATATTTTCTCCCTTTCGGCGGTATTTTTCAGACATATTCCACGGTAACCGCATGAGCGATTCCCGGAATCGACTCTCCCTGCTGGCTGCTGATGGTCGACATCAGAGCTCCGGTGGAGACGAGCATAGCCCTTTTTATTTTTCCCTCGCGCATTTCCTTGCAGATTCTTCCCGCTATGATTGAACCCGAACATCCGCAGCCGCTCCCGCCGGAATGCACATCCTGCCTGCTGGCATCATACATCATCGCGCCGCAGTCATCGTACACCTCTCTCAGATACGGAAGTTTCGATCCTGTTTCGGAAAAATCCACAAGAATACGTTTTCCTATATTTCCCAGATCTCCGGTCAGAATCAGATCGTAATCCAGTGGCTGCCTTCCAAGATCCTTCAGATGATTCCGTATCGTATGAAATGCTGCAGGAGCCATGGCCGCCCCCATACAGTTTGAATCCATGATTCCGGGATCCACCACTCTGCCGATAGTGGCGTGCGTCAGTCTTATATGGCTGTCATGTTCCGATGAAATCACCAGTGCCCCCGCCGCTGTAGCTGTCCACTGAGCCGACAAGGCTCTCTGATTTCCATGCTCCAGCGGCATGCGAAACTGGCGTTCCGCCGTGGAAAAGTGGCTGGAAGCTCCCGTTATGACTGTTCTGCAGTATCCGCCGTCCACAAGAGTACCTCCGAGAAGCATGGACTCTGTCATAGTGGAGCATGCGCCGTAGATACCGAGAAAGGGAATCGCCAGATTTCTCGCCATAAAAGAGGAAGCCATCAGCTGATTCAGCAGATCTCCGCACAGAATCGCATCGGCATCCCGCCGGGAGATTCCCGCGTCTCTCATCGCATATTCCACAGCCGTCTGAAACATTTTGGACTCCGCCTTTTCCCAGGTTTCCTGTCCCATACGATCATCCTTCAGCACCACGTCAAACCATTCGGCCTGAGGGCCCTGTCCTTCCATTTCGCCTGCTACGCTGCCGGCCCCCGTCACGGACGGACGTCCGCTGTATTCAAAGGTCCGCTCTCCGACCCTCCTGCATATTTTATTTCCCGACATGTTCTTCATGCCTCCCGTACTCACACTGCGCCCAGCAGTTTATATACGATTCCCGCCGCGGTCGAAACGGAAAATCCGACCGCAAGTACCGGACCGGCGAGGCTGAATATCTTCGCTCCCGTCCCGAAGATGATGCCTTCTTTCTTATATTCCAGCGCCGGCGACACCACGGAATTTGCAAACCCGGTGATAGGAACAGCCGCTCCGGCACCTCCGATCTTTCCGAGGGTATTGTACCAGCCCAGGCCGGTAATCAGCTGCGCTCCGCAGATCAGAGCGACGGTAGACCATGTGGCTGCCGTCTCTTCATCCGCGCCTGCAGCCATGATTCCCGCCTTGATCAGATAACCGGTTTCGCAGATCGCTCCGCCGACGGCAAATGCCAGCAGACAGTTTTTCAGATATGTCGGCGCCGGGCTGAACCCGTCCGCATATTGATTGTATTTCATGCTGTATTCCGCCTTTCTTTTCCTGTAAGTTTCACAAATCTTTTCTGCTGTATATTATGGGCAGAATGCAAAAAAACATTCATCTGTGCTATAATCATTTTATTCGTCGTATTCCTTCATCCGTCCGCAATATTCGCGGTATTTCAGGGAAATATATTACGATGGAAGATCCGGACCGCGTCAGATCCGAAATAACGACAGAAAGGAAGTCCCATGAACAGCCCGAAAAAACTCAGCGATTACTTCAGTGACTACGACTTTGAAAAAATTAAGACTGTCCCGAAAAACTCCATTTTCCGGCTGATATTCAGCCGGACCTGCATATCGCTGGCGCTCATCGTGCTTCAGTTTCTTTTTCTGGCCGCCGTCACATTTTCCTGGAGCGAACAGCATACCGAAGCGATCCTTCTCATCATGATCGTTCTGAGCGCCTGTATCTTTATTGTCATCCTCAACAGTGAAAGGAATCCTTCTTACAAAATAGCCTGGATTATCCCTGTTGCCCTGCTTCCCGTGTTCGGTTCCCTCCTCTTTCTGCTGTTTCACTTCAATCTCGGTTCCATCGCTTCCACGCAGAATGTCAGGCAGACGCTGAAAGAAACGGAAAAATACACCCGGACAGATCCGCAGATCAGGGCAAGTCTGGCCGGCGTCAGCCGCCATACAGCGCTTTTATCCCGGTATATCGAAACAGCCGGAGGCTACGCAACTTACCGCAACACTTCCGTCCGTTACTTTCCGCTGGGCGACGATGCATTTCCGGATATAATCCAATATCTGGAAAAAGCGAAAAATTTCATTTTCCTTGAATTTTTCATCATACAGGAAGGCGTCTTCTGGAACACGATTCTCGAAATTCTCAAACGAAAGGTAAAAGAAGGTGTGGAAGTCCGCGTCATGTACGATGATATCGGATGCATGACGAAACTTCCCAGAAATTACACCTCCTATCTTACGGCGCTGGGAATCAAAGCCAGGGTATTCGCCAGAGTGACACCTTTCTTTTCCTCTCACTACAATAACAGGGATCACCGCAAGATCCTCGTCATAGACGGAAAGGCCGCTTTCAGCGGCGGCATCAATCTGGCGGACGAATATATCAATCGTGAGCAGCGCTTCGGAAAGTGGAAGGACAACTGTTTCCTCGTGGAAGGCAGCGCAGTGAAAAACTATACGCTTATGTTTCTGCAGATGTGGAATACATCTGTCCCTCCGGAAACGCGGATTTACGAACCCTATCTCAACGTACCGGCCGACCGCCGGCCTCAGGACGGTGACGGCTTCGTCATCCCTTACGGAGACGGACCCCATCAGCCGATATCCGTCGCCCAGAGTGTTTACCTGCATATCATCAGATCTGCCGTCGATCATGTTCATATCATGACACCTTATCTCATTCTCGACGACGAGATGCTCAATGCCCTGAAAAGAGCCTCTAAAAGCGGTGTCGATGTCCGTCTTCTTCTCCCTTTTATCCCGGATAAAAAGCTCATCAATCTGATCGGAAAGAGCTATTATCCGGAACTTCTGGAAGCGGGCGTACGCATTTACGAGTATACGCCGGGCTTCATCCATTCGAAAGTCGTGGAAGCTGACGGTATCATCGCGGCAGTGGGAACTATCAACCTGGATTTCCGCAGTCTCTATCTCCACTATGAATGCGCTTCTCTGATCTTTGCCAATGACGTTCTGAAAGACATCACCGCGGATTTTGAAAGCACATTCGCCGATTCACACCGTATCACGCTTTCCGATTACAAAAAAAAGCCTCTGCTCTTCCGCTTCGCCGGACGCGTGCTCCGCGTCTTTGCTCCGCTGGTCTGATCCATAATCTCCGGGATCCGGATGAAATGTGTAAAATCGCATTCTGAAACGCCGCTCTTCAGCGGCGTTTTTCTTTCGGGAAATATGCCATAAGACGCGGATGAAAAGCGTCGGAAAATACCGGTTGACATTTCCGTACGGTGAGTCTACTATAAACAGGTCAGCGTATTTGCATAACATTATCATTTAATAACAAAATAAAATATTTTTCCGGTCTGCCGGAACAGAAAAACAGGAGCGTAATGATGAAAAACAACGATATTCAGGGACAGTATATGCAGATTTTTCACAGGATCGCCCGCCTGCGCCTCGATCCGCTCTTTCACGATATATCGGAAGGTGAATTCGCCGTTCTGCAGAAAATTTACCGCCATACAGAGGAGTATCCGGATGCCGAGGAGATTTCCGTATCGGAAATCGCTTTCTCCCTCGGCGTCACTTCCCCTGCCATATCGAGAATGGTACGGGTTCTGGAGAAGAAAAACTATGTTCAGCGTCTGGAAAGCAGACGGGACCGGCGTCATACGCTGCTCCGCCTCACAGATGAGGGAGAAGCTGTCCGGGAAAATACTTTTTCCGTTCTGAAAGAATACTTCCGGCGAGTCTCGGAACACATGGGGCAGAAGCGCATGGCAGAGCTTTCCCGGCTTTCGGAACAACTTTACGCTGTGATGGAGGAGGAACTCGTCCGTTACAAATATTCCGACAGGCACTCCGGCCGGTCTCGAACAGAAAAACATAACAGAAAACAGGAAAGGAGATGATCCGTTTGAGTAAAATATTCCGATACCTCGGAGAGCACCGGCTTGCCGTCGTGCTGATCATTCTTCTGCTCATCATCGAAGCCTGGTGTGACCTTTCTCTTCCCCGGTACACATCCGATATCGTCGACGTGGGTATTCAGCAGGGAGGCATTGAAAATGCCGCTCCCGATGAAATCCGGCAGTCTTCCTTTGACGATCTCAGTCTCTTTCTGACACAGGATGAAATCGCCGTATTTCAGGAATGTTACACTCTTTCAGAGGAAAACAGCGCGGACGGTTCCGGTACCTGGAAACTGACGGAAGCCGGACACAAACGGACGGAGGAGCTGAGCGATATTCTCAGCCTGCCTATGGTTCTCGTCTCATATCTCTCCGCTGCAGATGCTGTGCCTTCCGCAGGCAGTGCGGAAAATGCCGGCGGCATGCCGGATGGCAAAGCCGGCGCATCCGGTTCCGAAAATGCGGTCAGTTTTACGCTGCAGCAGTTGCGAGCCATGCGAAATGCCGGCGTACTGACCGATAATGCGGTGACAGAGATCCGCAGCCGTGCCTCGCAGCAGATGGGCGATATGAGCGATTCCATCATCTCCCAGGCCGCACTCGTCTACGTACAGAATGAATATGAAGCGCTGGGAGTGGACACCGGTTCGATACAGACATCCTATCTTCTGCGGACAGGCGGGATGATGCTGCTCTATTCCGTTATCATGATGGCAGCCTCTATCGCGGTGTCCTTCATCGCCTCGCGAACCTCTGCCGCCATCGGGCGCGATCTCAGAAGGCGCGTATTCCGCAGAGTCATATCCTTCTCCGGCAGCGAAACCGACCGCTTCTCCACCGCTTCGCTGATTACCAGAAGCACCAACGATATTCAGCAGGTACAGATGGTCTGTGTCATGCTGCTGCGTCTCGTCCTGTATGCGCCGGTCCTCGGTATCGGCGGCATCATCCGTGTGTCCGGCACGCAGACCGGTATGTCCTGGATCATCGCCGTAGCTGTAGCCGCTATCGTCCTTCTGGTGGGAACACTGATGGCCGTCGCACTTCCGAAATTCAAAGTGCTGCAGACGCTGGTTGACCGGCTCAATCTCGTCTCGCGGGAAATACTCACAGGTATTCCCGTCATCCGCGCCTTTCACAGGGAACAGTACGAAGAATCGCGCTTCGAAAAAGCAAACCGCGATCTCATGCGAACCCAGCTGTTTACCAACCGTGTCATGACTTTCATGATGCCCGCTATGATGCTCATCATGAACGGCATCTCCGTCCTGATCGTATGGCAGGGTGCCCGGGGTGTCGATCTCGGAAGACTTCAGGTAGGCGATATGATCGCATTTATCACCTATACGATGCTCATCGTCATGGCTTTCCTCATGCTGACCATGATTTCGATCATGCTTCCGCGCGCCGGCGTAGCGGCTGCGAGAATCGATGAAATTCTCAGTACGGAAGTGAGCATCCGCGACGCAGATCATGTCCGCGATGAAGAGATCACAGATCCCGACGGACGCATTACTTTCGAAAATGTGGGATTCCGCTACCCGGACGCAGACAGCGATTCGCTGAGCAATATCTCATTTTCCGCCGAACCGGGAAAAACGACCGCGATCATCGGCAGTACCGGATGCGGCAAATCCACCCTGCTGAGTCTGATCCTTCGCTTTTACGACGTGACGGAAGGCAGAATCACTCTTGACGGAATCGATATCCGAGAGATATCTCAGAAAAAGCTCCGTGAAACCATCGGATACGTTCCGCAGAAGGGCACCCTCTTCTCCGGCACCATCGAATCCAACCTGAAATTCGGCGGAGAAAACATCAGCGATGACGATATGAAAAAAGCCGCCGATATCGCGCAGGCTTCCGGTTTCATAGAGGAAAAACCTGAAAAATTTGCCTCCTCTGTAGCGCAGAACGGGACAAATGTCTCCGGCGGTCAGCGACAGCGCCTGGCTATCGCCAGAGCCGTGGCCAAAAAACCCGGGATTTTTCTGTTTGATGACAGTTTTTCCGCGCTGGATTACAAGACGGATGCGGCACTCCGACGGGCTCTGGATGAAAATATCGGCGGAGCCACAAAAATCATCGTCGCACAGCGCGTCAGCACGATCATGCACGCAGACAGCATCATCGTTCTCGATGAAGGCCGTATCGCCGGAACGGGAACTCACGCCGAGCTGCTGAAACAGTGTGAGATATACCGGGAAATCGCACAGTCTCAGCTCTCACAGGCAGAACTGGAAGGAGGTCTTTCCTCATGAGCGACAACACTTCAGCGGCAAAAAGACCCGTCCGCCGCATGGGCGGTCACATGAGGGGCGGCATGCCGGGCGAAAAAGCAAAAGACTTCAGGGGGACTCTTATAAAGCTTCTGCGATATATCGCCTCTCACCGCGCAGCTCTCATCACGGTCATCCTGTTCGCCGTAGGAAGTACGATATTCAGTATTCTCGGGCCGAAGATACTCAGTCAGGCCACCACGGAGATTTTCACCGGCCTGATGGCGAAAATCCGCGGAACCGGCGGAATCGATTTCACCAGAATAGGATATATTCTCCTCACCGTGCTGGGGCTGTACGTAGTCAGCTCGCTGTTTTCCTTCATTCAGGGCTGGCTGATGAGCGGTGTGACGCAGAAAGTCTGTTATCGCATGCGCGGTGAGATCTCGGAAAAGATCGACCGCATGCCGATGAAATATTTTGAATCGAAAACGGTGGGAGAAGTTCTTTCCCGCATCACGAACGATGTCGATACTCTGGGACAGAGTCTGAGCCAGAGTATCACTCAGCTGATCACCTCCGTGACAACGGTTATCGGAATCATCATCGTCATGCTGACGATCAGTCCTCTCATGACGCTGATCGCCGTACTCGTCGTTCCGGTCTCCGGAATTCTCATGGGGCTGATCATCCGTGTTTCTCAGAAATATTTCAAAGCGCAGCAGAAATATCTGGGCCGTATCAACGGTCAGGTGGAAGAGAGCTACAGCGGTCATAATGTCATCCGCGCATTCAACCGGGAAGATGCCGTCATCGCGGAATTTGACAAAACGAACGATATTCTCTTCCATTCCGCGTGGAAATCCCAGTTTCTCTCAGGAATGATGCAGCCGGTCATGACGCTGGTCGGAAATCTCGGTTACGTTTCCGTCGCTGTCAGCGGAAGTCTGCTGGCTATCGCCGGCACCATACAGGTGGGAGATATTCAGGCATTCATACAGTATGTCCGTAATCTGACACAGCCGATTTCCATTCTGGCCCAGGTTTCCAATATGCTCCAGTCCATGGCCGCAGCTGCGGAGAGAGTCTTTGAATTTCTTGACGAAGAAGAGGAAGAGGACGACAGCACAGAAGTTCCTGACCCTGCATCTTTCCGGGGTGATGTGGAATTCGATCACGTCCGCTTCGGCTATGATCCGGAAAAAATCATTATCCGGGATTTCTGTGCCTCTGTCCGCTCCGGACAGACGGTTGCCATCGTCGGCCCTACAGGTGCCGGAAAGACGACGATGGTCAAACTTCTCATGCGATTCTACGATGTCACCGGCGGAAGTATCCGCATCGACGGCCATGACATACGGGAATACCGGCGCGGAGATCTCCGTCTCCTCTTCGGCATGGTCCTCCAGGATACCTGGCTCTTTAAGGGCTCGATTATGGAAAATATCCGATACGGACGTCTGGATGCCACGGATGAAGAAGTCATCGAGGCAGCAAAAGCAGCCAATGCACATCACTTCATCCAGACACTGCCGGGAGGCTATCAGATGGAGCTCAACGAGGATGCAAGCAATGTATCCCAGGGACAGAAGCAGCTCCTCACCATCGCCCGGGCAATTCTGGCGGACAGCAGAATCATGATCCTCGATGAAGCTACCAGTTCGGTGGACACCCGTACGGAGGCACGCATCCAGCAGGCCATGAACCGGCTCATGGAAGGCCGTACCAGCTTTGTCATCGCCCATCGTCTTTCTACGATCCGGGATGCGGATCTCATTCTTGTCCTCAGGGACGGCGATATCATCGAACAGGGAAGACACAGCGAGCTCCTCGCAAAGGGCGGTTTTTACGCCGACCTTTATAATTCTCAGTTTGAGGATATTACAGAGTGATCTTTCGCCAGGAATATTCTTCGGCTTCCGGCCGGGATCTGTCCGGAGATCGGAAAAATAAAAGCTCCCGCGGAGACGAATAGGTAATCACCTATTCGTCTCCGCGGGAGCTTCTGTTTTTTCCGTATCTGTCTTACCGCTCCATTCCGATCATGGAAAGAACCTCTGTCATGGTCAGAGCAAAAGGACGTATCGTATCCACGCGGACACGTTCGTGAACCGTATGCGGATCTATGATATCCGCACCTACGTTGATCATGTACAGATGATCCGCTTTTCCGCAGAATACAGAAGGCTCCAGACCCACATGCTCTGCGGTCACCTCGGGTTCTTTCCCCGTCACTCTCCGGCACGCTTCCTTCATCAGACGTATCAGAGGATTGGCCGGATCGTATCTCCAGACGCCGTATTCACTGATATCATCGCAAAAGCCGTATTTTTCCGCTGCCAGCCGGTGTTCCCGAAGAACTTCATCGTGATATTCCGGTGTCATACTTCGGGCAAATGTCATGACACGGATTTCATTTTCCGCACCCGCTTCCGTTTCTCTTACACAGCATCTGACCATTCCCATATTAGAAGAGGTATCCGGTATTCCCGGCAGGTCCTCCATCCAGTGAAGAACGCCGTCATGCACCGTTCCGATAAAGTTCACCAGGCGCTCCCCGTCTTCCCTCGCCATGACGTATTCCGGCAGCGCAATCTCATTGTAGCAGAGACGGCCGTCGGGATCGCTTTCTCCGTATTTCCGAAGAATACGGTCCATCAGTTCTCTGACAGACTCCTGAAAAGCCGGCTGATCTTCTCTTCTGATCACCGCCACTGCAGAAGCGTCTCCCGGAATGACGTTATGTCCGCACCCGCCGTGATATGCAGCCAGATACAGAAGGATTTTCCGATCCATGAGCTCTCTGAGCAGGCTGTTGAGAAGGCGGATCGCATTTGCCCGCCCTCTTGCGATATCATAGCCGGAATGTCCGCTCTGAAAATCTTTCAGACATATTTCAAAAGCGATGAGATCCTCTCTCCGCTCCGTTGCATCCGATACCGCTTTCCCGCCAGATCTTCCCGATCTTCCCGATCCGAGACAGATTCCGGCTGCCTTTGCCGTATAAGTCTCCCGGCTGCCGCTGGCGCTTCCCGCTACCAGGCGCCCCCAGTGAAATCCGTCCACATTGATGACATATCTCACATCGTCAAATACCGATGCATCGACTTTTTTCGCTCCGGCAAGACCGATCTCCTCCTCTGTTGTCAGAAGCAGACGCAGAGGACCGTGTTTGCAGCCGCCGGAAAAGATCGTCCAAATCAGAACCGCATTTCCCAGTCCGCAGTCCGCACCCAGAGACGATCGCCCGTCGCTTCGCAGAAATAATCCTCCGCCCGCCGGATCTTCCTCCAGCGTCCAGCAGATGGAATCGGTCTCCGGCCGGTAGGAATCATCGGCCGCGGCGCACACCATATCCATATGTCCCTGCAGTACCGTCAGGGGAGCGTGTTCGCATCCCCTGACGGCCGGTATATCGCAGATGAGATTGCCTGTACCGTCGATCTCCGGACAGAAACCTGCCTTTCGCAGCCGTTCTGCCAGATACTCCGCGATTTGCCCCTCATTTCCGGAGCCGTGAGGAAATCTGCAGAATGCCGCAAACTCTTCCAGGACTCCGGCAGTCACAGGATCCGGAACCTTTCCGTATGTATCCTTCTGCTTTTCCTCATCCATATTATATTTTACAGATTTTTCCATACTTTTTCCATCCTGTCCGACCGGGTATCGCCCGCAGATCCGCACATAGATCAGGATATACGGGTCATTCCGGATTTATTTAGAGTCCCTCGATCACATCGGCATTTTCTGTGAAATTATCGATATACTGCTGAGAATTTTCATCCATAACGAGCAGGATATAATTACCCACATTCGCCACACGGATATTCTCATCGCTGACGCCGACACAGATCCACTTTACTCCGTCAGCGTTTTCCTTGATGCTCCTCTTTGCCGCTTCGATATCAGCTCCTTCATTCATCTCGATGAGAACGACAGAGTGAGGAATCGACGTGATCAGCGCATCGCTTCCGATGCCTGCCCTGTAATCAAGTCCCTCGACGCCGAGATAAAATTTTTCATTTTCTGCGCTGAGAGCCACCGGCGCCGTGGCAGGCGATTCTATGCCCTCATACACGAGATCGAGAATCTGCATCAGCTTCGGATCAGTCTCGGCTCCCTCGCCGGGATCCGGTTCCGGTTCCTGTACTTCCGGCTTGAGATAAGTCAGCGGTGTCGTGCCGTACTCTTTCATGAACAGATCATAGTCTTCGTCATAAGTTGCGGCGTAAACTGCTTCGATCTCCGGATCAAAGGTATATGCTGTGCCGTCGATGACGATTTCCGTCCAGGCATGAACCGAGCGGTTTCCTCTCGGAGAAATGCTCTCTCCCGCGATAGCAGTGGCCGGATAGCCGACTTTTCTCGCAAGATAAGTATATGCCGCAGCCCAGGAATAACAGTTCCCCTTTTTCGTGGAGAGCATCGTCTTTGCGATTCTCGTCTCCCATCCCGTGCTTCCGGTCTCCACATTTTCCGCGCTGCGGTAGGAGAATGTTTCCATAGCATAATCATACATGGCTCTCAGACGCTGTTCCTGTGACATTCCGTCGGTCAGCGCTTCCTTCGCCGCTTCCGTCAGCAGCGCATCCAGTTCCGCATCGCCTGTGGTATATCTGCCGTCCGTATCCAGAGTCAGTCCGTCCACCTCTGTCCGGTAGTCAAACAGCCTTCTGTCATTGACGTGGAACAGCTCTCCGCCGATGTTGTGCCATCCCGCTTCCAGATCCACCGTTCCCGGCTCATGGGTGACCCAGCTCTCTCCCGTTTCCGTCTTATCGCAGGTGTGCTCCGTCAGAGCCTCTATCAGATCATAATATGCCCAGTGAGAGCTGGTCACATCCGGCATCACACGGATATCATCGGCGATATTCAGAGTGAAACGATCCGCACTCCTGTCAAAAGCTCTGTTGAGCATCACCACGGATTCCGCTCTCGTCGCGTCATCAAAAGGCCGGAACGTGTTGTCCGCGTATCCTGTAATCCAGCCGTTTTCCGAAGCTTCTGACACCGCCTCTGCATACCATGCGTCTGCCGGTACGTCGGAGAATCCTGTTTCTGCCGCAGCTGCGGTACCTGAGAAAGTATCTTTGTCATCTGCCGCGCTGCCGTCCTGTGAATCGACCGTACGGATCACGATGGAAGCCAGCTCGGCGCGGGTGATTTCCCTGTCCGGAAGAAACGTGCCGTCCTCATAGCCGTTGAGAACTCCGCTCTGTGTCAGAGCTGTCACCGCCTCATAATACCAGGCGTTTTCCGGTACATCGCTGAATTCCGCAGTATCCCCGCTCAGGACATTTCCGTCTTCGCCGCCGCTCAGGCTGCCGTCCGACGGATCATCCGCGCCGTCCGTATTCGTCAGCGCGAATATCATCTGAGCCGCCTGTGCTCTGGTAACGGATGCCTGAGGACGGATCGTTCCGTCTTCAAATCCGCGGATATATGCCCCATGCGATTCCGCACCGGCATTTCCGGATGTTTCACCGTTTCCGGCGATCTCTATCGTTTCCGCCGTGCCGGCCGCTTCACCGATCATCCCTCTGTCCTGTTCTCCGTCTGCATAGGCTGCTGCAGGCATAGCCGCCGACAGACACAAAACAGCCGACAGCACAGAAGCTGCCGCTCTGAAAGATTTTCTCCTTTTCATAATCTGTTTTTCCTTTCCTCATTTACCGATATTTATCGATCTTTTCCGCATCCGGTACCCGCGACGAAACACAGTCCGGCGCTCCGGTGCCGCAGCCTTATATCGTTTCAGGCCGCATTTTATAATTATAGCAGAAGAAGCGTATTTGTGAACTACCCATTATCCAAATCCCGCGGCTTTACATCTGCTCTGTCTTTACACCGCCCTGTTTCAAATAAATTGATTGCCTGCACTTTTTGCGGATGCTATAATGAACTCAACCGGACATGGAATCATGAGAAAGATGCAGATTCATGAAAGCGGAAAGGAGAACGACTTTATGGCTGACGACAGGATTTCCGGAAACGAAACATTCGATGACGACGCGGAATATATCACACTGCAGTTTGACGACAATAATGAGGTTGAATGTGAAATCCTCGGTATTTTTGATTTTGAAGGAAAAGAATACATCGCACTTTTCCCTCAGGACGGAACGGACGATATCTACATCTACGGATACAAAGAGCTTGATGACGAGGAGTTTGAACTGATCGACATCGAGGACGATTCCGAATTCGAGAAAGTTGCGGCAGAATTTGAACTGCTGTCTCTTGAGGAAGAATAATTTCCGATCCATGTATGAGACGGCATGACCAGTCAGAACTGACGGACTGGTCATGCCGTCTTCTTTTCATTTTCCCCGGCGGAAATACCGGTTTACTTCTTCCGCTGCCTTCCTGTTCATCCCGTCCACAGCAGCCAGCTGCTCCACATCCGCCTGTTTTATGGCTTCGATACTTCCGAACGCCGCCAGAAGAGCTTTCTTTCTCTGTTCTCCGATACCGGGAATTCCGTCCAGCACAGAGCGGCTCATGTTCCTGCTGCGGATGCCCCGGTGATAATCGACGGCAAACCGGTGAACTTCATCCTGAATAGAGGTGACGTAGCGGAAAAGGACAGGATACTCCTTCAGATCGATCTCACTGCCGTCCACGATGAGACCTCTCGTCCGATGTCTGTCATCCTTGACCATTCCCGCCGTGACGATATGCTCGCCCATGGCGGACAGCACCTCTTTCACCGCATTCACATGTCCCAGGCCTCCGTCTATAAACAGCAGATCCGGCCTGCGCTCAAAGCCCGGATCTCCCTTCTGCGCCCGCCGGAATCTCCGGTAGATGACCTCCTGCATGCTGGCGTAATCGTCCGGCCCGTCCACGGTGCGGATTCTGAATTTCCGGTAGGACCGGCGATCCGGCTTCCCGTTTTCAAAGACCACCATCACGCCCACGGAATCCACGCCGCTGGTATTGGAAATATCGTAAGATTCGATGCGCCATGTCCTGTCTTCCCGTTCCGTCGCCGTCTGAGGTATCTCTGCTTCCGCACCGGAAGCGAGCAGACGCTTCGCCTCCTCCGCTGCCGCCGCACCGAAGATCTCATCCAGCTCCCGTGCGGCCTTTGCACTCCGTTCCCGGCCTGAAGCCGCACGCTGATCGAGTACCTTCATCATCTCAATCACATCGCGGCGGGCCATCTCCATCAGCGCATGTTTGTCACCCTTCTGCGGTATGAAGAGGCGCACCTGAGCGCCGCGAAGACCGGAAAGCCACCGGGACAGCAGATCCATATCCTCCGTTTCCTCTTCGAGAGCGATTTCCTTCGGGATGAGCATATCCTCCCGGTAATGCTGTTTGATGAAGGACGAGACCACCGTCTTTCGGTCCTCTCCCAGCTCCGATTCCATCGTATAGCTCTCTCTGCCGCAGAGCTTGCCCCCACGGACGAAGAACATGACGATATAAACGCCTTCCTGTCCCTTTGCGGAGAGAATCAGATCCATATCGCCGGCACTGCTGAGCACGACTTTCTGTTTTTCACTGATAGCCTTTACCGCTTCGATCTTGTCGCGATATTCCGCTGCCCGTTCGAAATTGAGGGCTTCCGACTCCTGCTGCATGTGTTCTGTCAGCGTTTCGATCATCTCCTGATTCTGTCCCTTCAGAAAGGACAGCACCTTTTCGATCTGAAGCGCGTATTCTTCCTTTGAAACTTTTCCCGCGCAGACGCCTCTGCACTGTTCGATGTGATAATTCAGACAGGGACGGAAATCCTTCGGAAATGACCGGGCGGAGCACCGCTTCAGCAGATAGACACTGTTGAGGAGATCGATAATCTCATTGACGGCGCCCACATCGCTGTAGGGACCGAAATAGCGGGAACCGTCTCCGACGACGCGTCTGGTCTTCAGAACGCGCGGAAAGTCCTCTCCCGTCGTTACTTTAATATAGGGGTATGTCTTATCATCTCTCAGGAGCACATTGTACTTCGGCATATATTTTTTGATCAGATTGCATTCCAGTATGAGAGCCTCCATCTCGGAGTCCGTCGTGATATATTCGAATTCCTCGATATGCTCCACCATAGCCCGCACTTTCGGTGCCATATTGGTCTGCGACTGAAAATACTGGCGGACTCTGTTTTTCAGAGATACCGCCTTTCCCACATAGATGACATGTCCCAGTTTGTCCCTGTGAAGATAGACGCCCGGTTTGTCCGGCAGTTTTTTCAGATTTTCCTTTATGTCAAACAAACGTTCCACCTGCCTTATCCGTTCTGCCTCATGCTTTTGTCTCATACACCGCCGTTTTCCGCTCCGGAGGCTGTCAGCACTCTTTCAGAATCTCACGCACCGAAGCCATCAGAGCGTCCATCTCTTCCTGTGTGCCGACGGTGATCCGGAGTCTCCTGTCGATTCGCGGTTTCGGAAAATACCGCACCAGAATCCCTCTTTCCCGCAGCTTTCCAAACAGATCAGCTGCTGAAATTCCCACGGGCTCGACGAAGAGGAAATTTGCTGCCGACGGCAGTACATCGAACCCCAGCTTTCTAAACTCTTTTGTCACGAGCTCTCTGGTTTCCATTATTTTCCTTTTCGTCGTTTCAAAATATTCCCGGTCGCGGAATGCGGCCGCTGCCGCCGCGATAGCCAGTCTGTCCGCCGTATAGGAGTTAAAGGAATTTTTTACCGCGTTGAGTCCGGCGATGAGCGGAGCGGAAGCGATGGCAATCCCCACACGCATTCCGGCCAGCTGTCTGGACTTGGATAGTGTCTGCGTAACCACCAGATTCTCATGTCTGTTGACGACGCCGGCAGCTGTCTCAGCCCCGAAATCCACATAAGCCTCATCCACCACTACCAGCCTGCCGGAATTCGCATCGAGGATGCGTTCCACGTCCGCCAGCGGCAGCGCTCTGCCTGTGGGAGCATTGGGATTGCAGATCAGAATCCCCCGGATATCGCCGGCAAGGCCTCCGCAGTACTGCTCCATATCGAGGGAAAAATCCTCTTTCAGCGGAAGCAGGTCATAGGACACCTCGAACAGCGCCGCATAGACGGGATAGAAACTGTAGGTGATGTCAGCAAAGGCGATTTTCTTTCCCTTGAAAAAGGTCGGGAATAAAAACGCCAGAACCTCATCGGAGCCGTTTCCCACAAAGATATTGTCCTCCGTCAGACGATCCGTTCCCGCCAGGTTCAGCGTGTCATTGTAATACTCTGCGGCCGCTGTCCGCACCGCTGTCGCATCCGGATCGGGATACAGACGGAGATTTGCAGTCTCCTCTTCAATAGCCCGGATCACCTCCGCCGACGGCGGATAAGGATTTTCGTTTGTATTGAGTTTTATATATTTTTTGTCCTTCGGCTGCTCTCCCGGAACGTAAGGTTCCAGTCCGGCAGCAAGGTCGGACAGAAATTCTGAGGCCATAATATACTCTATCCTTTCTTCTCGACTCTTCTGCTTCTTCTCCGGATATCCGGAAAAACTTTTTCTCTTATCATAATACATTTTTCCGGCCGTTACAATGATACACGGCCGGAAGCCGGTCATCCCGCTATTTTTCCTCATAAAAAGAAGACGGCAGTACGACACCGCCGTCTTCTCTTCCTTTATGTCTTATGATCCGGTTATATCCGGTTTACGGCATCTCCGCCGCATCTCATACCGCGCGGCCGGATCTGCCGGCTTTTTCGGCTTTTTCCGTTATCTCAGAATTTATCTCTCGCCGTATAAGTCGTATGCAACAGGTGATGTGCCTGTTCGCTGCCCGGTTCGCCGAGCCAGTCTTCATAGAGATTCTTCATGATGACCGGATTCTTATGCGACTTTCTGATCGGCAGATTTCTGTCCTCTTCGTAGAGCGCCTGACCTCTGAGCTGAGGGATATTGACCCAGTTTCTGACTCTCGCAGGCTGGATCGGCTGACCGCCGCCGTTTACGCAGCCGCCGGGGCATGCCATGATTTCCACGAAGTGATATTCCGCTTCGCCCGCCTTGATCTTGTCAAGAAGAGCGGAAGCGTTTCCGAGGCCGTGGGCAACGGCCAGCTTGACTTCCAGAT
Organism: Candidatus Alangreenwoodia gallinarii; assembly: GCA_904398315.1. Classification (GTDB taxonomy): domain Bacteria; phylum Bacillota; class Clostridia; order Peptostreptococcales; family Anaerovoracaceae; genus Alangreenwoodia; species Alangreenwoodia gallinarii. The sequence goes on along the minus strand of CAJFPD010000063.1, from coordinate 3,049 downwards.
CTCCGATCTTGACAGAAGCCTCCTTGATTCCCTGCAGGCCTCTGACATCATGATATTCGATATCCTGCAGATCCTGACCTGTAAGGATATCGGCCACCGTTCTCAGAGCCGCCTCCATAACGCCGCCGGTAGCGCCGAAGATAACGCCTGCACCGGAAGCCGGTCCGAACGGACTTTCAAATTCGCCCTCGCACTTCGTAAATTCGATGCGCGCCTCGCGGATCATCCTCGCCAGCTCACGGGTCGTCAGGACATAGTCCACATCCTGATATCCCTTATCGCTGAGTTCCGGTCTCGCCGCCTCGAATTTCTTCGCTACGCACGGCATGATGGATACCGTCACGATCTTCGCCGGATCGATATTGTTTCTCTCCGCGTAGTACGATTTCAGCACGGCGCCGAACATCTCGTGCGGCGACTTGCAGGAGGAGAGATTGTCGAGAAATTCCGGATAGTAGTGCTCGCAGTACTTGATCCAGCCCGGGCTGCAGGACGTGATCAGCGGCAGCTTGCCGCCGTTCTGCAGTCTGTGCAGCAGCTCCGTGCCCTCTTCGAGAATCGTCAGGTCCGCCGCCGTATCCGTATCGAATACCTTGTCAAAGCCCAGGCCCAGCATCGCGCCTACCATCTGCTTCGTCGCAGCCGTTCCGATCGGCATGCCGAACTCTTCACCGATGGCCGCTCTGACCGCCGGAGCCGTCTGAACCAGGACGACTTTGTCCGGATCTGCGATAGCTTCCCATACCTTGTCGATGGCGCTCTTTTCCGTAATCGCGCCTACCGGACAGGCGACGAGGCACTGACCGCAGTTTACGCAGGCAACTTCGCCGATGCCCAGACCGAAGGCCGGTCCGATCGTCGTATTGAATCCTCTGTTGACCGCATCGATGACGCCGATCTTCTGCACATTTCTGCAGGCAGCCACACAGCGTCTGCAGGCGATACACTTCTGAGGATCTCTGACCAGGGACAGCGAAGTGCGGTCGATCGGAAGATCGCATTTCTCGCCTTCAAAACGCAGATCCGTAACATTGAGTTCCTCTGCCAGAGTCTGCAGTTCACAGTTCTTACTTCTCACACAGGTGAGACATTCTCTCTTGTGATTGGAGAGCAGAAGCTCAAGATTGATCCTTCTCGCTTCTTTAACGGCAGGAGAAGCCGTATAAATCTCATTTCCCTCCGCTACCGGATAGACACAGGCCGCCTGAAGCGCTTTTGCGCCCTTAATCTCCACCAGGCACATTCTGCAGGCGCCGATTTCGTTAATACCTTTCAGATAACAGAGCGTAGAGATATCTATACCGACCTGCTTTGCAGCTTCCAGGACGGTAGTGCCTTCCGGCACCTGTACGGCTTTTCCGTCGATTGTAATGTTTACCATGCTCATTCTTTCTTCGTCCTCCTAAGCTTCTTTGTAAATCGCCTTGAACGGGCACTTTTCCACGCATGCGCCGCACTTCAGGCACTTCGACTGATCGATTTCGTAAGGAACCTTCTTCTCGCCCCTGATTGCCGTAGTAGGGCACAGCTTCGCACAGATCCCGCAGCTCTTACAGATATCCGGATTGATCTTAATCTTGATCAGCTTCTTACATACGCCCGCCGGACATTTCTTATCTACAACGTGTGCGATATATTCGTCTCTGTAGTATCTCAGCGTGCTGAGGATCGGATTCGGCGCCGTCTGGCCGAGTCCGCAGAGAGCGGAAGCCTTGATATTCTTTGCCAGAGTCTCGAGACGGTCGATATCTTCCAGTTCGCCTCTTCCCTCCGTAATCTTTGTCAGAATCTCCAGCATTCTCTTCGTACCGATTCTGCACGGAGGACACTTTCCGCAGGATTCATCCACGGTGAATTCCAGGAAGAATTTTGCGATGTCGACCATACAGTCATCTTCGTCCATGACGATCAGTCCGCCGGAGCCCATCATGGAACCGAGAGCGGAAAGGTCATCGTATGTCATCGGCGTATCGATATGAGATGCCGGAATACAGCCGCCGGAAGGGCCGCCCGTCTGAGCCGCCTTGAATTTCTTGCCGCCGGGAATACCTCCGCCGATATCATAGATAACTTCACGCAGCGTGGTACCCATTTCGATTTCCACCAGACCTGTATTGACGATCTTTCCGCCTACGGCGAATACCTTCGTTCCCTTTGATTTTTCCGTACCCATGGAAGCGAACCATTCCGGACCGTTGAGAATGATCTGGCAGATATTTGCATATGTTTCGACGTTGTTCAGCATAGACGGCTTGCCGAAAATACCTTTAGATGCAGGGAACGGCGGACGCGGACGCGGCTCACCCCGTTTTCCCTCGATGGAATTCATCAGCGCTGTCTCCTCGCCGCAGACAAAGGCACCGGCTCCGAGACGTATACCGATATCGAAAGAAAATCCCGTTCCGAAAATATCATCGCCCAGAAGACCGTATTCATGAGCCTGATCGATAGCGATATTGAGACGCTTTACGGCCGTCGGATATTCCGCTCTGACATATATATAGCCCTGATGTGCACCGATGGCATATCCTGCGATAGTCATCGCCTCCAGTACGGAATGCGGATCACCTTCCAGAATAGAACGGTCCATAAAAGCACCCGGGTCACCTTCGTCAGCATTACATGCCACATATTTTACAGGGCCATCGGAAGCCGCCGCAAAAGACCACTTCTGTCCTGTCGGGAATCCCGCGCCGCCGCGGCCTCTCAGACCGGATCTCTTGATCACGTCGATGACTTCTTCCGGCGTCATCTCCGTCAGGACTTTGCCCAGGGCCTGATATCCGTCAAAGGCGATATACTCCGTGATATCCTCCGGATTGATACGGCCGCAGTTTCTGAGCGCCACTCTCTTCTGACGTGAGAAGAAGTCCGTGTTTTCCAGCTTATTTCCCTCTGCATCGTAGGAATCAGTATTGTTTCCGATCAGCAGCTTCTCCACGATTCTTCCCTTGAGCAGATGCTCTTCTGCGATCAGATCGATATCCTTCGGTGTCACTCTGGAATACATCGCGCCCTCCGGATAAACGACGACGATAGGGCCTTCCGC
>CAJFPD010000062.1 GCA_904398315.1 Candidatus Alangreenwoodia gallinarii | reverse complement strand
TAGTTGAAGTCACAACTTCTACAAGTCCTGCCAGTTCACCTGCAAAATCATAAATATCCCATATTCTAATATTCGTATAGCATCAGAGCTGCAGATATTTTGCTCGCTGCTATAAAATCTCAAATCCGATGCAGTAGAGATCTTCGCGCATTTCCTGATAGATCCTAAATTTTTCTCTAATTTTTTCATCTTTAAGATCTAAATTAAAATCACCCGTATTAAAATCACCTGTCAAATATACAACATAAACATACTCATCATTTTCTCCCAAAACAGTATACGGCACGGGAATCAGATCGTTCGTTACGCTTTCCTCCCATTCTTTTGCCGTTGTTTTGAATACAAAACCAAGAGTTCCGTATTCCATCTCAATGATTACACCGGATGAACTATTCGGATTCGCTGCTACGCTATATCTGTTTTCCCAGTTATCCGGGAATTCTATCCGAAATCCCAGATCCCGGTTTTCATACGCCACAGAACCGGACGTTTCCATCGGATCTGACGAGTCTGACGAATCTGACGGCAGGATATTTTCACGTTCCTCGTCAGAATTTTCCTTCTCTGCAGACTCCTGTGTCCCGGTACCGTCTTTTATCGTATCGGCGGCGGTCAGCGATCCGGCGCCGGTGAAGGCTTCTTCATGAAGATTGCCCTGCTCCGCCGAAATCTTTCCGGACTCATCGGGAATCGCCGGATCGATTTCGGAATCCTGCAGCCCGAGCTCTGTCCGTTTTTGATCCACGTCTTTCGGACTTGCGACAGCGTTCTCCGTCTTCCCGTTGCCGTTGCCGCTGTTGCTCTGATCCGACGTCAGATCGCTGTTTCCCGCCGCATATGAAGTACCTGCCGCGACGATCAGAAGACAGAGGATCAGAAGGCAGACCGGCAGAGCGATATTCCCTTTCTTACTTTCCAGAATATTTTTTATCCTGTTTTTCAATACAGAAGCTCCCGAAGAAAAAGAAACCACATTTGTCATTTTCCCCGCGAAAGCCATCTGAACCAGTAATAAAGCGTACATTTTCTTTTCCGGCATACTAAATTTCTTCGTCGTATATTCATCACAAAACATCTCCAGATCAAAGCGGAGCTTCCGACAGGCGATCCAGACGAGCGGATTGATCCAGAACAGGATCCTGATCCATTCTGCCAGCAGGAGAATCACAGGATGCCCGTATTTGATATGGCATCGTTCATGAGCTATGATGAGAGATCTCTCTGCCTCATTTAAACCATAAGGAAGATAGATTCTCACAGGAAAAAGCCCATATACAAACGGAGAAATACAGCCATCCATTTCAAAGATATTCTCCCGTAATCTTATCGCAAATCGTGTCTGACGTTTGATACGGATATACGAATAGAAAAAATGGATCAGAAAAATCAGGATACCGGCCAGCCAGACAAAAGAAAATATCTGAGCGAAACGGATGTCCTGCGTCCATTCCGTTATACCCGATATCTGCATCTGCGGAAAATCCGGAGACAATACTGTAAATTCACCCGACAGATCTCCGCCTGTCATTCCTTCGCCTCTCGGAAGTGCCGGCGGTTCCGAAACAACATTTCCGGCAGCTGTGCCGCCTGAAGCCGCCGGAGGTTCTATTGCGTCATCAAATATCGGCGTATAGCTCAGCCCTGACTTTTCCGACAGAAAAGAACAGATCGCGCGGAAAGGAAACTGCAGGGGAGAAACGATAAAGTATACCAGTCCGAATCCCACGATTCCCCACGCGCAGCAGGAAAATAATCTTGAATATTTCCTGACCAAAAAGCGAACTGCAAACACAAGGATGATACAAAAGGTTACTATGATATTGACCTGTATGAAATATTTGAGTACCACAGAAGCTGCATTAAAAAATTCCATCCCTGAACCTCTCTCTGATATTTCTCAGATTACTTCTCGCCGTTCCCGCTATCGGCATGCTTTTTCGTATAATCGTCGATGATGTCGCGAATCTCCGCTTCCTTTTCCGTCAGTTTCAGTCAGTCTCCTGAAGCAAATCCTGCAGAAAAGCCACATCCATGACTGTCTGCCCCGAGCCGTCGGATCGTTCCGTCACGTGAAATTGTTTTGACATGGAAAACGCTCTGTCCTTCAGCGGATTTTCTTCGGCAATTCCCGCAGAATTCGGCGAACCGCAGGTACATACGATATCTCCCGACAGGCTTATCGGTATCTGTATCTTTGTCATCTCTCCTCCTGATCTTTTCCCCTCCGATTTTCTATATCTATAGACCTAATTAAATTTTATACTTATAGATTCATAGAGTCAAACATTTTTACGATTTCCTCAGCAAAAAAACGGCCTCCTGCGACAGATGCGGGAAATGCACCGTGCAGAAAGCCGTATTTTCGTCTGATCAGCAACCATATTTTCATGAATTTTATATCAGAATCATCTTCTGACCGGCAATACGTGACATGCCTCCTCACCGCCTATAGAGGCGGGAGACTCCTTGCCGGCAGAGGTCAAATTGCAGTTTACTTCATTAAATCAATATTAAAAACTCATCTGATACATATACATGCAATAGCACAACATACCTACCAGCAGAACGATCACTGCGAAATAAAAACAAGTCACAAAGGATACTTTTCCCTGACGCTGGATCCGGAAGATCAGCGATGTAATCCACACGGATACAGCAGCCGCCAGAAAAGAAATCATCCCGGAAAGAATCGCTATCACAAAAAAGATATTCGCATACTTCACCAACTTATCGCTTTTTTCACCCTTACGATGCATTGAAATCATTCGTTATCCCCTTCCGAATTCAAAAGAAAAACCGTACGCGCCTTGTAACGCACCCCGCATACACGAAACATTGTCATCAGCTCTTTTTCCTGCTGCAAATCTGATCTTTTTTCATTTTATAGCTATCCATCTGAATAATCAAGAATGAAAATGTCTTTTCCCCGCAGAGGCCCCGCAAAAAAACCGTAAAGAAACCGGTGCGTTTTTTCCGTATTAGATTTTACCTCCTGTGTGTTAAGTTACGCAGAAAATGTGATTTTTCCCGCCCGGCCTCTATAATGTTCTCCGTCAGCTTAAAGAAACGGTCCGACGGCGGTTTAACCTCGGGAATGGAAATCCGCGGCGGCCCTGCAGCTACGTTAAGAAAGAAGAAAAGCAGAAAAGAGGTAATCCTATGAGTATTCTTACGGCAGAACATCTGATCAAACAATACGGCAGAGAACCGAATATCGTCCGGGCGCTGGACGATGTCAGCCTTTCCGTGGAGGCGGGAGAATTCGTCGCCATCATCGGCTCCTCCGGCAGCGGAAAATCCACGCTGCTCAACATGCTGGGCGGACTGGACCGTCCTACCTCCGGCAGCGTCCGGGTCGACAACTTCGAGCTGAATAAACTCAGCGACGAAGACCTGACCGTTTTTCGCCGTCAGCGCATCGGCTTCGTCTTTCAGAACTATAACCTGGTTCCCGTTCTGAACGTCTACGAAAATATCACCATGCCGATCCGGTTAGACGGAAAACAGGCGGATGAAAGCTTCCTCGGGGAGATCACCTCCCTGCTCGGTCTCGAAGACAAGCTCTCCCGCATGCCCAACATGCTGTCCGGCGGTCAGCAGCAGCGTGTCGCCATCGCCCGCGCCCTCGCCGGCAAGCCGGCGATCGTTCTGGCGGATGAGCCTACCGGCAATCTGGACAGCAAAACAGGCGACGAAGTGATCCGCCTTCTGAAGGAGACAGGCAGACGGTTCCGCCAGACCATCGTCATGATCACGCACAATCCGGAAATCGCGGAACAGGCGGATCGCACGATCCGCATCGAAGACGGAAAAATCCACGCCTGAAAAGCGGCTGAAAGACGGCTGAAAGATGACCGGAAATCCGATGCCGTTACTGTAAAAAAGGGACAGGAGGAAATTTATATGAAAAGACAGGATTCGATCATCCACATACTGACGAGCCGGAGCTTCCGGCAGAAAAAAGGACGCAATATCGTGGCCGTTTTCGCGATTCTTCTGACAGCCATGATGTTTACCACGCTGCTCACTCTGGCCATGAGCATGGAAAAAAATCTGACGGAAATGTATCTGCGCCAGTCCGGAACTTCGGCTCATGCCACGGCGAGAGATATTACCGATGAAGAGATTTCGGTCATCGCGTCCAGGCCGGAGCTTCAGAGCTTCGGACGATCCATCGTCGTCGGCATCGCGGAAAACGAAGAGCTGGCCGGGCAGCAGGTAGAAATCCGCTACGGCAGTGAGCAGTACGCCCGGGACAGCTTTGCCTTTCCGACTCAGGGCCGGCTTCCCGAAGCGGAAGACGAAATCGCTCTGGATACGCTGACACTGAAACGTCTGGGCATCCCTCAGGAAACAGGACAACAGGTCACGCTTGTGTGGCGTCCCGACCTCTCCTCCGATGAGACAGTATACAGTACCTTCACCCTCTGCGGATGGTGGGAGGGCAATCAGTCCTCCTACGCCAGCATGGCGTGGGTCAGCGAGGACTTTGCACTGGACGCCTGCGGCGGCGCAAAACAGCCGGCGGAGGGACAGGTCCTCGGCCAGCGTATGATGAGCATCACTTTTCCCGACACCGGTCATATGGAAGAACAGATAGACTCGCTGCTCTCGGAATGCGGCCTTTCAGATCTGGAATTTAATGTAAATCTCACTTACTCCGGAGAATTCGATCAGATGATCTTTCAGGAATGTCTCCCGATGTACCTGGGCATGATTCTCATTTTCGTGGCCGGCTGGCTGATTATCTTCAACGTATTCCAGATTTCCGTAGCTTCCGATATCCGGTTTTACGGCGAACTGAAGACGCTGGGGGCCACATCGAAGCAGATCAGAAAAATCATCTACGGACAGGGCAACCGCCTCTGCCTCATCGGAATCCCCGCCGGTCTGATCCTGGGATATCTGCTGGGCCTTCTCCTGATGCCGGTGCTGCTGCATGCTTCCGGATCCGATCCGGAAATCTCCGCCAATCCGATCATTTTCCTGGGTTCCGCCATCTTCGCCTATGTGACCGTCATCCTCTCCTGCCTGATGCCTGCCCGTCTCGCCGGAAAGTTATCTCCCGTCGAAGCGCTCCGCTATACCGACGCGGCGGCTGACACGAACATACGGAAAAAAGAGAAAAAGTCCCGCAGAGGCGCCGGCATCCTTGAAATGGCCTGGGCAAACCTCTGGAGAAACAGAAAACGCACTGTCATCGTCATCTGCTCCCTGACGCTGGGACTCGTCCTGACCAGCTTCTTTTACGCGAAAAACGAAAGCTTCGATATGGAAAAATATCTGACTGATCTGACTGTAGCCGACTACCAGATCGACGATGCCACAAACAACCTGGCCGACGGTTATGATCCGGAAAGCGATACTATCAGCGAAACGCTGCTGTCCGAGATCGGCAGTATCGACGGTCTGGAAGAGACAGGGAACCTCTATTGCCGCCAGATCTCCGGTGTCCTGAGCGAAACAGCGCGCGCCAATTATGCTTCTTTCTACACGGAAGACAGACTGCAGGAATTCTCCTCCTATGACCCGAGCTATCCGCAGTGGAAAGAGGAATACGACCGCGCTCTGGCAGGCGAAGCCGTTCCGTTTACCATATACGGAACCGACGGTCCTGTCCTCGAAGCAGCCGTCTCTGATCCGTACATTCTCGACGGTGCCTGGGATGAAGGCGCCTTTTCCACAGGTAACTATGTCATCGCCATCGGCCCGGCCGCTGAAGAGGGAACGGGACAGCCTACCTTCTCCGTGGGTGAAACGGTAAACATCGAAGGCCGTGATTTCACGGTGATGGCCGTCGTATCTCCTCTTCAGCCCATGGTGGAAGGCAGCGCTCCGGTCTTTGAAGTACCTCTGATTATTCCGTCCGGTGTCTTCACGCAGATCTGGCCGGACAGCTCGCCGAGAAAATATTATTTCAACGTGGACGACGAAGCCATGCAGGAAGCCTCCGACCTTCTGACCGCCTACCAGGAAGAGGAAGCGCCGGGCATGAATATCACCTCCCGTCAGACGATCGCCGAACAGTACGAAGCTCAGACGCGCTCCTCCTCTGTCATGGGATACGCCATAAGCGCCATCATCGCCCTGGTGGGAGTCCTGAATTTCATCAACAGCATGATCACGGCAATCATCTCGCGGAAACGGGAATTCGCCATGATGCAGAGCATCGGCATGACGAAAAGACAGCTGAAAAAGATGCTGATCTGCGAGGGACTCTTTTACGCCGGTCTCACGCTGATCGCCTCCTACATTCTGAGCTCCGCCGCTGTCGGAATCATCGTCCGGGCCATCACGGCGGGAGGATTCTCTACCTTCCACTTCACCCTGCTGCCGCTGGTCATCTGCACGCCGATCCTCCTGCTATTCACCGTTATCCTTCCTCATATCTGCTTCTATAATCTGGAAAAACAGAGCATCGTGGAACGGCTGCGTCAGGCAGACTGATGCGGATACCTCCGTCTTTTCACTCCACCGCCTTCAGCGACTCTGTCATCTGTATCTTTCCGATCTGCCGCCTCATGAACAGATTGATGATCACGGCGAAGAGAACGGTACAGATCAGAGCCAGAACATAACTGACCGCCGTGATACGGACATCAAAGGACATAGATTCGATATCGATCCTGTTCATGACGATGCGGTGAAACAGCGTTCCCAGCGGCAGACCGATGAGATCGGCGATCACGGACAGCACCAGATTTTCCCGCAGGACATAGCTATCCGTCTCCTCGGGATAAAATCCCAGCACCTCCACCGTGGCGATTTCCCGGCTCCGTTCCGCCAGATTGATATTCGTCAGATTGAATATGACGATAAAAGCCAGCGCTCCGGAGAACAGGACGATCAGCCAGATGATGTAATTCAGACAGGACAGGGCGTCGTCCACGCGTTTCTGTGTGTCAGAAAGCCTCGCCACGCCGCTGACGCCTTCCGTATTTTCGAGATTCGATATGGCTTCCTGCTGAGAGCCATCCGAAAGGGAAGCCTCGATGTCGTATTTCTGAACGTTTTCATACTGCAGAGATCCCACGTGAATCATGGAATCGCGGACACCGAAGGCCGTGACGATCAGACCGGTGCAGCAGCTGATTCCGATCAGCATCATCAGGAGGCGTTTTTTGTAGCGGAACATATTGCGCAGCGTCACCTTCTGCAGAAAAGACAGCCGCTTCCACAGCGGCGCAATCCGCTCCAGCAGAATCCGCTTTCCCTCTTTCGCCGAACGGGGCCGGATGAGTTCCGCAGGCTGACCCGACAGTTCTCTGCGGCAGGAAAGCCAGGTACTTCCCAGAATTCCCGCCAGAGCCACGGCCAGCGTCAGAAACGCCAGAGACGGACGGAACAGATACGACATGGGCGCAAATCCGTACAGAGCGCTGTAGGCGTACCAGAAAACCCGCGGAAGTCCCCAGGTTCCCGCAAAAAATCCGACAGCCCATCCGATGAGCGTGGCACTTCCGGCGTAAAGCAGGTATTTCGCCGTCACTGCCGCCCTGCTGTACCCCATCGCCTTCAGGACGCCGATCTGCGTTCTTTCCTCGTCTACCATACGCGTCATCGTCGTGATGCAGACGAGAATGGCGATGAGAATAAAAAAGACAGGGAAGATATCCGCCACACCGCTGAGAATCGATGTGTCATTTTCAAAGCTGACATATCCGGCATTTTCCCCGCGGGTCAGGATATAGATTTCCGGCGTCATACCGGTGAAAGCCTCTGTCATGCGGAAACGCTGCGCCGTCTGCTTTTCGCACTCCGCCATAACCTCATCTTCGTACCGGCTGATGAGATCGTCATATTCTTCGCTGTAAGCCGGAGCCTTTTCCGCAAGCGTCAGACAGATTTCCGTATAGACCTCCGCCGTGAAATTTTCCTCCGAAAGATACAGAAATCCGCTGAGGCTTCCGTTTCCGAGTCCGGTACTTCCACGATCCGTATTCAGATACAGGGGAGAATGCACCAGTCCCGTGATGGTAAATTCCTTGCCGGAGAACTGAGACAGAACAACTGCGTCGTTCTCATCCGAAATGCGGATCGTACTTCCGATATCTTCCTCGTCAAACGCACGAGCGTCTGCCAGACACTCTTCCGTCGACTCCGGCATTCTTCCCGCCGTCAGCGATGGCAGATTTACCTCATCCGGAAGGGCCAGAAGTTTAAAAGGCTCATCCCCGTCCTCTCCGCTCACCAGCGCATCCACTGAATGTGTTCCCTCCGCACTTCCGATAAAGGAAAGCTCCGACAGCGCCTGAAGATCCTCTTCGGTAAATCCCGCCGTGGAGATCAGCCGGTAATCGTAAAAGTTCTGCTCCGACAGATAATCGTCGCAGACTGCTGTCATGGCGTCCTGGGTGATCTTCAGACCGGCGAAAAATCCCACGCTGAGAGCCACGATGAGCAGCAGAGCCATATATCTTCCTTTAAAAGAACGGATTGTCCGCAGCGTCATTTTCAGAACAATTGTGGTTGATGATAACCACGGTGGCATTTCTGCGGCGGCTGAGATCATAAAGAAGCTTCAGAACCGCCTTTCCGGTCACATAATCCAGGGCGCCTGTCGGTTCATCACAAAGCAAAAGAGCCGGATTTTTTGCGAGAGCTCTGGCGATAGCCACCCGCTGCTGTTCTCCGCCGGACAGCTGAGCCGGAAAATTATTCTCCCGTTCCGAAAGTCCCACCATCTCTACCACTCTCTTTGCCGGAATCGGATCGTCGACCAGCTGCGTGGCGATCTCCACATTTTCGAGAGCCGTCAGATTTGGGATGAGATTGTAGAACTGAAAGACGAATCCCACATCATGACGCCGGTATTCCACCAGTTCCCGTTCATCCAGAGAAGAGATCTCCCTTCCTCCAAGCTCGATTTTACCGCCGGATATCCGGTCCATCCCGCCCAGCATATTGAGCAGCGTCGTCTTGCCGGCTCCCGAGGATCCCAGCAGAATGCAGAATTCCCCCTGCTCTATGTAAAAACTCGCATCGGACAGCGCATCGATCCTCGCGTTCCCCGTTCCGTAACTTTTTGTGACATGCTGAAATTCGATATAGTGTCCTGCCATATTGACTCCTCCTTCATCCTGCGTTTTTCCGCATCAGTAATCTCCCGCTGCAGCGGTGTTTTTTCCGCAGAGCGGGATTTCTCCGCCTGACAGCAGATTTCTCCTCTCTCCTCCTGTCTCATGAAAAGCAAAACATGAATTCCGGAACCAAAATGAAATACAGAAATGAAAATCTATGGAAATATATAAAAATATATGTCTGACAACGTTTTTCTTTACGGACAGTTTACCGTTTCTCTCTCTTTGCTGTAAGAGCTCCTGTGATTTTTCGACAAAAAAGACATTCCGTTCGCCGAAAAAGAAAGAAAACGATTGCTGCCATGCCGGAAGCGGAAAGGATTGCAAAAGACCCGTCTGAAAAGGGAGGAAATAAAAAAGGGGGACGTCACATTAACGGTAAGTATCCGTTAATGTGACGTCCCCCTTTCATCCGTTCCACACGCTGATAACTGGAGCAGGGTACGGGAGTCGAACCCGCCTCCGCGGCTTGGGAAGCCGCTGTACTACCGATGTACTAACCCTGCAGATTTACAAGCTCATATATTTTTATTATAACGCAGGCCGGATCAGATTACAATCCTTCTTTTCCCGCCTTTTTCTCTTTATTTCCCATCAGAAAATCAGGCTCCGGCCGCTTAGGATTTCTCCCGCCGGAGCCTGACTTCCTCTTTACTCCGCGCTTCCTCTGTTCTTTTTCGAAGAAGTCAGCATGGCTGCAGCCAGTGACAGCATCAGGAATGCGGATAAGATCCACTTCAGTTTTTTCATAATATTAATTCTCCTTCCCTTCCTTTATTTTCTGCTCCGCATGCCGTTTTATACCGGTCGCCCGGTCCGAAAGCGTTATCAGAAAATCCATACGGGTACCGCAGCGGAGCCGATCTCCGACGGCACCTGATATTATTCTCATGTTAATACAGTATTTTTTCTCTGTCAAAGGGAAAAAACTGATTTTTTTCTTAATCGGCGGAATTTTTCCGGAATATCAAACCATAATGATTCATCCATCGTTTTCCGCGGATTTTCCGATCGGAGCCGGTACCGATCGGAATCATCTGTCTGTCCGGGCCGGTACCGATGGAAGCCGACAGCAATCCGGTCAATCCGGCCGGATTATACATAGCTTCCGATATAAAAAGTCCCGCCGGACAGCGGTACAATTTATAAAAATACCGCGATAAAACGGAAATATACTTTTTTATACCACGGCAGCGTCTCATACAGACCTTCCGCCGCCCGGCGGTAAATTCCGAGGACGAAGGAGCATTCCCCGGCATCTGCAACCGCGTCTGCCGTTTCCGGGCCGAAGGCCTTTCTGCTGACGATCTCCCGCATCCTGCCGATCTCCTGTGCGGAAACGCCGGAAACGGAAAACAGCTTTTCCGCCGCGCTTTCCGGAAATTCCTCCTGCGCGTCGTC
>CAJFPD010000061.1 GCA_904398315.1 Candidatus Alangreenwoodia gallinarii | reverse complement strand
TTTTGCGGATTCTGCGTACCGGCGCCTGTGCCCGTCGCGAAGTGTCCGGCATCACAGGAGGTAAATCGCCATATTGATGAGCCCGAGCAGAAGGCCGATCAGGGCGCCGAGGTTGATGACGGCACCGAGTTCCGTCTTCATGGCTGACATCACCAGCCGTTCCAGCTGAACGGCGTCCATGTCGCAGACGGCCTTTTCCGCGATGCGGCCGATATCCAGAGTGCGGAGAACTTCGGTGAATTTTTGTACGACAGAGTCGGAGGACAGCTTTTCGAGAAGCTTTTCCCGATCGATTTCCAGTTCGGAGAGAGTCTGCGCCGTATCGCTGATACGGCGTTCGAGCAGATTGTCCGTTTCTTTTTCGATGACGGGCCGCAGAAGGGATTTTCCGTGTTCTCCGATATAATCGTCGATCATTTTTTCAAAGAGAGGAACCAGACTCTGAAGAAAGGAGTCGCTGACAAATTTACCGAGGAAAGAACCTTTGAGGGATTCCCCGATTTTTATGGCAAGAAGGCCGGCAGCACGGCGGCCGATCTGCATTTCGGAAAGCTTTTCCGCAGCCTTTTCCGTGAGAAAATCCTGAATTTTTTTTGCGGACTGCGCCGTTTTTTCCTCTCCCACCGTTTCATCGAGCCAGCGGCGGAATGTCCTGTCGTCCGCTTTCAGCCTTTCCTCCGTATTCCGTATGGCACCGCGGACCAGCGAGATGAATTCGTCGGACGTCAGATGTTCCCGGATGGATTCTTCGGTGAGAAGCTGCGTGTTGATGATGGAACCCATGGCCTTTCCGAGACGTTCCTTTCCTCTGGGAATCACACCCGGAGTAAAGGGAAGTCTGCGGCCGAATAAATATTTCGCCTCCCGGGGGCGAAACAGCATTCTGACGGCCAGCCAGTTGGTGATATAACCGATCAGTGCGCCGAGGACGGGCGCGGATAATAATTTGAAAAGCATGATATGACTCCTTCTTCCGTGATTTATTATGATCTTTTTTTGCGGTTTCCGCTCTTTTCGGAAATTCTGCGGCAGAAATATGGTTGAATCTCTGCCGGCATGATATAATAGCATCTGTTTGGCGCTTTACGGAAAAACGCCCGGTTTCGCAGAAAAAATGATCTGCGGGCTGCCGCATCGGACAGGCTGCCGGAGGGATGACTGAAGATCTGAACCGGTGCGGAGATGATATGTCAATACAAGTATACTATGTTTTGCCGGGAAACTCCATAAGCCGGAACTGCGGGAATAAAGTCCGCATAAAAGAGCGGAAGGAAAATTTCCTGAAAAATTTCTCTGTGAGGAGATTCCGCGGCAAAGAACCGCAGCCGTCCGCGGCAGGCTGCGGTGCAGGTAAATACGCCGCGGCTGTGAATGTCAGGGAGGCAAGCGATCATCATGAATTTTACACCACCGGATCCTGTGGCGTTTACCGTCTTCGGACTGGATATACGCTGGTATGCCATACTGATCTGCGCAGGAATTCTCCTGGCAGGTTTTCTGGCAGTGAGGAGGGCGCCGTCTCACGGGATTTCACCGGACGACCTGCTGGATATCATACTCGTTTCCGTGCCTGTGGGAATCGTAGGTGCACGCCTCTGGTATGTACTTTTCAACTGGGAATATTATCACAGCTTCTTCGATGTGATCAATATCCGCGCCGGAGGTCTTGCGATACACGGAGGCCTTATTTTCGGAGCGGTGACGGCGGTTCTGATGTGCCGGAAGAAGCGATGCAGTCCTCTTGACGTGCTGGATGTCGCCTTCCCATGTATCGCTCTGGCGCAGGCCATCGGAAGATGGGGCAATTTCTTCAATCAGGAAGCTCACGGAACACCGACGGATCTTCCCTGGGCGATTACGATAGACGGCGTTAAGGTGCATCCGACCTTCCTCTACGAATCGCTCTGGTGCCTGATGCTCTTTTTCCTGCTATCGTATATAGACCGGAAAAGGCGATTTCGGGGTGAGACAGTCCTGCTCTACGGCGTGCTCTATTCTCTAGAACGTTTTTTTGTGGAGCAGCTTCGGACGGACAGCCTGCTCACCGGACCGGCGGATCTCGTCACGGGGCTGATCAGCGCGGGATACGATCCTTCGCAGGTGGAAGGCGTCCTGCACATAGGCGGTTTTCTGATCTTTCCGTTCCGGACGGCTCAGGGTGTCAGTCTGATAGCGTTTGTCGTGTGTCTGGCGGGACTGATCGTCATGAACAGGCGGTACAGAAGAAAAAAGAGATCGGAAGGATATCTGCTGAAAATGAAATAGAGGAGGTCTCTCGCAGGAGAAAAAGGGAGACCGGGGGAGGAAAAATGAAATTAGGAATCGTAGGACTGCCGAATGTAGGCAAAAGTACGCTGTTTAACGCGATCACGAAAGCAGGGGCGGAGGCGGCAAATTATCCGTTCTGCACGATTGAGCCCAATGTGGGCGTGGTGACCGTGCCGGATGAGCGCCTGAAGGTGCTCACCGATCTTTATCATGCGAAAAAGACGATCTATACCACCATCGAATTTTACGATATCGCCGGCCTGGTCAAAGGTGCGTCGAAGGGGGAAGGACTGGGAAACAAATTCCTGGGACACATCCGCGAGGTAGCCGCCATCGTCCATGTGGTGAGATGCTTTGAGGACCCCAACGTGGTTCATGTGGACGGAAAGATCGATCCGCTTTCCGATATCGAGACCATCAATATGGAGCTGATTCTGGCCGATATGGAAGCGGTGGAAAAAGCAATTCAGCGCACGCAGAAAAATCTGAAGGGCGATAAGAGCCTGCAGAAAAATCTGGATATTCTGAACAGAATCAGCGATACGCTGGCACAGGGACTCTCCGCCAGAACGCTGGATTTTACGGATGAGGAGAAGGAATACGTAAAGACGCTCAATCTCCTGTCTTATAAACCGATCATCTATGTGGCAAACGTGTCAGAGGATGATGCAGCAGGACAGGACAATGAGTTTGTGACGCAGGTAAAGGAATTTGCCGCCGGCGAGGGTTCGGAGGCGATCGTCGTCTGCGCTCAGCTGGAAGCGGAAATCGCGGAGCTGGACGGAGAAGAAAAAGAGGAATTCCTGAAGGATCTGGGCATAGAAGAGTCCGGCCTCGATAAACTGGTGAAGTCCTCTTATTCTCTGCTCAATCTGATCTCTTATCTCACAGCAGGCGAACCGGAAGTCAGAGCGTGGACCATTACAAGAGGAACGAAAGCGCCGCAGGCGGCGGGAAAGATTCATACCGATTTTGAGAGAGGCTTCATCCGCGCGGAAACGATCAGCTACGATCAGCTCGTGGAATGTAAGGGAAATCTCGCTCTCGCCCGGGAAAGAGGCCTGATCCGCTCGGAAGGCAAGGATTATGAGGTGAAGGACGGCGACGTGATCCATTTCCTGTTCAATGTCTGATGTAATTGTCTGAAAAAACGGGAAACAGTATAGAAAAGACGGGAAGAAGGTGCACTTCTGTCCGTCGGTGATGAAAATCCCCGGAGCAGGCTCCGGGGATTTTCGCAGAGCAGAGCCTGTACGGGAGGAAGGGATACGGTAAAATGATAGGAACAATTTATAATACGGCGATGATTCTCGTAGGCAGCGCCGCCGGCAGCATTTTCCGAAGGGGACTGAAGGAAAAACACCGCGTCATCCTCTTTGATGCCATGGGACTGGCCGCGGCCGGAGTGGGAATCAATGCCATCGCCTCCAACATGCCTGACAGCCGGTATCCTGTGCTGTTCATCGTCAGTCTGGCGGCAGGAGGTCTGATCGGAGGAATTCTCGATATCGATGAGAAATTTCACAGGCTGACGGACCGGACCGGCGACGGGAATCTGGGGCAGGGACTGTCCACGGCGATTCTGCTGTTTTGCGTGGGGACGCTGTCCATTCTCGGTCCCATCGAAAGCGCCCTCAGCGGAAATAATACTTTTCTGTTCACTAACGGAACGCTGGATCTGGTGACATCCATGGTTCTCGCGTCCACCTACGGCTTCGGCATCGCCATCGCCGCCGCCGTCCTGTTTCTGTGGCAGGGCGGGATCTACCTGGCGGCTCTTTATCTGCAGAATTTCATGTCAGAAGATCTGATGACAGAGATCTCGCTGGTGGGAGGATTTCTGATCCTGAGCTCGGGACTCTCCATCCTGAACATCAAGAATTTCAAAACGATGAATCTCCTGCCGGCGCTTGCCGTACCGGTGATATTTTTTATCGTGAAAGGGCTGTTTTAGGCTCTTTTGAGGTGTCCGTCCGCCCGCTTCAACGGGCAGACGGCCGGAGGCCGCAGGGCGATCAGAAGTCCGGATCCGATAAAGAAGAAAAAACGCGAAAATGTGAAAATAA
>CAJFPD010000060.1 GCA_904398315.1 Candidatus Alangreenwoodia gallinarii | reverse complement strand
GGCGTTGCCGGTTTTGAGAAAAAGCAGTTCACAAATGTGAGCTGCTTTTTTATTTTTCTCAGAGCCGCCGCAGAAGTGACCAGAGGAAAAGATTTTCTTATATAAAAAATCCGTCCCCTGTTTTATTGATTGCAGGGGACGGATCGGCTGACCGATATGGCAGCCGGGTTTGGTAATAGCTTCTGTTTTTTCTGTTGATATAGTTGATGTGACTGTAAAATATTTTGTAATCGTCGTTTTAATAATTGCCGATACTCGTTGATTATTGTGACGCCAGACAGATTATATATATTGTACTACAAAATCTGAAAAATGTATTATCTGTCTTTAGCTATATCTGCTTCTGTCTGATAGCTGTCTCTGTTTTCTGCCGCGTTTTCTGCATTTTCCACTGCCGGCTTTCGTTTTCTGCTGACTGTTCGTGCATTGTTGTCCAGATGGAGAACCGTGATTGTCTGGTCGCCGTTTAGATTGAAGGAAGACAGGTATGCCACGCATTCTTCACAGATGCAGCATCCTTTGAACACAATGCCGTTGTATATACGGTCGGTACCGCATAAGACACAGGAAAAGCGTTCCGGCAGATATTTTTCGGTGGGCTTTCTCTTCATGGTATCATTCTTTTTCATGTGACCTCCTGAAATAGAAGCTGTTTACCAATTTCAGGATAATGTAAAATTATTCATAAAACAACTGTAAAATCCAGATTAAGTAAAAATTAACCTGTTACGCATGATTTTTGTCAGCCGAAGAGGACGTATCGTCGATATCGACGCTGTTGCCGCTGCCGGAGAACTTCGGGAGTGTGCCGTTTGGTCTGGTCATCACACCACAGATCTGATCTTTCAGAAATGTGTCGGTGAACTGTATCAGTTCCTCGGGTGTTCTGTCTATTTCACCCAGCAGCCAGCTTTCTGCCAGGCCGGCAAAGGATATTACATAAAAATGAGTGAGCAGTTCTATATCTACGTTACTTTCACGATTCCCTGTTTTTTCGGAGATTTCCTCTATAGTCTGATGGATTAGAGCATAGATTTCAGCCTGGAAGAATCTCTTCAGATGTTCACGTCCCATAGAGCGGAGAGCGCACAGGCAGATGGTACGGTTTTCCTGAAGATAGCGAAAGAGCTGCAGCAGACCATCCTGCCAGAGCGTACTTCCTTCCTGCTGCTGAAGGAGAGAGAGGGCTTCCTCCTGGAACATCCAGCGAACCAGGTCATAGATGTCCTCAAAGTGGTAATAAAACTGCTGGCGCGCCATACCGCAATTTTCCATGATTTCGGCTATCGTAATTTTGTTGAGATCCTTTTTCTGCATCAGTTGTTTCAGGGAAGTGCAGATTGCTTGTTTGGTGGACCGGCTCACCGAATGAGTTTTTTTCTTCATGAATGACCTCCATATATTTCAGTATAACATGAAGATAATACATCTCAATTGCGAAGCAGTTTATATATATATATATGTGAAAATTGCTGCAGGAACCGTTTCGGATCGCTTTTCTTTTACGGAAGAAGATATCATCGGCTGTTTTACAGAGCGGAAAGCGGTGTTATAATAGAGTTCAGCGTGCGGGCGGAATGCCTGCATGAGATAAAATGCGTAAGATGGAGTGTACAGCAGATGTTTAAATTCCGCAGGGAGAAAAAAACTTCATCCGGAAGCGATCTGGCCGACAGGATGTCAGAATATCTCGATTGTGACTGTATCGTCATTATGCCCGGTGAAGATGACGGCAGACTGGTGAAGATTTATCAGGAGGCAGCGGCAAAACGCGACGTTTTTCCCGTCTTCGTACGTGTGGATGCTGCGCTGATGGAATCTTTGCTGCTGAACAGTGATCCTGCTGACGCGGGAGAGGAAGAAGAGGAAACTGAGATTCCGGATCCGATATTTTCTGACAGCTCCGACGAAGATGAAGAAGATGCGAAGGGCAGCAGTGGAGATGTGCCGTGGAAATTCAATCCGGTGAAAATACGGGCATACAGAGAAGATAAGCTAACGGCAGATCTGCCCGACGGAAAAGGATATTTTGACGAACTGCGCCGGGAAGAAAAGTTTACGGAACAGGAAGAACCGGATAAGCAGGAGGAAAAAGAAACGGAAAGCCGGGAACGGCCGTGTACCGGCAGACCGGAACGGAGTGAGGGGCGTTTTCACTTTCTGCAAAACCGGCTGTCGGAGGATAACGGAGCAGCAAACGGGGAAAACGGTGAAAGTGAAAAGAACAGAAAAGCCGGGGGAGATGATGTGATCTGCAGGCCGGAGCTGACGCTGTCAGATCTGAAAAATCTCCGTTCTTTCTGGGAGTTTGGAACAGGTCTGATTTCGGAGACGATTCTGGCGCTGATCCCGGTAAGTGATCCCTGGCGCATTTTCGCCTGGCTGCCTTTCGGAGGATGGAACCGCTGCCCTGATACAGAACACATGATGGCAGTTTCAAAATACTGGTATGAAAAATACGGTGCCGTTCCGATAGCGGTCAGTCACGACGAACTGGAGTTTTTGCTGCCCCGTTCTCTGAGCCGGAAACAGGCGAATGAAGTTTCAAAGGAACATGCACTTTTCTGTCCGGATATAGTAAAGCCGGAAGGAAAACTGACAGAGGAACAGCTTTCGGAATTTCTGAACGGATCAAAATGCTGGTATTTCTGGTGGGATTAAGAGATAGGATTCCGGCGGCAGGAGCGTCCGGAGAGAAAAAGACCGTCAAAAAAAGAAGAAAAGGAGAAAAGGAGAAGAAACATGAAAGTATTACTGGTAAACGGAAGTCCTCATACGGAGGGATGTGTCTATACCGCTTTAAGCGAAGTCGGGAGCCAGCTGGCAAAGCACGGCGTGGAATCGGAGATTTTTCAGCTGGGTACAAAGCCGGTGAGAGGATGCATCGCCTGCGGCGCCTGTTCGGAACTGGACAGATGCGCTTTTGACGATGATATCTGTAATGAACTGGTGGAAAAGATGATCGAAGCGGACGGAATTGTGATAGGATCACCTGTCTACTACGCAGGTGCAAACGGTGCAATCTGCGCAGTTCTGGACAGGGCATTTTACGTTTCGAAAGGCAGACTGGCTCACAAGCCTGCAGCAGCGGTGGTGAGCTGTCGCAGAGGAGGTGCGAGCGCTACCTTTGACCGGCTGAACAAGTATTTTACCATCAGCAGAATGCCGGTTGTATCCTCTCAGTACTGGAATTCGATTCACGGAATGACGGCGGAAGAAGCGAGACAGGATCTGGAAGGACTGCAGACGATGAGAACGCTGGCGGATCATATGGCATGGATGCTTCAGTGTATCGGAAAATCAGGCGTAGAGGCACCTGAAAATACGGAGCAGATCAAAACGAATTTTATCCGATGACTTTTATCCGCCGGAAGGCGGAATCCGCCTTTTCGGAGACGGGCGCACTCCCCGGGAGCGGCAGTGAAATGATCGGTATTGACAGGCCGGAGCAAGGTCTCCGACCTTTTGGTGTCTCCGGAAAATATATAGAAAGATATAAAAAGATATTAAGTTAAGAAAAATTTTGAAATGGTAAGGGAGAGAAACGGACTTATGGAAGTTGAAGTGATTCTGCATCAGATGCTGCAGTTATTTATCATGATGTTTTTAGGATATCTTTTATATAAAGTAAAGCTGATCGATGGAGATCTGATTAAAAAACTGACGAAGCTGCTTCTGCATGTGACTCTGCCGGCTATGATTCTCGCCTCGGTTCTGGAACAGGAGGGAAGTGAGAAAGATATCGGCGCTGTGGCGGAGGTATTCGCAGTAGGTGTCATCGTGTATGTTCTGCTGCCGCTCATCAGCATACTGGTAGTAAAGCTGATGCATTTGCCGAAGAAAGATCAGGGGCTGTATGCATTTATGATGGCGTATTCGAATGTCGGCTTCATGGGATTTCCCCTGATGGATGCTCTGTTCGGGAAAACAGCGGTATTTTATGCGGGAATTATCAATATAGCTTTCAATATCTCTGTCTTTACTCTGGGAGTCATACTGATGCATATAGGCCACAGTGATAATAAAAAGACGCTGGAGTGGAAAAAACTGATGACACCGGGAATCAGTATTTCTCTGCTTTCCATCATTTTTTACCTGCTGGATGTGGCGCTGCCAGAAGATGTCGTTTCCGTCGTCTCGTCCGTGGGAAATGTGACGACCCCTCTGGCAATGATTCTCATCGGAGCTACGCTGGCTACGATGAATTTCCGCGCGATTTTCAATGACTGGCATGTGTATCCTTTCGCCGCTGTGCGCCAGATTGTTCTGCCGCTGATTTTCTGGCCGATTCTGAGTTTTTTCATCAGGGATACGTTTATCCTGTCGGTCGTCTACATTCTGCTGCTTCTTCCGATTGCGAACACCAGTGTGCTGTTTGCGACGGAGTACGACGGTAATGAACAGCTGGCAGCAAAATCTGTATTCATTACCACAGTGCTGGCTATCGTAACCGTACCGCTGATGCTGATGATCTGCGGATAATCCGGACAGAAGCAGCAAAAACGGTCATGACGTATGCGAAACGGAAGGATTCGGATCAGGACGAACGTGACATGCGCGGATGGCGGATGCGGATGGAAAATTCCAAAAGAACGACGAAAAATGTCGGAAATATGATATACTGAATTTTACAGAAGAAACAGAACGGCATGTGTGATCCGGCAGAAAAATGATGCCGGCAGAGCCGCCGGCGGATTCCGGCGTGGAAAAAAGTGACAGGCACGGGTTTGGCTATGGAAAAAGAAAGCTATCTGGAACGCTATACGGAATATTTGAAAAATACGAAGAAAATGGCGGAAAATTCATATAACGCCTACAGACGGGATGTTTCGGAATTTCAGAAATATCTGTCGGATGCGGGCGTAGACCGGCCGGAGGATATTACGAATACCGATATCGTTTCATATATCCTTTCTCTGCGAAAGAGCGGACGGGCTCCGTCGACTGT
Organism: Candidatus Alangreenwoodia gallinarii; assembly: GCA_904398315.1. Lineage (GTDB taxonomy): Bacteria > Bacillota > Clostridia > Peptostreptococcales > Anaerovoracaceae > Alangreenwoodia > Alangreenwoodia gallinarii. The sequence continues at coordinate 4,648 of CAJFPD010000060.1, read as the reverse complement.
CAATCGTAAAATCGCATCGGTGCGTTCTTATTGTTCTTTTTTATGCGAGGAAGGTGTTCTGGACGATAATCCTGCCAGGGAAATCAAAGTGCCGCATATGGAACACAGAGAACTGGAGTATCTGACGGTGGAGGAAGTGGAACGGATTCTCAGTGCGCCGGATCAGTCCGTGAAAGGTATACGGGACCGTTCGATTCTGGAGATTATGTACGGTACCGGTATACGGGTGACGGAGATTACGAGTCTGCACATGAGCGATGTCAATTTCCGCATCGGCTTTATCACCTGCAGCGGCGAATACGGAAAGGCGCGGATCATACCGCTGGGCAGGCCGTGCCGCAGGGCTCTGGAACGTTATGTGGACGAGGCAAGGCCGAAACTGCTGGAGTCATACAGGAAGCGTCAGCGCGCTTTTCAGACGGAGTCCGCAGGAGCGGAGGCAGAGCCGGATTATCTGTTTATGAATTATCACGGTCAGAAGCTGACGAGACAGGGACTGTGGAAGATCGTGAGAACGTATGCGGATAAGGCCGGCATTCAGGGAAAGCTGACGCCGCAGATTCTCAGGAATTCCTTTGCGGCTCATATGGTTCAGAACGGTGCGGACCTGAAGTCGATTCAGGAGCTGATGGGTTATGAGGATGCGGCAGCGGCTCAGATCTATCTGAGCGTTTCCCGGAACCGCATCAAGGAAGTCTACGACAGAACGCATCCCCGCGCCTGACAGCGCCTGACCGCAGCGGAATTCTCAAGAAGCATGACGGAGTGATGTGCGAAAGCCTGCAGGAGCGGAACGTAGAAGAAAATGCTTGTATTTTAATTTTGAATGTGATATTATATTTTGGTATTTGCAGACGGTCCGCTGATATGGCGCGCACGGGGCGCGCACAGAGGGCAGAGGCCGGGAGGCCGGATAATGATCCGGCGTAAAGAGAGACATTCCCGGACAGGCGGAAAGGAAGCAGCTTCCGAGGGATGAGCACAGTGCTCTGAGGTGAGGCGCCTTCTGTTCATATCAAGAACGTTGTGGCAGGAAAGAGGAAAAGATGAACATTATTGAAGCGATCGAACAGGATTATAAGAGAGAGGATATTCCGGCGTTTAACGTGGGTGATACTCTGAAGGTCTATATCAAGATCAAGGAAGGCAACAGAGAGAGAGTTCAGATGTTTGAAGGATTCGTGCTGAAGATCCAGAACGGCGGTCTCGGTAAGACTTTCACAGTAAGAAAGATCTCTTCCGGCGTAGGCGTCGAAAAGACATTCCCGATCCACTCGCCTATGATCGAAAAGGTTGAAGTCGTAAAGCGCGGTGCGGTAAGAAGAGCAAAGCTCAATTACATGAGACAGAGAACCGGCAAGGCGGCGAAGATCAAGGTCAAGGAAGAAAAATAACGAAAACGACAGAAGTTCATCGGATGAAACTGCGGGTTTTATCTGTAAGAAACGGTAAACGCCGTACCGGATGGTGCGGCGTTTGTACGTTTCAGGAAGTATGAAAGAAGCACGAAAAGAGAAGACGGAAATGCAGATTTCCGGGCAGATGATAATAATAAGATATAAAATATCCGGATCAGATGTTTTACGGTGAGACAGGATACCGGCCGGCGTTGCTGCCGGCCGGTATCCTTTTTTAAAAAATGGAATAGAAAGTATGAAAAGTATATTTTTAACAGAAAAAGGAAGCCGGACAGACAGGCGGGGAAAAGAAGAGGGAAAGAAAAGAAGAAAAATGTGTAAAATGAGGCAAATGCAACAACATAATACTCTGAAAAAGAGGTATAATGTAAACCAGAGAGAAAATGAGTCTGCAGAAAAGCAGACTCTTCCGCAAAGAAGCGCATGCAGAATGCGCGGAGAAAGACAGCAGATATTGTAAGCGGTACAATCAGCAGAACCGGGCAACCGGGAAAGATGCCGGCGGTACGGAGTGAACGAGAAACCGTAAGCCGGGAAAAAGAAGAGGAAAGGAGAATCTTTCATGAAATCAATGAAACTGAACGAAAGCCTTTACTGGGTAGGCGTACTTGACAAGGATCTCCGCGTATTTGATATCATCATGTATACGGAGTTCGGAACCACGTATAATTCCTATGTTCTCAAGGGGAGCGAAAAGACGGCACTGTTTGAGAGCGCGAAGGAAAAATTCTTTGACGAATATATCGAGACGGTAAAGCAGATTACGCCGATCGAAGAGATCGAATATCTGATCGTCGATCATACGGAACCGGATCACGCCGGCAGCATCGAAAAAATTCTGGAGATCAATCCGAACATCAAAATTGTCGGTTCCGCTGTCGCTATCAGCTTCCTGAAGCACATCGTAAACAGAGAATTCTATTCTGTTGCGGTGAAGGACGGCGATACTCTGAGCCTGGGCAACAAGACGATCCGCTTCTATTCCGTGCCGAATCTGCACTGGCCGGATACGATTTATTCCTATATCGAAGAAGACGGCGTTCTGATGACCTGCGATTCCTTCGGCTCCCACTACGCGCATGAGGGAATTCTGCGCAGCACGGTGACGGACTACGAAGGCTATATGAAGGCGACGAAATATTATTTCGACAATATTCTGGGACCTTTCAAGCAGCCTCATATGGCTGACGCTCTGCGTCTCGTCCGCGATGAACTCAAGCCGACGATGATCTGTCCGGGACACGGCCCTGTTCTCGACAGCGATCTGGACGATCTCTATGAAAAGTATGCGGAATGGTGCGGCGAGCCGGTGGAAAATAATCCGAAGAAAGTCGTCATTCCTTATGTCAGCGCATACGGATATACGGCACAGCTGGCGGAAAAGATTGCGGAAGGCCTGAAAGCCAGCGGTGACTTTGAAATCAGCATGTATGATATGGTAACCTCTGATAAGGATGAAGTACTGGGTGCCATCGCGGCAGCGGACGGCGTTCTGTTCGGTACGCCGACGATTCTGCAGGAGGCGCTCAACCCGATCTGGGATCTGACGATCAACATGTATCCGCCAGTGCACGGAGGCAAATACGCGGCGGTATTCGGCAGCTACGGCTGGAGCGGCGAGGCGGTTTCCCATCTGACGGAACGCCTGAAGCAGCTGAACATGAAGGTGATGAGAGGTCTTCGCGTAAGACTGAAGCCGAGTGAAAAGGATCTGGTAGATGCTTACGATTTCGGATACGGATTCGGATGCTTTATGCAGAAAAAAGAAGCGCTCAAGCCTGTTGCAGGTACGGGATTCGTGAAATGTCTCGTCTGCGGCGCTGTCTTTGAGGCGTCCAAGACGATCTGTCCTGTCTGCGGCGTAGGTCCGGAAAACTTCGTTCCGGTACAGCTGGATGAAGTAACTTATAAGAATGATACGCAGAACCGCTATGTGATCCTCGGCGCAGGTACGGCGGCGCTCAGTGCGGCTACCGCGATCCGTGAGCGTGATGCATCCGGTTCCATCGTCATGATTTCCGAAGAGGACGAACTCCCTTACAACCGTCCGATGCTGACGAAGAACATGTTCGCAGGCGCGGAGCCGCAGGTCTTTACAATCCACGACAAGGCGTGGTATGAGGAGAAGAAGATCGATCTGGCGTTCGGAAAGAAGATCACGTCCATCGATCCGGAAGCGAAGAAGGTCATCATGGAAGACGGTCAGGTCTACGAATATGACAAGTGCGTTTATGCTCTGGGTTCTCACTTCTTCGTACCTCCGTTTGAAGGTCACGACGATCCGCATATCACGACGATCCGTACTCTCGCGGATATCGCAAAAGTTGCCGATTTCCTGAAGAACGGCAAGCGCGCGGCGGTTATCGGCGGCGGTGTCGTCGGTCTGGAAGCGGCATGGGAGCTGAGAAAATACGGATGCGATGTGACGATTCTCGAGGCGATGCCGTCTCTGATGTCGAACAAGCTGGATCCGACAGCATCTCATATGCTTCAGGAGCTCTTTGAGAGAAAGGGCATTCACATCCTGGCGAGCGCCAATACGAAGAAATATGAGGACGGTGCGCTGTATCTGGAAGATGGTACCGTCGTTCCTGTGGACGTTGTCGTCGTATCCTGCGGCGTACGTGCCAACAGCGCCATCGCTGAAGCAGCAGGCGTCAAGCTGGGCCGCGCAATCCTCGTAAACGATAAGATGGAAACGAATATTCCGGATCTGTATGCGGCTGGTGACTGCGTGGAATTCGAAGGCATGAACTACGCTCTGTGGCCGGAAGCGACGGATCAGGGTGAGGTTGCCGGCGCGAATGCCTGCGGTGACGAGATGCATTATGAATCTCAGATTTTCGGCATGACGATGCATGTGGCGGAAACAGAGCTCTTTGCCATCGGCAAGACCTCCGGACCGGATGCGTTCCGTACGGTGGAATTCAAGGATCCGAACAGAGATACGCTCAAGAAATATTTCTTCCTTAACGATATTCTCTGCGGCGTGACGCTCATCGGCGATACGAGCGATATGGCGGAAGTCATGGATCAGGTAAACAATCAGGTTTCCTTCCGTGAGGTATTCGGAAAATAGGAGAGTCGGAGTGCCCTGGAGTATTTCTGAGCAGGGATATCCGCATTTTTCAATGATATAGCTGCGAAAGGCAGCAGGCCTGACGGAGAGACAGGCGAAAAGAGAGAAAAGAATAGAAAAGAAAAGCGGGGCGCCGCCGCAGGAAACAGTC
>CAJFPD010000059.1 GCA_904398315.1 Candidatus Alangreenwoodia gallinarii | reverse complement strand
TTATTTTCCTCGATTTTTATCACATAAGTATCCGGAATCTGCCTGTCGATCTCCGCGGAGGCGATGTATGCGTTTTCTTCCAGCGTATTTCTGACTTTCCGGCTGCTGACGGAAAACATGTTATCTCCTTCTGCCACTCCCGCCATCTCTATGATTTCCTCATCGCTGAGAAGACTGTTGCCTTCCACCCTGATATAGGAAATGTCAAACAGCGGCGACTGCAGAATCAGAAAAATGGCCGCCGCAGCAATCAAAATCAGGATCAGCCGCAGCATATAATGTTTTTTTCTTCGCTTTTTCTTTCTGCGCCTTTTCGGAGGCTCTTCCGCCTCCGTTTTTTCCGCCGCTCCCCCGTCAGGCCCGTATACCGGCTGCATCCCGTCATCTGTAAAAAAATGCGTCTCATAATCCGCATCCACTCCCCCGTAGATATCCGTAGATGTCCGGAAACTGTCGTGTTCTCTTTCCTTGTTCATCTCAGCCCTCTTTTGTACGTGTCATTTCAGCTCCCAGTCCGTTCAGCGTTCTCTCCAGTTTATCATAACCCCTGTCTATCAGGCCGATGTTTTCCACCATCGTCTCTCCTTCCGCCGCCAGCGCGGCGATGACGAGAGCCGCTCCTCCTCTGAGATCTTCCGCGCGGACACGCGCGCCGTGAAGTCTTCCGACTCCGTTGACACATGCGCTTCGCCCGCACAGAGTGATGTCGGCTCCCATCAGCCGCAGCGGCTTCAGAACTTTAAAACGATCCTCGAAAATATTTTCCTCTATCACGCTGACGCCGTCCGACGCCGCCATGGCCGCCAGCAGCTGAGACTGCAGATCCGTCGGAAATCCGGGATAGGGGCGGGTCGATACCTTTCCGGCGGCAGACAGCCTTTCCGGAGCTCTCGCTCCGATACCGTCCTCCCGCACATCGATAGCCACTCCGCACGTTTTCATGCAGGAGAGAAATGCCTCCATGCAGTCCGCACGGGCACCTCTTACGAAGACCTCTCCTCCTGTTACGGCGGCAGCGAGAATCAGCGTTCCCGCTTCGATCCGATCCGGCATCACAGTCCATTCCGTTCCTGAGAGCTTCTCTCTGCCGGAAATGATGACAGTAGATGTTCCGGCCCCGCAGATCTCCGCTCCCATCTTATTCATGAAATTCTGCAGTTCTTCGATCTCCGGCTCTCTCGCCGCGTTCCGGATAACCGTGATTCCCTCGGCGCAGGCAGCGGCCATCATAATATTTTCAGTCGCTCCCACGCTGGGAAACGGCAGACGGACCGCGGCTCCGTGCAGTTTTTCCGCCCGGCATACGATCATTCCCTCTTCTTCGCCGATCTCTGCTCCCATCTTTCTGAGAGCCTCCAGATGAATATCGACAGGCCGTCTTCCGATGGCACATCCTCCCGGAAACCGCATGCGCACCGACCCTCTCGATGCGAGAACGGGACCCAGAAGAAAGACGGATGATCTCAGTTCTCTCACCAGATCTCCGTGAAGCAGCGTTTCTTTCATTTCGTCCGCACAGATACTGATTTTCCTGCCGGTGAATTCCGTCCTGCATCCTGTCGCTTCGAGAATGCCCAGCATCGCATAGACATCTGAGAGCGCAGGACAGTTCTTCAGCACACTCTCTCCCTCACCGAGAATCGAAGCCGCAAGCAGCGGCAGCACCGCATTCTTGGCTCCGGCCGCAGAGGCCGCTCCGGTAAGCTTTCTGCCTCCCGAGATTCGATAGATATCCAAGAAAGCACCTCCTCCTGATCTTCAGTATATGCAGGGGAAAGGCTTTCGGTTCCGGAAAAAAGAGGTTTCCGGCAATCTTCCGTTTTCTGTCAGATTCCCATGATATCGCACATGACGTCCGCCGCGTCGGTGCGTCCGATTGCAGCAGCATTTTTCTCCATTCGTTCCACGCGCGGCCGGTCATCCATCAGTCTGCCGATGAGATCGGCGATCATTCCGGGTTTTAAGTCTTTTTCCTCGATGAGAATAGAGGCCGCCCGGTCCGCCGCCACCTTGGCGTTGAAATACTGATGATTATTCGTCACATAGGGCGAAGGGATCATGATCGACGCCCTCCCGCAGGCCGTAATTTCGGAAACGGTCAGCGCTCCGGATCTGGTAATCGCCAGATCACATGCGCCGAGATATTTCGGCATATCATCGATGTATCTCATATAGGATACTCTGGCATCGCCGGGATCAGCGGAAGCTGTAATCTCATCATAATAGCGTCTGCCGGTGACGAAAAAAATCTTCAGTCCGTTCCTGTCGTGCAGCCGTTCCACGGCGATTTTCATCTCGTCATTGATTTTTCTCGCTCCGAGACTTCCGCCGAAGCTCAGCACCACAAAATCGCTGTCCGCGATCCCCAGCGACCTCCGGGCCGCTTCCCGCGAAACATTCAGAAAGGATTTCCGGACGGGATTGCCGACGACAACCGGCCTGTCCTTCGTATGGAAATAATCGGCCGCTTCCTCAAAGGCGATGAAGACTCTGTTCACTTTTCTGCTGAGAAGTTTATTCGTCAGTCCGGGAAATGCGTTCTGCTCGTGAATATAAGTCCTCACTCCCATGGAGGATGCCGCTCTCACCACGGGACCGCAGACATAGCCTCCGGTCCCGATAACGACATCGGGTTTAAACTGCTTCACAATAGCTTTCGCTTCATCCATTCCTTTTTTCAGATCGCGGATCGTTCTGATATTTTTCCACGGCTGTCTCCGGTTCAGACCGCTGACCGTGATAAATTTCAGTTCATACCCGTTTTTCGGCACAATATCTTTTTCCATTCCGTGTTTGGTGCCGACGAAGAGAATCTCCGCCTTCGGATCTCTCCTTCGGATCTCCTCCGCGATGGCGATGGCGGGATAGATGTGGCCGCCCGTCCCGCCGCCTGTCATGATCACTTTCATATCGATTTCTCCATTAACGGGCGGAATGTCTGGAAACATTCAGCATTACGCCCATACTTCCCATAAATACAAACAATGAATTGCCGCCCCAGCTTACAAAAGGAAGAGAAATTCCCGTCGGAGGCATCAGCGACGTTACGATCATCACATTTAAAATAACCTGAACGCCGAGCATGATCGTAATGCCCGATGCCAGCAGAAGTCCGAAGCGGTCCGGCGCATTGAGAGCGATATGGATACATCTCCAGATCAGAAGCAGATAGACCGCAAGCAGAATCAGAAGACCGATAAAACCCAGCTCCTCGCCTATGATAGCCAGAATAAAGTCATTCTGCGGCTCCGGAAGATAGAGCGTCTTCTGCATGCTCTTGCCGAGACCGACGCCGGTGAGTCCTCCGGATCCCAGAGCCAGGAGAGACTGAACCACCTGATAGCCGCTTCCCTGAGGATCCGCAAAAGGATCTAAAAAGCTGGTAATTCTTCCCAGTCTGTAACCTTCTTCATCGGTCAGAATCAGAACGGAAAAAGCGGCTGCCGCCAGCGCAAAGATGCCGCCGATATATTTCCAGCTCATGCCGGCGATAAACATTATCCCGAAAACGATGATGACAATCGTGATCGCTGTCGTCGTACTCGGCTGCATGGCTACCAGCACGGCCACCACGCCTGCCGCCAGAACACAAGGAAGAATCCCGTGCAGAAGGCTTCTGACCGAATGACGGCGGCTGCTCAGCCATGCAGCTGTAAAGAGAATACAGGCCGGCTTCGCCAGTTCGCCCGGCATGACGGTAATTCCCAGATTGAGCCATCTCGTAGCGTTATTGAGTGTAATGCCCAGAGGAGTAAAGATCAGAAGAAGCAGAATGAGAATGATGCCGAAAACCGGCAGCGCTGCTTTCTGAAGATGATGATAATTGAAATTCGCCATGAACAGCATCGCCGCCGTTCCGATCACCGCGTAAGGAATATCGCGGATCAGATAATAATAGGGAGTCCCTTCCTCGCTGATCGCGTAATAATAACTGGCGCTGAACACCATAATCACGCCGAAAACCACGAGCACCATCACCAGTGCCGTCAGGAGAAAATCTCCCGCCTTCAGCGGAACCGCTTTTCTTTTCCCCGTCCTGAGGCGCTCCGGTTCCTGCTGTTCCGATGCTGCCACGCTTCTTTTCGCCGCCGCAAGTATTTTTCGCTTCATATGATTCCCCCGTGATTATCTCACAATCACATATTCTGTCGCAGCTCTGAAATATCCCGGCAGCACTGTGCCGGGATATTTCAGAGTTCCGCCACACACCGCTTGAAGTCATCTCCCCGGTCTTCAAACTTTTCGTACATATCCCAGCTGGCACAGGCCGGCGACAGCAGAATCGTATCTCCCGGCTCTGCCAGCGACCAGGACAGATTCACAGCCTCTTTCATATTCTTTACCATATGGATTCTGTGGAATCCCGCGTCTTCCGCCGCTTTCCGTATCTTCGGCGCCGTCGTGCCCAGCAGGACGAGCTCTCTGACGTGCCCGTCAAAGCTTCCGGCGAATTCACCGAATTCCGCTCCCTTGTCGTATCCTCCGGCGATCAGCACGATATTGTGAAAAGACCGGACCGCCCGGATCGCCGCATCGGGATTTGTCCCTTTTGAATCGTTGACAAACGATACGCCGTTTTTCTCCCCGCAGCGCTCCAGACGATGACTGACGCCCGGAAAACTGCGGAGTACCGCGGCGATCGTCTCCGCACCGATTCCGGAAAACCAGGCGATAGCCGCTGCAGCCAGCGCGTTCTCCAGATTATGAGATCCCGGAATCAGCAGTTCCTCCACGCCGCAGATCTCCGTCTCTGAGCCGCCGTCCGCGATGACAATTTTTCCGTCTCTGACAAAAGCGCCGAAATCAAGAAGGTTACGTCTGCTGAAAGGTACGGCCGTCGCTCTGCAGGAGGAGGCTTCTTTCGAACAGATCTCATCGTCCGCATTGTACACGAAATAATCGCTTTGCGTCTGGTTTTCAAAGATACGCGCCTTGGCCCGGATGTAATTTTCCATCGTCTTATGGCGATTGAGATGATCCGGCGTCACATTGAGCAGAGCAGACACAAAGGGATGAAATTCCTTTATCGTCTCCAGCTGAAAGCTGCTGCACTCCGTCACCAGAAAGGTATCCTCCGATGCCGTCAGGGCTTTTGAAACGACGGCTACGCCGATATTGCCGACTACTTCCGTCCTTCTTTTGGATGCGCGGAAAATCTCGCCGGTCAGCGCTGTCGTCGTCGTCTTGCCGTTTGTCCCCGTAATTGCGATATACTTTCCCCGGCCGAGACGATAGGCGAGTTCCAGCTCACCGATGACTTCTGTATCGTTTTCAGAGATCTGAAGAATAAAATCCAGATCGGCCGGCACTCCGGGACTCAGAACTGCCAGATCAAATCCCTCCACAGATGCCGGGCGTTCGCCGAAGCTGGCAAAAAATCCGTTTTCCTCGGCCCACTGCCGCTTTTTTTCATCTTCCTTTCCGTCATATACGCACACCCGTGCGCCGACGCTTTTCAGAGCCTCTGCTGCTGCCGTTCCCGATTTTCCCAGACCGATAACGAGCACCTTTTTTCCGTTCAGATCCGCCATGCTGTCCGGATCCGCCGTCTGTTCCGTTTCTCTGATGTGTCTTCCTGCCATGTCTCTTTCCATTGCGCCTGTATCGCCTCCGTCCCTTTTTCCGTTTCCTTCTTTCTTCATTTTACAGCAAAAATGTCGATAATATGCAGAGCAGAAGCGTAATGATCCAGAAAACGGCCACAACCTTCGTCTCTTTCCATCCGCCCAGTTCAAAATGATGGTGAAGCGGCGCCATGCGGAACACGCGTTTTTTCCGCGTCTTGAAGCTGACCACCTGAATGATGACGGACAGCACTTCCACCAGGAAAATGCCGCCGGCTATCGGCAGGATCAGCTCGATATTCATCATGACAGCGGCCACCGCCAGCGCACCTCCCAGAGCCAGCGATCCGGTATCTCCCATGAAGACTTTTGCCGGATGCCGGTTGAAAAGCAGAAAGCCGAAGCAGGCTCCCGCCACTGCCGCGCTGAAGGTGCTGCTGCTGGTATATCCTATCTCCGATCCCACCAGAGCGAGAAACAGCGCTACAACAGCGACACAGCCTCCCGCCAGGCCGTCCAGGCCGTCTGTAAGATTTACGGCGTTGACCATGGCTACGAGAACGAATGCGACAAACGGTATGTAGAACCATCCCAGATCCACGTAATCTCTCATGATCGGAACGTAGATACTCGTCCCGTATACCGATACTTTCGCCTGATAGACGGCGATAATTACCGCGATGATAATCTGAAAAATCAGCTTCTGCAGAGCCGTCAGACCGAGATTTCTCTTTTTTACCACCTTGATGAAATCATCGCAGAATCCGATCAGACCGCACAGCACAAAGGAAATCAGAAGGATTCCCATGTCCGTATTGATACCCCGCCGCACCGTCATCGAAATGCACGTGATGAGAACCGCGGCTATGATCATGATGCCTCCCATCGTAGGCGTACCTGCCTTTGCCAGATGTGCCTTCGGGCCGTCTTCACGGATGCTCTGCCCCGCTTTGATTTTTCTCAGAACCGGTATAAATATGGGGCCCAGAATCGCTGTAATGATAAAAGCGACCAGTAACGTTATCAGTATGCTAATGTCCATCCCACTCTCCTGTCTCAGCTGCTTCTGCAAGGCGGCGGGCCACGCGGTCCATCGCCATGCCGTGTGAACCCTTTATCAGTATCAGATCTCCCGGCCTTATCAGTTTTCCTGACTGTTTCAGAAACGATTCTGAAGTATCAAAAGAACGAATATGCTCCTCATTCATCCTTCCTGAGGCGCCTTCCGCGATCCGGGCGGCCTTTTCGCCGACGGTGATCAGAAGATCGATTCCGCTGTCCGCCGCATATCGGCCGATTTCAGAATGATATTGTCCGGAATCCCCGCCGAGCTCGTTCATATCGGCCAGAACCGCCACATGGCGTCCCGCTTTTCTGCTTTTCAGCACATCGATGGCCGCACGCACAGAATCGGGACTGGCGTTGTATGTATCGTTCAGAATCGTAATCTCACCGTGCCGTTCTGACAAAAGCCGGCCGGTGCTGTTCTCCATAGCCGCCAGGGCTTCCGCAGCCCGGGAAAGAGAGATTCCGCAGGTCAGTCCGCAGGCGGCAGCCAAGGCCGCATTATAAGCGTTATGTACGCCGGGCAGCGGCAGGAAAAACGACTGCCGTTCCGTTTCTGAAGAAAGGATAAAACGTACTGCCTCTCCGCCTTCGTCGGTGATATCCGAAATCAGCAGTTCCCCGTCTTTAGCCTTTGCTCCCGTCTCCGAACTCTTCACCGCAATCCGGCGGTATTCCGTCTTTTCATGTTCCAGAGCAGACAGCTTATCATTGTCCCCGTTATAGATCAGTACAGAGGAGCTGTCCATAAAATCGGTGATCTCCATCTTCGCCTTCATGATATTGTCCCGGCTGCCGAGATTCCCGATATGGGAAGTTCCCACATTGGTGATGACAGCCTTCTGCGGCTGCACGATATCAGCCAGCAGGCGGATCTCTCCGCTGTGATTCATCCCCATCTCAAAGATTCCCGCCTGCGTCTTCTCATCCGCTAAAAAAGCGGTAAGCGGCACTCCTATATGATTGTTGAAATTCTCCCGGTTGCAGATCGTCCGGTAGGAAGAGGAAAAGATCTGCTGCAGCATCTCCTTCGTCGATGTCTTTCCCACGCTGCCTGTCACGGCGATGCGGATCATATCCAGATCGGCCAGATAATTTTTCGCCATGCGCTGCATCGCCTGCAGACTGTCCTCCGCGAGGATGACAGAGGCATCTTCATAATGATTTTTCATTCGTTCCGCCATAACCGGAGAGGACAGCAGAAAAATCCTGCATCCGTTTTCATAAGCTGCCGGTGCGAAATCATTTCCGTCATTCTTTGTTCCTGTGAGCGCTACAAAAATGCTTTTTTCGCCTGTCTTTTTGGAGTCTCGCTCCACCGAAACGGCGGTATTTTCCTCCGGTCCGCAGAAAAGCGGAGCTTTTGCATAGGAGGCTGCCTGCGCAGCTGTAATCTCTTTCATTTTCAGATCTCCTGTTCGATTATCTGCAGAGCCGTCTCCCGGTCGTCAAAATGCTGCTTGACCGTTCCGATGATCTGATAGTCTTCATGTCCTTTGCCCGCGATAATGACCACATCTCCCGGACGGTATTCCGTAAGCGCTTTCTTTATCGCTCTTCTCCTGTCTTCAATCACCGCGTATTCGCAGCCGGTGGCTTTCACACCCGGAAGAATATCCTCTAAAATCGCATCAGGATCTTCCGTACGCGGGTTGTCACTGGTTACGACACAGTAATCGGAATACTTTCCCGCAGCCTCTCCCATCAGCGGTCTCTTGCTGCGGTCTCTGTCACCGCCGCAGCCGAATACCGTGATGATTCTCTTTTCCGTAAACTCACGGGCTGTCTTCAGAACATTTTCCAGCGCATCCGGCGTATGGGCATAGTCGACGATGACAGGAATTCCCCTGCTGTTTTCTACGCTTTCAAACCGGCCTGCTACGCCGCGGCTGCTCTCGATTCCCTTTTTCACGGCTTCCCACGGTATTCCCGCCATGAGTGCCGCTCCGGCCGCTCCTACGGCATTTTCCACGGAAAATGTCCCTGGAGTCCGGATATTCAGTTCTCCCAGCAGCTTTCCGCCTTCAAAGAACCGCGTCTTCGTTCCATTTACTGATTTTCCCAGAATCTCTGCTCTATACCATATATTTTCTTTTTCCGCGTCATCCTTCCCGATACCGCAGGATCTTACCGGCTTTCCCTCCGACTGAAGTTCTCTGAAAAGCCTGCGGCCGTAGATATCATCAACATTGATCACATTTCCCTCTGAGGTCTGCAGAAAGAGCTTTTTCTTTGCCGCATAGTAATCCTCAAAATCGCGGTGAAAATCCAGATGATCTTCCGTCAGATTGGTAAAAATGCTGTAATCGAAAGAGATGTCATCTGTCCGGGACAGAGCCAGAGAATGGGAGGACACCTCCATCGCACATACGTCCGTATCATATCTGCGGTGCATCTCATCAAACATGCGCTGCAGTTCAAAGGATTCCGGCGTCGTATTGACAGATTCAAAGCTCTGTCCGCCGTAAACGTAAGCGATCGTGCCCAGCACGCCGCATTCTTTTCCCCAGACGTTGACGATGGATTTCAGCAGATAGGAGATCGTCGTCTTTCCGTTTGTTCCCGTCACACCGAATACCAGCATGTCGTCGGAAGGGTGACCGAAAAAATTTGCCGAAACGGCCGACAGGGCTTTCCGGCTGTCTTCCGTGAGAAAGACCGGTACTTCGCCGGTTTTTTCCGGTATTTTTTCCGCAATGACAGCGGCCGCTCCGGCCTTTGCCGCCGCCTCCGCAAAGTCGTGACCATCGCTCTGAAAGCCCCGGATACATACAAACAGATCGCCGGGCCGCGTATGCCTCGAATCATAACTGATTCCGGTGATTTCTATATTTTTTTCCGACTCCGTTCTGCAGTCAATGCCTGTATTTCTGAACAGCTCCGCAAGTTTCATCTCATTTTCCTCTCTCTGATTATTCCTTTATCCGGTGATACGCCGATATGCCGCAGACTTCCGTTCTGCGGCATATCTTTCCGGTTTACTGACTGTACAGGCAGACGGAATTACCTGCTGCCAGTTCTGTGCCTCCTTTCGGATACTGATCGATCACTTCGAAATCCTCATTTCCCGACGGACATGCGATAGCCGTCAGACCCAGCTTTCTCAGCGTTTCCGCTGCGGAAGCATAGGATTTTCCGATCAGATCCGGTACGGTGACCACATCGGTCTCCGCCTCCGCCTTCTCTTCATCTGTATATACAGGTTCCACTTTCAGATATTTCAGAACGTTGGACAGGATGGATTTTGCCCCCGGTCCCGCTGTCTGACTTCCGTAGTGAACACCCTGAGGGGAATCCACGATGACCAGAACAGCCACCTGCGGATCATCCATCGGTGCCATGGCAAAGAAGGAAGAATATGTATTTTCCGTATATTTTCCGTCAACCACTTTCTGAGCGGTACCCGTCTTTCCGCCTACCCGGTATCCCGGCAGATATGCGGCGCTTCCCGTACCGTGGCTTACGACACCCTCCATCATCATGCAGATATCATCTGCGGTCTGCTGAGAAACGACCTGACGCACGACCGTCGGTTCAAATTCCTCTACAGTATTCCCTTCGTCATCTGTCAGCTCCCGGACGAGATGCGGCTGCATCAGCTTGCCGCCGTTGCCCAGCGAGCTCAGAACGGTAATCACCTGAATCGGCGTCAGCGCGATACCCTGACCGTATGAGATCGTAGCCAGACCCACCGGACCTGCGGAACTCTTCGACTGAAGGATCGCAGACGCTTCTCCCGGATAATCGATACCGGTATTGTCCATCAGGCCGTACTGTTCCAGATATTCGTAATATTTATCGATTCCGATCCGCTGGGAGAGCGTCACAAAGACAGGGTTACATGAATTTGCCACTCCCTGTGCCAGCGTTTCAGCTCCGTGCGGATTATAAGATCTCCAGCAGCTGAGCTTCGTCCCGGCGATATTCAGAGATCCGGCACAGTAAAAGCTGTCGTTTACGCTGGTCAGTCCCTCTTCCAGTGCGATAGATGTCGTAACCAGCTTAAACGGAGACCCCGGCTCATAAGTGTCGTTGACCAGCGGATTTCTCCACATTTCGTTCCAGTACTCCACTTTTTCCTCATCGCTCATACCCTCCAGGGCTTCCTGCTCCGATTCGGAAAGCGGTGTCCGCGGATCATTGAGGTCGAAATCCGGATAGCATGCCATAGCGAGCACATATCCGGTGGACGGTTCCATGACGATTGCCATGGCCCGCTCCGCATTCGTATCGAGCTGCACCTGTTCCAGCGCGCTCTCGACATAGTGCTGAATGACCTCGTCGATTGTCATGACGAGGTTCAGGCCGTTTTCCGCAGCATAATATTTTTCAATGCCGTTTGTCAGATTCCTGCCTGAAGCGTCGGTATTCTTGATCCATCTTCCCTGCGTGCCGGTGAGATATTTGTCGTAATAGAGCTCGATGCCCGACATCCCGTTATTGTCGTCGTTAGTGCTGCCGATGACGTGAGAAGCGAAAGCACCCATCGGATAGTAGCGCTTTACCGTCTCCGAAATCTGAAGACCTGTCACCGTTCCGTCAGAGACGGCTTCTCTCACGAGTTCTGTCTTTTCATCGTCCACGTACTTCTGTAAGCGCAGAAGAGAAGTATCGCTGGTGATGGTCTCATAAATCTCCTCTTCCGTCAGATTATCGAGGATTCCGGCCAGCACCGACGCCATCTGCTGAGTGTATCCTTCCTCTTTTTTTTCACGCTCCGCCACTTCGGCAGGCCGCACCCAGATCGTATTCATCGACTGGTTAATCGCCAGCGGCTTTCCGTTTGTATCGTAGATATTTCCCCGTTTCGCAGTGATGGGAACATCTCTCGTCTGCTGCTCCAGAGCCCGGGAGGAATATTCATCCGCATTGATAATCTGAATCTGACCGAGCCGGATCGCAAGGACGATAAACAGAACGATGACGATGGCGAAAAAGAAAACGAGTCTTTTCCTGCTCGTCATGACAGAGACGTTCGTCTTCTTCGTTCTTCTGCTCATTTCTTATCTCCTGCCTTCGTATTTCACAGTAAACGATAAGGCGCCTGCGTTTTCCCGTAGCGGCGCCTTACATTATCGCTATATCACTTTATGCGTCAGAGCACTTCCGTATGTCATATCCGCCCGCCTCTTTGTGGCACTATGACGCGGAAGGACCTGACAGCAGTCTTCTGGCTGCACCCGACACGCTGTGCTCCGTATCCGCAGCAGCGCTGACGCCTTTCTGCTGAGCCGTCAGATCCGCTATATAACTCTCCACCTCCGCGCTGCCTTCCATATCGGAAACATTGACATACTGATCGCTTCCCGGATAAATCATTCCCAGATTTTCCGTCGCGTAGCTTTCCACGTAATCGAGAGCTGCGTAGGAATTCAACTGAACGTGCAGATTGTCGATATCGCCTTCCAGTACGCTGATCTCCTGATTCAGAGAATATACGCTGTAATTTATGCTGGAAGCGCACGCCTGCATGAATATGACGGCGATACAGCATATGCCGATCGCCATGATCGCCAGAAGAATACGGCCCTTTTCCTTCGCTGAAATTTTTACAGCGGGTTCTCTGGCCGGCGCCTTTTTCGGACGCTCCTCCGTCTCCGGCGCAAGATCGATTCCGTATTTCACATAACTTTCCTGATATTTGTGCCATTCATCCGCTGCTATCATTTCATATTACCCCCGTAAACAAGATAAGCTGTTCACCGCTTCTCATCGGACTTTTCAGAGCCGGTG
Organism: Candidatus Alangreenwoodia gallinarii; assembly: GCA_904398315.1. GTDB lineage: Bacteria > Bacillota > Clostridia > Peptostreptococcales > Anaerovoracaceae > Alangreenwoodia > Alangreenwoodia gallinarii. Next base: position 2,319 of record CAJFPD010000059.1, on the reverse strand, counting down.
CAGAAATTTCCGCGGGTTTTTCCCGCTTATACCGTGTAAACGCAGACAGGCCGCCCGCAAGCCGGTCTACAATTTTTCCACTACACGCAGCTTCGCACTGCGCGAACGCGGATTGCGCTCCAGCTCCTCTTCGGAGGGAACCACCGGTTTTTTCGTAACTCTGCGGACCACCGGTTTTTTGCCGCAGACGCAGGGCAGATTTTTCGGACAGGTACACGGATTGACGTAATGTGCGAACTTTTCCTTGACAATCCGGTCCTCCAGAGAATGAAAGGTGATAATGACCAGCCGCCCGCCCGGAGCCAGTACATCCACAAAGTCATCAACCGCCCGCGACAGCTGTCCGAGTTCGTCGTTGACTTCGATACGGATAGCCTGAAACGTCCGCTTAGCCGGGTGCGGGCCTTCCCGCCGTGCTGACGCCGGTACCGCCGCCTTGATCACTTCCACCAGGCGGTCCGTCGTTTCGATGGGAGCCTCCTGCCGTGCGCGGACGATAAAATCGCTGATCCGGGAAGCCCATTTTTCTTCCCCGTATGATCGGATAATTCTCTGCAGATCTTTTTTTTCGTAGTGATTTACCACATCATAAGCCGAAAAGGAAGACTCCTGATCCATCCTCATATCGAGAGGTGCGGACTGCATATAAGAAAAACCCCGTTCCTTCGTATCGAGCTGGTGGGAGGAAACGCCCAGATCCAGCAAAGCTCCGTCGATACGGCCGACTCCGCATTCTCTCAGAATTTTTTTTATGTCGGAATAGTTACTGTGAACAAACAGGCAGCGGCACGGGAATCCGCGCAGGCGCTCCTTTGCAGCACTGATCGCTTCACTGTCGCGGTCGATGCCGATCAGAGTGCCCCGCTCATCCAGCCTGCCGCATATCCCCTGCGAATGACCTGCGCCTCCCAGCGTTCCATCCGCGTAAATCCCGTCGGGCCGTATGTTCAGATATTCCATCGCTTCTTCATAAAGCACGGGTACGTGCGAAAAAACCATATTTAAATTCCCAGACCTTCCATCTTTTCTGCAATCAGCTCGCTGTCCAGCTCAGGGCTCATGCTGTATTTCTCCCATTCGGCCCTGCTCCAGATCTCAATGCGGCGGTCCACACCGATAGAAACGATCTCCTTGTCGATGCGGGCATGCTCCCGTAAAACCGGCGGGATATTGAGCCTCCCCTGTTTGTCCATCTCACATTCCACCGCGTTGGCGAAGAAATACCGCGTAAACGCTCTTCCCTCTCTGCTGGTCAAAGGCACCGCTTTCAGTTTGCTGCGGAATTCATTCCACTCGGACATCGGAAATAAAAAAAGACAGTGATCCAGTCCCTTCGTCAGCACAAAGCCTGTCCCCAGCTCCTCGCGGAACCTGGAAGGTATAATGATCCGCCCTTTTGAATCGATATTGTGATGATAAGTTCCGCTGAACATCGCTTTTCCCCTTTTTCCGCGCCGCTGCATCATGCTCGGCATATGCTGCACGGAGCCGGGAAAACGGACGGCAGCACGGCACCGAAAAAACAGAAAAAGAAACTCTCTTCCCCCGCGCGATTTCTATATCCACTATACTCCATTCCCCGCCACTTTTCAATAAATTGACTTCTGGAAAAAATGTCTTTTATATTCCTGTGAAGCATTTTCATTTTCCGTTCGTCCAACATTTTTTATTTGACACAATATATAGTACGTTACTTCATATTATATCAATATATTGACTACATTTAGTGGTTTTAAAGAACTTATGTTCTGGAATATTATTCCTGTTTTATGTATTTTTTTAATGCATTTTGTCGAAAAAAACAGAAAAAAGAATCTTTCAATTTTATGATATTCTGATCTTTTCCGCCTCCGGCCGTTTCCGCAGATCTCCACGTGCTCTCCACCCGGGCCGGCAATGATCCATCTTTTTCGCTCCTGCCGGCTGCAGGCCGGGTACAGCAGATCCGACAGAGCCGAAACAGACCGGGCAGCCGGATCAGGCCGGATACAGGCCGGGCAGATATGATTTTTTTCTCTTTCCGGAAATTTCTTCTTCTCGCGGCGAAACCGCCTGGAAAATAAAAATACCGCAGGACTCGCATCCTGCGGCGTTTTGCTGGTATCCCGTAGGGGAGTCGAACCCCTGTTGCCACCGTGAGAGGGTGGAGTCTTAGACCACTTGACCAACGGGACAGGTCATCTCTTTCGTACTTTTTTATTATAAGGGCTGTATCCGGTATTTGTCAACAGCTTATTTTCACATTTTCGCGTTTTTTCTTCTTTATCGGATCCGGACTTCTGATCGCCCTGCGGCCTCCGGCCGTCTGCCCGTTGAAGC
>CAJFPD010000058.1 GCA_904398315.1 Candidatus Alangreenwoodia gallinarii | reverse complement strand
GGATACTGAGGCTGCGGATCACAGAGGCCTGAGAGACGGAGGTGAAGAAATGGTACGGACGATCGCAGAAGAGATACAGGGCGGAATGTACGATTCTCCGATTTTTTCAGAATATTTTTCCGGCATGAATGTCATAGTCGCTGACATCGAGACGACCGGTCTTTCTCCGAAGCGCGCCGCCGTCATACTGGGAGGCGCGGTGCTGGCAGACGGGGAGAAGCGAAAAGCCGTCCAGTATTTTGCCGATTCCACCGATGATGAAGAAGAACTTCTTCAGCGGTACGCGGCGCTGCTGGCCCGGGGTGATGTGGTCGTCACGTTTAACGGACAGCGTTTCGATCTTCCGTTTCTGAAAACGCGGATGAAGCGGTACGGAATGCCGACGGCTTCCGTCGACCGGCTTTACTCTCTGGATCTTTACAGGATTCTCCGCTACCATTCCTATCTGCCGCAGATCCTTCCGAATCTGAAACAGAAGACAGTGGAAAAATATCTGGGCGATGCTTCTCAGAGGCAGGACGAGATCGACGGGGCGAAGAGCGTGGAGCTGTATTACGAATATATGAAGAGCGAAGGCATGCACCGGGCTCATCTGATGGATACGATACTGCTTCACAACCGGGACGACATCGTGAGACTGTCGGATATGATGCGCATTCTGCGCACTCTCAATCTCCATGAGATCCTGCACGATGACGGATTTCCCGCCATGGCGGGAGAATTTGCCGTACACGTCAGTCAGATCCGTTTTCACGGGGCGGACGTCAGAGCCAGCGGCACGGTGTACGGCCGTCATACGGCATATAAATGTTTCGGCGACCGCTACGAATTTGAACTGTCCGGCGACAGCGATGAGTTCAGCATGGTGATTTTCGGCGAGAACGTCTCCGGCTGCGTGGTGGCAGATACGGTGGCGCTAAATGCGGACTGCCGGTCGCTCCGCGAGATGGGAGGCTATGAGAGCGGATATCTGATCCTCCGGGAGGGGGAACAGGTGAATTACCGGGAGGTCAACGCTCTCGTGCGTCAGATGCTCTGCGGCCTTCTGCAGTAAACGGCGAAACGGTGGCAAAGGAGGACCTGCGGACTGCGCGGAACAGATGTTTTTCGGCAATCGGCACGGGAAATTTTCGCATTCCCGCAGGGCGGAGGGTACGTTCTGTGGTACAATAAGAGAAATGGTGTATGCCGGCATGCCGGCTGCTGCGACCCGGCTTCCGGCTTTTTTTCCGGAAAACGGATCTGCGTGCTTGGCGCAGGAGAAAGGACAGGTTGAGTTATGGATATCAGAGAAAAGGCCGCCAGAATGAAAGCGGTCAGTCCGTTTATGTCGGCGTCCTCAGAGGAGACGCGAAACAGAGCGCTGCAGGCGGTGGCGGATGCCATCCGCGCGCAGAAGCAGCAGATCATGGAGGAAAATCAGAAGGACCTCGAAGCGGCGGAGGAAAAAGGTATCTCCGCGCCGGTGCTCAAGCGTCTGAAGTTCGGAGAGGATAAAATTCAGGATGTCCTGGCGGGTATCGAGGAACTGATCGGTCTGCCGGATCCTCTCAACAGGATCACACTGGCCAGAGAACTGGATGAAGGTCTGCGTCTGTACCGTCAGACGTGCGCCATCGGCGTCATCGGCGTCATTTTCGAGGCGCGGCCGGATGCCATGGTACAGGTGTCCTCCCTGTGCATCAAGAGCGGAAACTGCGCGATGCTCAAGGGCGGCAGCGAAGCGAAGCGGACGAACCGGAAGCTGTTTGAAGTGATCTATGAAGCGGCTCTTTCAGCAGGCCTGCCGGAGGGCTGTATGATGCTGGCGGAGACACACGACGACATCGACAATCTTCTGGCGTGTCACGAGTCCATCGACCTGCTGATCCCGAGAGGCTCCAACGAATTTGTACAGCACATCATGAACAATACAAAGATTCCGGTCATGGGCCATGCCGACGGAATCTGCCACATCTATGTGGATAAAGATGCGGATCAGGAAAAGGCGGTTCCGATCATCGTGGATGCGAAAATACAGTACGCCGCGGCCTGCAATGCTGTGGAGACGCTGCTGATTCACAGAGATATCGCACAGACCTTCGTGCCGAAACTGGCGAAGGCGCTGTCCGATGCCGGCGTTACGCTGAGAGGCACGGAGGAGATCCGGAAGCTGGCAGCGTGCGAGCAGGCGACGGAGGAGGATTTCCGTACGGAATATCTGGATTTCATCGTCTCGGCAAAGACGGTAAGCGATATCGATGAAGCTATCGACCATATCAACCGCTACGGTTCTCACCACACGGACTGTATCATCACGGAGAACAGAGAGGCGGCGGAGCATTTCATGCAGCTGGTGGATTCGGCAGGTGTCTACTGCAACTGCTCCACCCGGTTTGCCGACGGATTCCGCTACGGCTTCGGCGCGGAGGTGGGCATCAGCACCGGAAAGATACACGCCCGCGGACCGGTGGGGCTGGAAGGCCTCGTCACGTATAAATATAAGCTGTACGGAGACGGACAGATCGTGGGCGATTACGCACAGGGGAAGAAACAGTTCCACTTTAAGGATTTATAGAGAAAAGAAAGAGGAAAGCAGTGAAAAAGGAACTTTATCAGAATCCTCTCATCGAGAGATACACGAGCAGAGAGATGTCTGCCGTATTTTCACCGGATAAGAAATTCACCACCTGGCGGGCGCTGTGGATCGCGCTGGCAGAGGCGGAAAAAGAGCTGGGACTCGACATCACCGACGAGCAGATCGCGGAACTGAAGGCGCATAAGGACGACATAAACTATGAAGTGGCGGAGGCCAGAGAAAAAGAAGTGCGCCACGATGTCATGTCTCACGTCTACGCGTACGGAGTTCAGTGTCCGAAGGCGAAGGGGATCATCCATCTCGGCGCCACCAGCGCCTATGTGGGGGACAACACGGATATCATTCAGATCCGTGAGGCTCTGACGATCGTAAAGCATAAGCTGGCGGATCTGCTCAGCCGCCTGGCGTCCTTCGCCATGGAATATAAAGATCTGCCGACGCTGGGATTCACCCATTTTCAGCCGGCGCAGCTGACGACGGTGGGCAAGCGCGCCACTCTGTGGATGCAGGATTTTTATTTCGATTATCTGGACGTATGCGAACTCATCGACGGTCTGATGATGCTGGGCGTCAAGGGAACGACGGGAACACAGGCAAGCTTCCTGGATCTCTTCGACGGTGATCACGAAAAAGTAAAAGAACTGGACCGCAGAGTCGTTCAGAAGATGGGATTTGAAAAATCGATTCCCGTTTCCGGGCAGACATACACGAGAAAGGTGGACTTCAAAGTCCTGTCCGTGCTCAGCGGCATCGCTCAGAGCGCGCACAAGATGACGAACGATATCCGTCTCCTGCAGCACCTGAAGGAAGTGGAAGAACCATTCGAGAAAAAACAGATCGGTTCCTCCGCCATGGCATACAAGCGGAATCCGATGAGAAGCGAACGGATCGCTTCCCTGTCCCGCTACGTGATGAGCAATATCATGTCCGCGTCCATGACAGCCTCCACCCAGTGGTTTGAACGGACGCTGGACGACTCGGCAAACCGCCGGCTCATCCTGCCGGAGAGCTTTATGGCGGTGGATGCGGTTCTCGACATCGCCGTCAACGTATGCTCCGGTCTGGTCGTATATAAGGAAGTGATCCGCAAGCATGTCATGAGCGAAATTCCGTTTATGGCTACGGAAAATATCATCATGGAATCGGTGAAAAAAGGCGGAGATCGTCAGGAGCTCCACGAGGAGATCCGGGTTCACTCCATGGAGGCGGGCCGTCAGGTCAAAGAGTTCGGAAAACCGAACGACCTTCTGGAGCGCATCGCAAAGGACCCGATGTTCGGCCTCAGCGAAGAGGACGTGGCAAAACTGACAGAACCTTCCGATTATATCGGACGTTCCGCCCGGCAGACGGAGGAGTTCATCGCGGAATACATCCGTCCCGTCATCGAGGCAAACAGAGAATATCTCGGAAAAGACGTGGATCTGAAGGTATAAAGGGAGTCTGAAAGCTTAAAGCAGGTCCGAAGGATCAGATCCGAACCGATCCGAAAGCAGAACGAAAATTTCTTACCGGCCCCGCACCGTGTAGTACTGCACGGTGCGGGGCCGGTGAATAACGGGGACTTTATGTCCGGATAACAGGAGGCATAGAAAATGAAACTGGGCGTAATCGGTGCCGGAAATATGGGTACCGCTATCATAAAAGGATATATCGCATCGGGAGCGGATCCCGAAACTATCCTGGCTGTGGGTCACAACGCCGCGCGGACAGCGGCCTTTGCGGAGGAGACAGGAATCGGCATCTGTGAAGATATTCCGTCTCTGGTGCAGCAGAGCGACATCGTCATGGCGGCGGTAAAGCCGAAGGATATGGCGGGAGCGCTGGCGGAGGCGGCGCCTCATCTGGGAGAAGAAAAGATTCTGGTCTCCATCGCCGCCGGACTGACGCTGGCGGATCTGAAGGGCATGACGGACGGAAAGAAAAAGATCATCCGTGTCATGCCGAATACGCCTGCCATGGTCAACGAAGGCATGTCGGCTCTGTGCCGGGAAGGCGGGGTGTCCGATGAAGACTTCGCGCAGGTGATGAAGATCTTCGAAGGTATCGGCAAAGCGGAGGAAGTTCCGGAAAAGCTGATGGACGCCGTGGTCGGCGTATCGGGAAGTTCTCCGGCCTTTGTCTATATGTTTATCGAGGCTCTGGCGGACGGCGCCGTCCTGGAGGGCATGCCGCGGGCTTCCGCCATGCGGTTCGCGGCACAGACGGTGCTGGGATCGGCGAAGATGGTTCTTGAGACGGGGCAGCATCCCGGCGAGCTCAAGGACGCCGTCTGCTCGCCGGCGGGGACTACCATCGAGGGTGTATACGCTCTGGAAGAATCGGGTTTCCGCCATGCCGTCATCCGGGCTGTGAAAAGCGCGGCGGAAAAGTCGAAAACTATGTGAGCTTTCCGCCTCCGGGCTACGGTGAGAAAGCGCTGCTTTGTGATAGCATGTTCCTGATCCATAAAGTCACCTCGCGTGTTAGGGAAATATTTCTTGTCAAACTCATTTTACCACGCAAGGGACTTTATGGATTTTTTTATTGGTTCAACCGGCTGAGGCAGATACGGTGCATGCGTGATTCCGGCGCGGATTTTTTATTCCTGCGGATAAGTGCGTGACAATGCGAGTCCGGACGGGAATTTCAGGGAATCATCAGAATTTCATCCCATATGTAAAATTTGCGTTAAATTCATGATGAGATTTGGCAGGATCGGAAAGCGAAAGAAGCGGATCCTGACAGAAAATTTTGATATATTACAAAAAGATTACTTAGGTGTTACAAAAATGTAATATAAAAATCGAGGAGAAAATGGAAAAATATTTAATAATCTGGAAAATTTAAAGAGGATAAAAATAGAATAAAAAGTAAAAAAATATAGAAATAAGAATAAAATGGAAATATAGCGGTGAGATCCGGATGGGATAGAAGAATATCCTTGCCTGTTTTGTATGGTTTTGTGGAAAAAGAAGGAGGAGAAATATGCAGCGTGATATGCGGACCGCCGGGGGATTTTCTGATCTATGGTCAAAGACTTACGGTATGATAATGAGTTGAAAAAACTACCCGGATGGGTTATACTGATAAATGAAAAGGGTTCAGAAAATAATTTTTAATTACTGTATTATATATGCAAAAAGCATAGTGTATGTGAGCGAAGGGGGAACGATGGGAGGACAGGAGAATATAAAAAAGAAGAAAAAGATCAAGATAAGATACATAATTCTGATTTTGATATGCATTATTGTCGCTGCAGCGGCAGTGGTTACGATATGGCAGTGGGATAATATCAAGGCTTTAAGATATGCTCTGGGCACTTCGGAGGAAGAGCTGGAGCAGGAGATGGCGGCTACGCAGCAGGAGCTGGACGATGCGGCAAAGGAATATAACGTTCCGGAGATCAATCTCACCGATGAGGAGCTGGCGGCTCTGGAAAGCGGGGATATGGATCTCAACAGCGTGGTGGACAGAGTCCTTGCGGCGGCAGGCGCGTCGTCGGGAGCGTCGGGCAGTTCCGACGGCTCCGGCGGCCAGGGGGCATCCGGATCGGGTGATACCGGCAGCGCAGGCGATGACGGCAGCGGTACGGGAGATAGCGGAAACACGTCCGCAGGTCAGGATGCGGAGGTACAGCGCCTGATCACATCGCTTTACGTGCTGCGCAGCAGTTATTCTTCCAGGCTTTCCGGTCTGGTAAGTTCGGCGAAGAGCGAATTTGCGGCCCTTCCTGCGGAGCAGCGGACCGATACGGCGAGACGCCGGATCGTGGCATCCAAGATCTCGGAGGCGAGCTCGCTGGAGAGTTCCTGCGATGCACAGGTGAACAGCATTTATCAGCAGCTCAAGTCCCGGCTCAGCGAGCTGGGGCAGAGCACCTCGGCGGCGGATCGGATCCTGAGCGCTTATCAGCAGGAGAAGACGCTGGCGAAAGCTCAGTATATGTCGCAGCTGGGATAGCGGCGCCGCAGTGCCGCCCGGAGAAGAACGGATAAAATGCGGTAAAGCGTTCCCGCGTTTATGCGTTCCTGCGGTATCGTTCCTACAGCATGGAATATGATGGAATGATGAAATAATCGAAGAATAGCGGAAGAATAACGAAGGAAAACTGCGAAATTGCCGGTATGACCGGCAGAAGTGTCCCCTCCCGGTTCGTTGCAGTCGGGGGGGGTATTGCTTAAGAAGGAGTCAGACGGCTCCGGTAAGAATCCGTTTGTCCACACTGTGCTGCAGTGTCATAAAGTACATATTTTATATTACGGACAAAGTAAAAGCATTTCAAACGTACATTCTGAAAGGAGGAGAGTACAAATGAAGAAAAAGGCTTTGTCGCTGATTCTCAGCGCAGCTATGGCCTTGTCGCTGACGATTGTACCGGTTTCTGCGGTCAGCGTGAGCAATTTCAGCGACGTCTC
>CAJFPD010000057.1 GCA_904398315.1 Candidatus Alangreenwoodia gallinarii | reverse complement strand
ATTTTAGTAACTGAAAGAATTGAGTTATCGTAAATTACGTCGCTCCTCTCATGAGGAGCGTGGATTGAAATAAGGAAGCTTTTACAAAGGCCGTTATCACAGCTCGTCGCTCCCCGCAAGGGGAGCGTGGATTGAAATCTTCTGTTAATTCCTCTGTTTTTCATCCCCGTTTCCGGCAGCCCGTAACGATCACACCATCTATCGTTTTATTTATCGTTTCATTTCTTGTTTTTACCATTTGAAGCTTATGAGATGCATCCATGGCTGTTCCGTCATTTCAGTACGCCGGCTTTATGCCGGATTTTTCTTCTCCGTCAAAAAATTCACCTCAAATTCAGAAGAATTTCTCAAAACCCTCAGACAGAGATTATCCTCCATTCAGATTCCGGTATTAACATAAAGAACGAAGAAAGCTCATATACATCACTCTGTCGGCGTCATTTACGGGCAGGAAAATGCGGCGTTTTTCGGAAACGGTTCGGGTTTTGGATCTTAGGTCGGAAAGGACGGAAAGGTAAAGAAAGGATAAAGTCGAAAAAAGCAGAAGGGCGGGTTTTTTTGACGAGACAGAGGGTATATGCTTCGGAAAACAAAAAGAGTTACAGTATAAACAGCGGATTCCCGTTTCTGCCGGCGTCCGGCGGCGTCGGAGCGGAGACGGACAAAAAATTCGCGTGTATATGATACCGGACTGCTGATCGCGGATTTTTCGAAAGGGCGGATTACAACGGAGGTATCAAGGGAAAGGGTGAAAAGGGAATGAGGATTTTACTTGCTGAGGACGAAAGAGCGTTATCGAGAGTACTTACTGCGATTCTTACGAGAAACCGTTATTCTGTGGATGCGGTCTATGACGGAGAAGCTGCTTACGAATCTGTAAAGACGGGCCTTTACGACGGAGTGATTCTGGATATCATGATGCCGAAGATGGATGGCCTGACGGTTCTGAGGAAAGTCAGAGAGGATGGAGATCTGGTGCCTGTCCTGATCCTGAGCGCAAAAGCGGAAGTTGAAGATAAAGTGAACGGGCTGGACGGCGGAGCTGACGATTATCTGACAAAACCGTTTTCTTCGGAAGAACTTCTGGCACGGCTGCGGGCTATGATCCGGGACCGGCAGGATGTATCACAGCCGCTCAGTGTGGGAAATATCACGCTGTACCGTTACGCGTCGGAGTTGGCGTCACCTTTCGGGAGTCTCTTTCTGAGTGACGGCGAAACGCGTCTGATGGAGCAGCTTATGTGCAGCTGCGGGTATCCGGTACCGGTTCAGAGGCTGGCGGAAAAGACGGGGATAAAGGAGGGAAGCGAGGAAATACGTCTGTATATTGCGTATCTGAGGAAAAAGCTGGAAATTCTGCATGCCGATATCGGAATACGCTCAGTCTGGGAGAATTCTTACATATTGGAACAGAAAAGATGCTCCGGAAACTGAGACTGCGCGTCATCATCATATCGATGATCTCCGTTGCGGCGGTTCTCACCGTGATTATCGGCTCCGTTAATGTTCTGAATTATAGAAATATTATCCGGGAGGCGGATGCGATTTTGTCTGTTCTGGGAGATAACGGAGGGACTTTTCCGCAGGGCCGGGAACAGGATGCGCTGAAGGAAGTATTTTCCGGAGATATTTCACGGGAGCTTCCCTATGAGACACGTTTCTTTTCTGTGACGATGGACAGACGGGGAAATACAAAAGATATCGATATCGGTCGCATCGCTTCTGTCGACGCACAGACAGCCGAAAAATATGCGGCTGAAATTATCGGATCCGGAAAAGAACACGGATTTATGGACAATTACAGATATCTGAACTGCGATACGGAAGAAGGAAAGACAGTGATTTTTCTAGACTGCAGCAGGGCGCTGCTCAGTTTCCGGAATTTTTTTCTTTTCAGCGTTCTGGTCTCGGCTTTCGGACTGGCCGCCGTTACAGTTCTGATTATTCTGTTTTCCGGCAGGATTGTCCGGCCGCTGATGCGGAGCTATGAAAAGCAGAAGGAATTCATCACAAATGCCGGACATGAGTTAAAGACGCCTCTGACGATTATCCGTGCGGATTCGGAGCTTCTGAAGATGGAATACGGGGAAAACGAATGGCTTGCCGATATCCGGAATCAGTCGGACCGGCTATGCGGCCTTACCGATGATCTGATTCGGCTGTCACGCATGGAGGAGGAGCCGCGGAATTTTTCCGGAAGCACGGTCTGTCTTTCTGATCTTATCGAAGAGACGGCAGGTTCCTTTCAGGCGCCGGCAAGGGTTCAGGAAAAGTTGTTTCAGTATGAAACAGCAGAGGGACTGACTGTATTCGGAGATAAAAAGAATCTGCGGGAGCTGATTTCCATTCTTCTGGACAATGCGCTGAAATATTCGGGGGTGCGTGGAAAGATCCGGCTGAATGCGGTGAAAAAGGGAAAGAGTATCCTGATGACGGTATGGAATACAGCCGAAAATCTGCCGGAGGGAAATCTGGACTGTCTGTTTGAGCGTTTTTACCGGGCGGATCAGTCAAGAAATTCCGAAAGCGGAGGTTACGGAATCGGGCTTTCAATGGCCGGCGCCATTGTGGCTTCTCATGGGGGAAAAATTGCGGCGTATTCTGCAGATGGCGCATCGCTGAGGATAACAGTGACTCTTCCGGCGGCCGGAACGGCTGAGAAAGGAAATTATTTTCACAGAAATGCCGGCACGATGCACAGGCATGCCGGAAAGTCAGAAGTAACCGGAATGATGCGTCAAAGTGACAGAAGAAAAGCCGGAGGGACAGGGAGGTTTCTGAGAAAATGACATATGAAGAATTTTACAAAGACGCCTACGGGAAGATGAAGGCGGCAGAGATGCAGGTGCTTGAGACTATCGCACAGTACAGCGGCAGGGACGAACAACAGAGAGGGCAGCGCTCCATCGAGTACTGCAGATCGCGGATCAAGTCTCCGGAAAGCATGGAAGCAAAGCTGAAAAAACGGGGTCTGCCTGTCACACTAAAAGCTGCGCTCACAGAAGTCCACGATGCGGTAGGCGTGAGAGTGATCTGCCCTTTTTTTGACGATATTTACCGGACGGCAGAGTGGATCAAAGGCAGAGAGGATTTTGAAATCCTTGAGATCAAAGACTATATCGCTTATCCGAAGGATAGCGGCTATCGCAGTTATCATATTATCTTTCGTATTCTGGAAGGACCTGGAAAAGGCGTTACTGTCGAACTCCAGATCCGGACCATAGCTCTCGATTTCTGGGCAAGTCTCGAGCATCAGCTGAAGTATAAGAAAGAGGTGGATCACGATGAGCTGATCTGCCGTGCTCTGAAGCAATGTGCCGATGAGATCGCTTCCGTAGACTTGTCGATGCAGACGATCAGAGATCTCATTTCCGGAAGCGTGGCGGTATAAAGGCGGAAAAAGAAAATCGACGGACAGAAGACCTGCAAATATTTTTTCCATCCGGGCGGAAAAAGCCGGAGGTACGGCGGAAGGCGGCTCTGCGGCTCTTTTTCATTTTCCGGCCGCTGCTCTGATGCGGCCGGGGCCTCTTTACAAATTTCTGAGAATCATATATCATATCTTTTACATACCCACTATATATAGAGTATATCTGAATATGCACAACAATATAACGAGTGCCGAGTTATCCCGTGCCGTCTCTGCGGCACGGGCTCTCATTGTAAACATACGATGTCTCCGATCGGAGTTCAGCATATCCGGAGGAAGTGCGGATCAGCGGCGATGACCGGGCAGGAAACAGGAAAAAAGAAAGGGAACTATGTGATGGGACAGATTAAACAGATTGTGAAGAGGGACGGACGCCGCGTTCCGTTTGATGAGGCAAAAATCGCCAATGCGATCTACGCTGCGGCGCATGTACTGGGCGGACAGGACCGCTCGACAGCGGAGCATCTGGCAAAAGAAGTCGTGGTGTATCTGACGGAGAATCTCAGTATTACGGAGCCGACAGTGGAGCAGGTGCAGGATGCGGTGGAAAAGATTCTCATCGAACGGGGGCACGCCAGGACGGCTAAGGAATACATCCTCTACCGTGCGGAACGGACGCGTGTCAGAAACATGAATACGAAGCTGATGAAGATCTATGAGGATCTGACCTTCAAGGATGCGACGGAAAATGATGTGAAGCGTGAAAATGCCAATATCGACGGCGACACGGCCATGGGAACGATGCTGAAGTACGGTTCGGAGGGTGCGAAGCAGTTTTATGAGATGTACGTCCTCGATCCGAAACACGCCGAGGCCCATATCACAGGCGACATCCACATTCACGATCTGGATTTTCTGACACTGACGACGACCTGCTGTCAGATCGATCTGACAAAGCTGTTTGAGGGAGGCTTTTCCACCGGACACGGATTTATCCGGGAGCCGAAGCATATTCAGACCTATGCGGCGCTGGCCTGTATCGCGATCCAGAGCAATCAGAACGACCAGCACGGCGGACAGAGCATTCCCGATTTCGATTACGCAATGGCCCCGGGCGTGAAAAAGACCTACCGCAGTCTTTACGCTCAGAATCTGGCGAAAGCCGTCAGTTTTCTTCATGACGGCGAAGACGGCGAGAAACGGGTGACGGAAATATTATCCCGCATCGAGGCGGAAAAAGGGCTCTCTCCCTCTATGGAAGAGGACGGACCCTATCTGGAGGAAGAAAAGAAAAATCTGGAAAATTTTCTCACCGGCGAAGAGGTACGGAAAGTGCAGCGGTATGCGAAGAAATATGCGGATAAAGAGATACGACGTGCTACCTATCAGGCGATGGAAGCGCTGATTCATAATCTCAATACGATGCATTCCCGGGCCGGTGCGCAGATTCCGTTTTCTTCCATAAATTACGGAACGGATACGTCGCCGGAAGGGCGTCTCGTCATGGAGAGCGTTCTGAAAGCCACGGAAGCAGGTCTGGGCGGCGGAGAGACGCCGATTTTCCCGATTCATATCTTCAAAGTAAAAGAAGGTGTCAACTACAATCCGGGCGATCCGAATTACGATCTCTTCAAGCTGGCATGCCGGGTGTCGGCGAAGCGGCTTTTTCCGAATTTTTCCTTTCTGGATGCGCCGTTTAATCTGGAATATTACGATCCGGAAAATCACGATACGGAAGTGGCCTATATGGGATGCCGGACGCGGGTGATGGCAAATAATTACGATTCGTCCCGGGCGACGACGGCGGGCAGAGGCAATCTCAGCTTTACCTCCGTCAATCTGCCGCGCATTGCCATAAAGGCGAAGGGCGATGTGGATATTTTCTTCGAAGATCTGGACAGAAAGATTACGCTGGTCATCAATCAGCTGCTGGAACGGTTTAAAATCCAGTCGGCAAAGAAAGTGAAGAATTATCCTTTCCTTATGGGACAGGGTGTCTGGATGGATTCTGAAAATCTGGGACCGGAAGACGAGGTGGGCGAGGTGCTGAAACACGGAACGCTGACTATCGGTTTTATCGGACTGGCGGAATGTCTGAAGGCACTGATCGGAAAACATCACGGAGAATCGGAGGAAGCCCAGAATCTGGGTCTGAATATCATCGGCTATATGAGAAAGCGGGCTGATGAAGCATCGAAGAAGACAGGACTGAATATCACGCTGATCGCTACGCCGGCGGAAGGACTTTCGGGCCGGTTCGTGAAGATCGACAGAGAAAAATACGGGGTGATCCCGGGAGTGACCGACCGGGAATACTATACGAATTCTTTCCACATTCCGGTCTATTTCAACATCAGCGCTTTTGACAAGATCCGGCTGGAGGCGCCGTATCACGCGCTGACGAACGGAGGTCACATCTCCTATGTGGAGCTGGACGGGGATCCGCTGAAAAATCTGGACGCCTTTGAATCCGTCGTACGCTTTATGAAAGAGAGCGGAATCGGGTACGGCTCCATCAATCATCCGGTGGACCGGGATCCTGTCTGCGGATTTACGGGAATCATCGACAACGAATGTCCTCACTGCCACAGGACGGAGGATGACGGAAAGGGAAATTTCGAGAGGATCCGAAGGATCACCGGCTATCTGGTGGGAACCCTCGACAGGTTTAACGACGCCAAGCGCGCCGAGGTGGAAGACCGTGTGAAACATTCCGTCATGCGCACTTCTGTGGCATCGCCGGTTCAGAAACAGTGAGGAGGCGGATTATGCAAATCAGTACGATCTGGTCTGTATATTTCAGCGCTACGGGAGTAACCGAACGGGTGGTGTCTGCCGTCGCCGATGCGGCGGCGGAGGCGCTCTGCGGAACAGAGCAGGAAAATTTGTCCGGCCGGCCGGACAGGAAAGATCCTTCGGTTTCGCGGGAACGAAGACCACAGCGGAAAATGCTGTGCTTCAATCCTCCGGACGTGCGTCAAAAGCCGCTGATCTTTGGAAAAAACGATCTGGTGATTCTGGGAGTACCTGTTTATGCCGGCCGGGTGCCGAATCTGCTGCTGCCTTATCTGAAGGAGAATGTGAAGGGCGGAGTGACGCCGGCTGTTGCCGTGGTGACGTACGGAAACCGGAATTTCGACGACGCGCTGGCAGAACTTTGCGGTATTATGGAAGAAAACGGATTTTATATTGCTGCGGCAGGGGCATTTGTAGGAGAACATGCTTTCTCGCGCGTTCTCGGCGCAGGACGTCCCGATGAGGCGGATCTCTCGCTGGCAGAGATGCTGGGAAGGCGTGCGGCGGAATTTCTGTTGAAAGGACTCTCCTTTTCCGTATCCGGGCCGGACTGCGCGACGGTTCCTGCGCCGGTCCGGGAGCGGGTTCCCGTATCCGTCCGTGTGCCGGGACATTATCCGCCGGGACCGTATTATACACCCCGTGACAGAAACGGAAATCCCATCGACATCCGGAAAGTAAAGCCGAAGGTGGATGAAAGGAAATGCATGCGGTGCGGACTGTGTGCCGTTCTGTGTCCGCTGGGTTCCATCGATATCGACAATGTGACGGAAGTGACGGGGATTTGTATGAAGTGCGGCGCCTGTGTGAAAAAGTGCCCGTCAGGCGCCAGATATTTCGACGATCCGGGATATCTGTATCATAAAAGCGAGCTGGAGGAAATATACGCCCGACGGGCGGAAAGCAGGATTTTTTCCGAAATTCCGGAAAATCCGGATGAAGAGAAGATGCAAAAAGAGACGGAACCGGAGTGACACCGGCCGGATCAGCGGGAGATATGCTGTTTTTTCCGGATTCTGTAGCAGATAAGTCCCACCGCGTCGGCCAGAAACCAGCCGATGGGAACAGATGCCCAGATGCCTGTCACGCCGATCTGCGGAACAGCGGAGAGCGCGTAGGCGAGAGCGACGCGTGTTCCCAGCGAGATGATAGTCAGTATCAGTGACATGGAAGGCCGGCGTATCGCGCGGTAAAAGCCGTACCACAAAAAAAGGATACCGATCAGAATGTAGAAGGATCCTTCGATGCGCAGATAGCTCACCCCTGCGGCGATGATTTCCGTCTCCTCCGGCCTGACGAAGATGAGCATCAGAGGACGGGCGAATACGAATACAATGACACTGACCGCGGCGGAAAAGGCGACGGTGAGGAGAACAGCCCGCTTCGTTCCTTTCCGGATGCGGTCTTCTTTTTTTGCCCCGTAGTTCTGAGCGATAAAAGTGGAGAAGGCATTTCCGAAGTCCTGTACCGGCATGTAGGCAAAAGAGTCGATCTTTACCGCGGCGGCAAAGGCAGCCATGATGACAGGACCAAAGCTGTTGACAAGTCCCTGTACCAGGAGAATGCCGAAATTCATCACCGACTGCTGCAGACAGGTGAGAACGGAAAATCCGGCGATCTCTTTCAGAACGCGGCGGTCGGGCTTCATGTGCTTTCTGCCGACCCGAAGATCGGGAAAACGGATCAGAGCGTAGATCATCAGGCCGATTCCGGAGACGAACTGAGAGAGAACCGTAGCGAAAGCAGCACCCTGAATTCCGAAGGGAAACGTGACTACGAACAGAAGGTCGAGGATGACGTTTAAGACGGAGGATACGGCGAGAAAGATCAGCGGAGTCAGAGAATTCCCCACGGCGCGAAGCAGAGCGGTGAAGAAGTTGTAAAGACAGACTGCGGCGATGCCGAAAAAAATCACCCACAGATAATCGCGCATCATGGGATATACTTCCTGCGGTACGTTGAGAAAATACATGATCGGATCAAGTCCGATAAAGACGGCGATATTGAGCGCTGCGGTGATGGCGGCGATCAGAAGAAAAGCGTGAAATACGGCTGATTTCAGTCCGTCAGAATCACGGCCTCCGTAGCAGATGGAAAATTTGACGCCGCTGCCCATACAGAGCCCGATCAGGATCGAAGTGAGAAACGTCATCAGGGAATAGGCGGATCCCACTGCAGCCAGAGCCTCCTTTCCAAGAAACTGTCCGACGATGAGCGTATCCGCGATATTATAGCACTGCTGCAGAAGATTTCCGATCATCATCGGAAATGCGAAGCGCAGCAGCGAAGATGTGATATTTCCCGTCGTAAGATCCTGTTTCATGAGAGCCCTCCATTTTTATCCGCCGGAAAGCACAGCCGTGCGGTATTTTTTTGTCGTTTTATGCTGTCGGAATGCAATGCAGCACTATAATACCGCATCCGTCCCGGACCTTCAATCATCGTTTCCGGATCGGAAGTGCGGCTGCATGTCATCTGCGGGTTCACGGGCTTCTTTGGTCGGCGGCACAAAAGAATAGCCGGAGGAAAGCGCCGTACGATTCCGGAGCCGCGGGGAAAAAAGTCGAAAAATATCGTAGAAAAGCGGTTTATAAGTTATGATAAAAATTTATCGGGAATTTGGTGCAGAGATCGAAAAAAGGAGGACGATGTTTATAGTGCATAAATCCGGGATGTCAAACCGAAATATTTTAAGAATTTCTTAAGAAATACGGGGGAAAATAAAAAAAATTCGGTGACAAAAAATGGAAAAGAGCAACTTTCGGCATAAGTTGCTCTTCGAAGTTGAAACTTGAAATGAGTTAAACGAATAATAAGTTCAAGATAAATATAACCTTTGCCGGGCGAAAAAGCAAGTGTTTTTTCTGTGTTTTTTAAAAATTTTTTTACTGTTACAGAACTGTAACAATTCCCATGGTTATAGGGATTACAGCTGATGTAAAAAAATTACATAACGGAAAAAAGATGCGGCGGAAAAGTTTCCTGAAAAAGGCGGGATCGGAGGTTTCAGGAGAAGGGAAAAAGGGTAAAAAAAGAAAACGTATTTGTTCGTCCGACAGGAAAATACAGATTTTAGATAAAATTACATAAAATAGAATAACCGAAATAATTTCGGTTTGATGGCCTTTTCACTCTATTTGTGAGACAAAAAGCCACATTTTCTCTTGACAGAGGCCATATTTATTTTGTTTTGATGATCAAATAAAATAAAGGCTAATCGGGGATAAAGGGAAAATCGGTATGGATCAGGACGGTCGGAGGAACAATATACAAAATACACAGGAGCGGATGCAGGAGAGACAGTGCAAAGGAAGATCCGAAAAAGTATCGCAGAAAGACGAAAAAAAGACAGAAAAGCGGAGAAAGCGGGGAACGCATGAAACAGATCAAAACGGTGAGGCGAAAGGAATGGGAAGCTTTAAAGAAAAAAGAGAAGAAATTTCTCGAAAGCAGAAAGGAAAAGAGTGAAAGCCGGCTGAACCGCCTGTTGGCGGAAAAGGTGCCGGAACAGCTGCAATCGAAGCTAAATGCGGCATTTGAGAAAGCTTTTTCTCTCATCTTCCGGAAGGGAACCGGCATCATCGAAAAGACATACAGCAGAGAAAAGATCGAGCGGACCTATCAGGTCAATCAGTATCTCGCGGGACTGGAGGAGAACAGCAGAAATATCAGAGCTTTTTCTAAGAGCGCAGGTGCTGCGGGAGGAAGAAATCTGATTTTCAGCGGTGTGGAGGGAATCGGCCTCGGACTGCTGGGGATCGGTCTGCCGGATATTCCGCTGTTTACCGGCCTGATTCTGAAACATATGTATGAGCTTGCGCTCAGTTACGGTTTTTCCTATGATACAGAGGAGGAGCGTTACTGGATTCTTCTGCTGATCCGCGGTGCTCTGTCCTGCGGAGAGGATTCGAGGGAACTGAGCAGAGAAGCGGATCTGTTCATCCGGGACGGGGCTCTTCCTGAAAAATACGATCAGGAGGAGGAAATCCGGCGAACGGCAGCCTGTCTGTCCGGGGAACTGTTATATATGAAGTTTCTGCAGGGAATTCCGCTGGCAGGGGCTGTAGGCGGTGCTTACGACGTGATCTATCTGAGCCGGATTCAGAAATATGCCGGGATAAAGTACAAAAAGCGCTTTCTGTATCGTCAGGCATGGAGGAAGAAGAAAGCCGGCGGCCGAAGCGGAGAAGAAGGCCGGGACGATGCGTCGGAAAGACAGAGAGGTTCCGAACATGCACAGATTCCGGATGAGGAAAAATCCCGGATGTAGAAATCTGCCGGAGCTTTTCTGTGTCTTGTGGAAGATTTTTTTCTGTGATATGATGAATCCGGAAACAATTCCATAAAAATGACAGGTGACAGCCGCGGGAGAAAGAGATCCCGACGGGGCTGTTGAAAAGGGAAGCAGGTGAGAGGCCTGCACGAACTCGTCACTGTATGAAGCGAGCGGATGCCGCTGCCGGAAAGAGTGCAGCCAGAAAGCTGTTCCGGCGGAAAAGCCACTGGGAGACCGGGAAGGCGCGCATACCGCGGCGACCTTCGAGTCAGGAGACCTGCCTGTCGTTTGTACAGAGGCGGCAGCTGCCGTCTCAGGCCACGAGTAACTGGCTGTACATCAATCAAGGTAAGTATCGGCAGCGATTTCCAAAGAAAGAGCTTCTGCTTGCTCTTTTTTGTGTACCCTTTTACCTGGTCACGGGAAGGGGCTTTTTTTATGCGGGAAATATCATCTGCATGCGGAGATATCGTCTGCACCGGAATTCCCGGCATGAAAAGACGGTGCGCCCCGTACCCGGAATATTTTTTATATCCGGGAAAAAACAGGATGCAGCAGGTGCAGGCAAACACAGGAGGCAGAAAAGATGAAAAAGGTGTCCCTTATACTTGTAATAGTTCTCGCAGTTCTGATGGCGTTTTCCGGCTGCGGAACCGGCGGCGGGACAGACGGTTCGGGAAGCGCGCAGGCGCAGAGTGCGGAGAATGAAAACGGCGGAAATGACGGAAGCGGAAGCGACGGAAATGCAGCGGATCAGGCGATTCTCGTGGTGAGCTTCGGGACGAGCTATAATGACAGCCGGGAAAAGACGATCGGGGCTATCGAAAACGCGATACAGGAGGCTTTTCCCGATTATGATGTGAGACGGGCTTTTACGAGTCAGATTATCATCGACAAGCTGGCGGAAAGAGACGGGCTGGAAATTGACAATGTGACGGAAGCTTTGGACAGAGCGGCGGCCGACGGAATCAGGACACTGATCGTCCAGCCGGCACATCTGATGAACGGATATGAATATACCGATCTGAAAGATGAGCTGGAAAGTTACGGCGATCAGTTTGAAAAGATCGCTCTCGGCGAGCCGCTGCTGACGGATGATGCGGATTTTGAGGCGGTGGCGGATGTGATCGCGCAGGAAGCCGCTGCTTATGATGACGGAAATACGGCGGTCTGCTTTATGGGGCACGGAACGGAAGCGGATTCCAATGGCGTTTATGCGAAGCTGCAGGAAGTGCTGACGGCAGGAGGACATGACGGCTGTCTGATCGGAACGGTGGAAGCGGAGCCGGATCTGGAGGATGTCATGGCGGCTGTGCAGAAAGGCGGCTATTCAAAAGTCGTCCTGGAGCCTCTCATGGTCGTATCGGGAGATCACGCGAACAATGATATGGCAAGCGATGAGGAAGATTCCTGGAAATCCCGGTTTGAAGCGGCAGGATATGAGGTGGAATGTGTTCTGAAGGGACTGGGCGAGATCGAAGGAATTCAGGATCTGTACGTAACACATACACGTGATGCCATCGAAACGCTCACCTGAGCGGGAATCCGGTCCGAAGAAGCGGATTGCGGCAGACAGATTGTTGATAGGAGAGTGCAGTTATGAAAAACGGAAAAAGCAGAACGGGCGCAGCGGTTCTGACGCTCATGCTGCTGTCTGCTGCTGTCTGGCAGTTTCAGCCGGGCGGCATGGCAGAGCGTATGGCGCAGACAGACGGAGAAGCGCCGGCGCTGCCCGGTGTGCAGGAAGTGTACGCGGCACAGGAAAAGGATCTTGATGATCTGACGCCTGTTTACGGAGATCAGGTGGCCGACGGAGAATATGACATCGAGGTGGAATCCAGTTCCTCCATGTTTCGGGTTACAAAGGCCGTTCTGACGGTGGAGGAAGGGCGTATGTCCGCCGTTCTGACTCTGGGAGGAACGGGATACGGAAAGCTGTTTATGGGTACCGGCGAAGAAGCGGCGGCAGCCGGAGAGGATTCCTATATTCCTTTTGTCGAAGACGGGACGGGAGCCTATACTTATGAGGTTCCGGCGGAAGTGCTGAATCAGCCGGTGGACTGCGCGGCATGGAGCATACGCAAGGAGCAGTGGTACGACCGTAAACTCGTCTTTCTGGCGGATTCTCTTCCTCAGGAAGCAGTGAAGATGACAGCAGCATCGGCGGTATCTGTTACGGATGCGTCTGACGGTATTTATCAGCTCACGGTCAATCTCGGGGGAGGTTCCGGAAGGGCGGAGATCGAAAGTCCGGCGGAGGTTACCGTCTCAGACGGACGGATTACCGCCAGAATCGAGTGGAGCAGTCCGGACTACGATTATATGATCGTAAACGGCGTACGCTATGAGCCGGTAAATGAAGAGGGAAATTCCGTCTTTGAAATTCCCGTTCCGGTTCTCGACGAAGCCTTTGAGGTAACGGCGGATACGACGGCTATGAGTACCCCTCATGAGATCGATTATACGCTGACGTTTGATTCGTCGGGGCTCGTCAGCGAAAAATCCGGAATTTCGCCTGTGGTGATCGTCATCATCCTGGTCGCCGTGCTGGCGGCGATGGCGGCCGGAATTTTTACCGGACGGAGGATACGGTCGAAAAAGAAATAGGATCGGGGACAATACTTATGAAGGAAAATAAAAAATACGGCAGAAAAGTTTCCGCAGCGGCGCTCATCTTACTGCTCGTCACGGCGCTTCTTCTGCTGTGCTCCGCCTGCTCGGAGGAGACTGCCGGTTCTTCCGGCTCCGGCGGTTCCGCAGACGCTGCAGAAAAAGAAAGCGGCGCCGGTGTGAACTCCGGCGTGCGATGGTCCGATATGGAGCCTTCCGGCAGTATGGAACTGCTCTATGCAGAGGAATTTTCCGTGGATTATTATGAAAACGGATGCCGGCTGGTGGAAATCGCAGAGGACGGAGGCCGTTTTCTCGTCGTGCCGGAAGGAACAGAGGTGCCGTCGGGGCTTGATGATGATATCGCGGTGATCGAAGGAGCTGCGGATCATATTTATCTCTCCGCCAGCGCTGTCATGGATCATTTCTGCAGGCTGGGAGCGGTTGATACTATAAAGCTCACCAGTACGAAAGAGGAAGACTGGTATATCGACGAAGCAAAGACGGCCATGAAAGACGGCAGAATTCAGTATGCCGGGAAGTATAACGCACCGGATTACGAGTTGATTCTGGATACCGGGTGCCGGCTGGCTATAGAGTCGACTATGATTTTTCACGCTCCGGAGGTCAGGGAACAGCTGGAGGAAAGAGGTATTCCCGTGCTGGTAGATCGTTCCAGCTATGAGAATCATCCCCTGGGAAGAAGCGAATGGATTAAACTCTACGGTGTTCTGACCGGCCGCGAGGCGGAGGCGGATGCTGTATTTCAGGAGCAGGCCGACAAGCTGGAAGAGGTGACGGCGGCTGTGGACGAGAGCCGGACAGACAGCAATGCGGAGCAAAATGACGGTAATGCGGCGCAGGATAGCGGCAATACAGTGGCCTTTTTCTATATTACATCTTCGGGAAGCGTCAATATCCGGAAGGCGGACGATTATGTGTCGAAGATGATCGAGCTGGCCGGCGGAACGTATGTGTTTGAAGATCTGGCAGATGACGGGACGGCGACATCGACGGAAACCATCCAGATGGAAGATTTTTATGCTGCGGCGAAGGACGCGGATTATCTGATCTACAATTCGACGATCGACGGAGAACTGGACAATCTGGATGAACTGCTGGCGAAGAGTAGTCTGCTGAAAAATTTTGCGGCAGTCAGGTCGGGAAAGGTATATTGTACCGGAAAAAACATGTATCAGGAGACGGTAGAGACCGGGACGATGATCTCCGATATTTACCATATGCTGAACGGGGATGAGGACGGCATGCACTTCCTGTACAGGTTGAAATGAGTGTATGATTCGGGCTCACGGCCTCCGGGAAGAGAACGGTATCGGGTTCGGAAAGGTATGAAAGATGAGAACAGGCGGATTTACGGATGAATTTGCGGACAGATTGACGGACGGAATTTCCGAGAAAAGCCGCAGATTCAGATATTTTGTCGCTTATGCAGGGCT
>CAJFPD010000056.1 GCA_904398315.1 Candidatus Alangreenwoodia gallinarii | reverse complement strand
TCCTGTGTTATGTATGCAGCATTTTTTAGTAAAAATCTGAGAAATTGAAGAAAAAGTATTGACTTATTTGCATACATATATTATGTATAACATATAACGAAATGTCTTTTGCTTCATGAAAGGCAGTCGGAGATGGCCGGATGGGGAAAACGGTACGGCAATACGGTGCGGTTATCTCCGGGAGTAAAAAAGAGACTGGAGTCAGAAAGAGAGGTGTGACGTATGACAAGGGTTATCACAGCACAACAGGCGGCAGGCATGATTCACGACGGCGATGTTGTCGTTTTTGCTCCGGACAGTCTGGTGGGATTTCCGAATGAAATTGTGGCGGCGGTAAGGCAGCGGTTCCTGAAGGAAGGCCACCCGGCAGATATTACGACGCTGCGGGCGGCCGGAATGGGAACATTTGCGGAAGATGAGTTCGGCGAAGGCGCGTGGTGTATCCCGGGCATGCTGAAGAGGTCGATTTCCTCTTATCTGGCGGTCTGCCCTATTCTGGGAAAATGCGTCGCAGAGGATAAGGTTCAGGGATACATGTTCCCGATGGGACCGATTCTTCAGCTCTTTCAGGCAGCAGCACGGGGGATGCCGGGAGTCCTTTCGAAGATCGGACTGGGCACTTTTATGGATCCCCGTTACGGCGGCGGCAAGTGTAATGAGCTGACGGAGAAGGAAGGCGAGGATCTTGTGGAATATATTCCGGACTTCCGCGGTGAGGAATATCTGTTTTACAGATCTCCGGGCATGAATGTGGCTCTCCTTCGCGGCACAAAAGCGGATAAACACGGAAATGTCAGCACGGAAAAGGAACCGATCGATACGGAGATGCTGGCGGTGGCCCAGGCGGTCAAATCCAGCGGAGGTATCGTGATCTGCCAGGTGGAGGAGATTACGGAGGTTTACGGACTTCATCCCCGCATGGTGAAGGTGCCCGGAATTTACATCGATTATATCGTCAGGGCGGAGCATCCGGAGGATGTGCCTCAGACGACGGGCAGGTGGCACAGCGCGGATTATAATTATTCCTTTACCGGCGATGAGAAAGTGGATCTCGCTCAGTCGAAAAACACGATGATGCTGGATCATAAAAAAGTGATCGCCAGAAGGGCGGCCCGGGAAATTCATGCGGGTGACCGGGTGAATTTCGGAATCGGAATGCCTCAGAATATCCCGTCGATTCTGGAGGAGTGCGGCGCGGGAGACAGCGTGACGATGATCTCAGAGACGGGAGTCATCGGAGGTATTCCGGCCGCCGGCAGAGATTTCGGCTGCCACTGGAATCCGGAGGCTTTCTGCGATCACGGCGTCCATTTCTCCTATTTCGACGGGGGAAATCTGGATGTGGGCTTCTTCGGACTGAGCGAAGTGGACCGGGACGGCAATATGAATACGAGCCATCTCAACGGAAAGATTTCAGGAATCGGCGGATTTACCGATATCTCCACCACATCGAAAAAGGTGATTTTCATGGGAACCTTTACAGCGTCGGGACTGAAGACGGAAGTGGCGGACGGCAAGATCCGCATTCTGCAGGAAGGCAGGTATAAAAAATTTATCGATCACTGCGCGAAAATATCCTTTGTAGCATCGGAATATCTGAAGAATCATGACAGCTTTCTCTTCATCACAGAGCGCTGCGTGATACGGTGCACGAAGGACGGGCTGACTCTCGAGGAAGTGGCGCCGGGAATCGACATCCGGACGCAGATTCTGGATCAGTGCGATGTAAAGCTTCTGATTCCGGAAGGCGGGCCGGCGGAGATGGACGCGTCCATCTTTACGGAAGACGGATTCCGGCTGGTACCGGACAGCGGTCCGGAGGAGACGGAAGAATGGGAACCTGCTGCATAAGCAGCAGGTTCCGGACGGTCGGAATGAATAGCCGGAACAAAAATCGATGAGATCGATAAAAATCCGGATAAAGATCTGATGAAATCTGCGGAAAAGACCGGTATGTTGTAAAATACAGAGTGGCCGGTTATAATGAAGTCAGGAAATTTTCTGAATTTCTGACATTGTCTCTTGTATTTTTCTTTATGTAATGGTAATATATTCCATATATAATTACCATATATTTCCTTATACATTTCTTGCTGTGGATTCATCCGCTCATAGGTTTCTTTCGGTGAGCGATCCCTCTTTCCCCGCTTCGGCAGAATGCCGGAACAGGATTCCGGGAAAGGG
>CAJFPD010000055.1 GCA_904398315.1 Candidatus Alangreenwoodia gallinarii | reverse complement strand
TGAAAGAAATGCATATCTGTCCGGACGGTCTTTCGGAAGCTGGAAGTGGAGGAAGGAGGATGTTTGATATGATCTGAATATATTAATGAGTTGAGAAACTTAAGCAAAAAGTAAGATAAAATGGAAGTCAGATAAATAATTCAGTCAGCACATTAGCATTATCAACAGCGAGTAGAATGTTAAGTATGTCAGTTTGTACACAAGAAAATGGATATTATTGTGGGCCAGCAACCGTTCAACAGACGTTAAAACGTATTAACGGATCAGCTCCTTCACAGTCTACGATTGCATCTGGTATAGGAACAACTACTGCAGGGAGTAATTTAGCTTCAATGGAGAAAAAATGAGAAAAGCAATTCCGGCAGGAATCTTGTCTTTCCTGCTGATTTTTACATTCTGCGCCTGCAGTCTGTTTGAGCCTGAGCACGGCTTCTGGCGCGGCGGAGAAGATAATCCGGGTACGATCGTCTGCGAGGAAGCAGAGCTCGCGCCGGAGTCTCTGCAGAGGCTGAATATACCGGAGGATGCGAGTATCTGCTGCGGGGAGGAGGAATCTGTTTTGTATCTGACGGGCGAGCGGGCGAATGAAACACAGTTTTCAGGCACGGTTCTGCACCGGTACGACCGCAGCACAGGAGAGAGTACGCCTGTTGCGGATCTGCCGGGACTGATATACCGGTATAAATCGGAAAAATCGGCGTGCGTAATCGGACAGAATCTGTATATTATATCGCAGGAACCGGAGATCCGGGAAAACAGTATTTTGCGGGTGGATCTTCTGTCCGGTGAAACAGAGGTTCTGTATCGCTGGCAGGGAATCTGCGGGCAGGCAGAGATTTCTTCTGCAGCTGCCGGCAGCAGACTGATCCTGTTTCACATGGACAGACTGTCGGAAAAAGAATGGAATTATATAGCAGAGGTTATCGATCCGAAAGACGGAGAGGCTGTTACTCTTGCAGATATGCGCGGAAGCGGGGATGATGGGAGTAGTATCCTTTCCGCAGCCGCAAAAGATCAGGATATCGCTCTGTGCGTCTGTGAATATGAAGACGGAAAGAAACGTATCTTTATCGATAGTTTCCGCGCAGACGGACAGCGGATAAAGCGGGAACAGGTGATCGGTCCGGAACTTTCCGGGAAAGAAGATTCCGGAGAGGAAAACCTTCCTGATGTGACAGATTTCGGATATGCGGCGGGATATTATATCCTGGATCTTTTTTATCATGAAAAAAATGAAAAGACCTCGGGCAGAATCCGGCTCAGCCGGGAATCGGAAGACGGCCCGGAAACGGCAGCCGAGCTGGTGGAAGCGGAAGGTGAAATGTTTTCTTATATTCCTGTGCCGGGCGGACGGGAGGATGCGGTGATCTGCTTCGGTGACCGGAAAGAGCGGGGAAACATTATCTTTCTGTTTGATGCAAAGCAACAGAAATGTCGCCGCATACAGCTGCCGGAGGGACATGATGACTGTGTCCACGGTTTTATCGGTACGGCAGAGGGCTCTTTGATTCTGCTGGATACGGATCCGTGGAGCGGCATACAAGGCACTTCGTACCTGATTCCGAAAGAAGAGCTGTCTGTCTGAGACAGGGAGAGAAGGAAAAAGAAGAATCGGAGACTGCGGTAAAAAGAAAGAGACGGGGTGCAAACAGGATTTTCTCGTGGATGTCGGGATAATATAAAAATATACAGAATACTTAAAATTTTTAGTTGCGAAGTTTCATGAAATAATTTAGTTTATAATTATAGATTGCAAAGTAAAAATGCGGATTCAGAAAAAGGGAGAGAAGGATGAAAAGAAAGGTTTTATCGCTGGGAATAGTCTGTCTGCTCGTTTTCTCTGTATGCGGCTGTCAGACAGATTTCTCCGGCAGAGATATCATCCGCACGGAGACGGATCCGGAGATCTCCGCCATATCCGGGAATGATCTGACGCTGACAGATATTCCGGATCAGGCGCAGATCCTGTGCAGCTGTGATGGCAGTATCTTTTACACCTGCTTTGACGAGGGAGAAACGGAGCAGCTTTCCGATGAGGTGATAACGGGCAGGCAGCACATGTACCGGTACGATGCATCGCAGGGCGGATCGGAATACGTTGCGGATCTGGGACAGGTATTTTCCAGAACCGGCGACGCGTTGTACCGCGGCGGAAAAATCTATTATCCCTGCATCACCGGCAGCACACAGCAGCTCCTGCTGGAAATCGAGCCGGACACCGGGCAGGTGAGAGAGCTGATGTCGGCAGACAGAGACAATGTGTTTTCCTATATCAGAGGCACGGACGATGATATCTTTCTGTTCAGCATCAATGCGCTGTCGGCGGATGAGACGGAGTATATCGTAGAGCGGATTCTGCCGGATACCGCGGAGACGGAGACGGTGATCCGGAAAAGCGCCGGGACGGCAGAAGGGGAAGGTGACGGCGAAGCGGCGGAAGGCACGTCCATAAGCTGCGTGGATACTCACGGGGAGAGCATCTATACGTATGAGGTGACATTTGACGGCGGCCGGGGAAAGGATATCAGCACGGTCAATCGCTATACCGGTGCCGGGAAACTGACGGACAGTTACACGCTTGATGGATTTGACGCATTCCTGGAGCCCGGGTCAGAGCAAAAACAGGATGATTCATCAGCGTCGGAAGCCTCGCCGGAAGGCGCCGCGTCAGCTTTGGGAGTTTCAGGGGAGCAGAACGCTTCACCGGAACAGGGAGCTTCAGCGGAATCGGCCGGTCAGCCGGAGAACTTCAGGGATACCGTCTGGTCGATCAATGTCCACGACGGATATATCCTGCTGAATACGATCAACAGCAGACATGCGATATATAAAATAGAAGAGGATAAACTGATCCGTGTGGAAAGTCCGGAAGAGCTGTCGAAAGATGTTTCGGGAGACTATCAGTACGCCTCCGGGTATCGCTCCGGAGAGGATCAGATCTTCTTTGCGGCCTGTTTTCTGAGTGAGAGAAATCTGTGCCTGTTTGATCCGGATACACTGACATTCGGGTGGCGCACCATTCCGGCAGGAAGGGAGAACTGTACGTATGCCTTTCATCTTTCGGATAAGGGCGATCTGATCATTCAGGAGACGAATTACGCCGATCAGACGCAGAGCAGCGTCTGTATCCTGGATCGCCGCGCGATGATATAAAAATGGAATATATTTACATACAAAGCGGAAAGGCATCGGAAGAAAGGGCATCGGAAAATGAAAAACATCAAAAGCATGAAGTATCTGATCGGCTTTCTTCTGCTCATGATCGGATTCCTGTTTAACGGAGAACTTTTTCTGCTTTATGCGGATAATTTCCAGAACAGTTATTACCGGACGTCTCTGGCCTTCTTCCAGTCCTCCCGGGATCCTGAGAATGAGGAAATCGCAGCGGATTTTCTGGAAGCGGGGGAAAAGACGGATGTCGATTTTTATTTCGTCGACGGCCGGATCGTGTCGGAATATGAAAAGGACGTCAACATCTACGGGACGCCCGGAGCATTGGAAGCATTACGGGAACACGGCATCCGGGAGGGAACTTATCATAGTCTGTTTCTGGGAGAGGTATCTGTAACATACGGCGGCATCGCGGATGCCGCGGATATGACGCAGTTTGAAAACTGTTATCTGATCGGTGACGAATCGAAGCTGTCTGATATGCGGGAATTCAAAGCTCTTCTGATCGGTCAGTACGGCGGAGGTTTTCCTCATCTGTACGGTTCGGACCGGGAGCTGTATCTCAATCTGCTGACGGTCTGGGTGATTCTGTTCGGGATACTGCTTCTGATTTCGGTCTATGAGGTGACATATCTGAGGAAGGAAAACGCGCTCCGGTTTATCATGGGAGAAAACATATCGGGCATTTTTCTGCGAAGCGCTGCCGCGGATACCTGCGTCTATCTTCTGATTCTGCTGCTGCTTCCCGTAATCCTGAGGAATGTCTCCTATGTTTCCTTTCAGGCGGAATTTACGGCGGGGATGGCAGCCGTATTTCTGGCGGCCAATATCCTGATTCTTTCCGGCATTCTTCGTGTGAATATCAGAAAGAGCCTTTCCGGCGCTGCGGAAAACAGAACGGTCGGCGCGGCAAATTATCTGCTGAAAATGGTGACGGGAGTTCTGACAATTGTCGTATTATCGGGGAATCTGATGATTCTGGCTCAGGGGTACAACATGTACCGGCAGGAAGAATTTTTTCAGGAGAACCGGGATTTTTCGTCCTATGAACTCGCCT
>CAJFPD010000054.1 GCA_904398315.1 Candidatus Alangreenwoodia gallinarii | reverse complement strand
CTATGAGCCCATAAAATGGAGCGGATGACGGGAATCGAACCCGTGCCATCAGCTTGGAAGGCTGAGGTTCTACCATTGAACCACATCCGCATATCATGGAGCGGAAGACGAGATTCGAACTCGCGACCCTCGCCTTGGCAAGGCGATGCTCTACCCCTGAGCCACTTCCGCATGTTGAATTGGTGGAGGGAGATGGATTCGAACCATCGAAAGCTCAGCTAACGGATTTACAGTCCGCCCCCTTTGGCCACTCGGGAATCCCTCCATATTCAAAATGATGGAGCTGGCGAAGAGAATCGAACTCCCAACCTGCTGATTACAAATCAGCTGCTCTACCGTTGAGCCACGCCAGCGCATTCACACTTGATCAGTATAACTCATCATTTCCATTTTGTCAAGGATTTTTTCTTTCCTTACCGACTTTTTTCTCAGCAGAAATCCGAAGCACCAACTGCATCATTCCGCCCGGACATCGTTGAAACTGTCTTTCAACCTGTCAGCTTGTTCATTATACGACACGTTTTTTACCTTGTCAACACTAATTTTTTGTTTTTTCTTAATGTTTTCTCCACAGTTATTTTCTCTCCGGCGCATGCGCCTCCTGTCAGCTCGGAAAGCATCTTTCTCACACTTTCCGTATCGGCAGGATCGCAGCGGAGAACCAATTTTACGTCATCTTCAAAGACGGCATCCTCAATCGTGAAAATCCCGTCTTTTTCGCCGTTCTTCAGCTTGCCGTAGTAAGTATAGCCGATTCCGAACCGCAGAATATCGTTTTCCCTTACTTCTGCGATTCCTGCTCCTTCGAGCGCAAGCTTCGCTGTACTGCTGTAGGCTCTCACCAGACCGCCTGTTCCGAGTTTGATTCCTCCGAAATAGCGCGTCACCACCACCGCTGTATTGGTAATCTCTTCTCCTGCCAGCACATGAAGAATCGGTGCGCCGGCAGTACCCGAAGGTTCTCTGTCATCGCTCGCCCACTGAAGCTCTGATTTTTCTCCGATGATATATGCCGGCACATTATGGGTGGCCGTCTTGTGCATCTTTCGGATTTCCGCGATGAATTCCTCCGCTTCTTCTCTGCTCTCCACAGGCATAATGTATCCGATAAAACGTGATTTTTCGATAATCTGCTCTTTTTCACAGTAATCCGCCGCCGTCTTATAATATATCTTTTCTCTATCTGCCATTTTCCGCCGAATCCTGCCTTTCTTTTCTTCTGTATAGCTCTCTTGTATGCCTCTTTTATGCCTCTTTCCGGCGTTTTCCCTTTCCTTCCGTATTTCTCCTGAAAAGAAAAAACGCCGGTCTGTTTTACAGCAGATACTGCGCCAGTCTGTTATAATCCGCGTCATTCAGCTCCGCTTCAAAGTAAGTGCCCTCGCTGCGGTATTCCGTAACGTAAATTCTGCATTTTTCCTGCAGATAGGAGGAAATTCTGCCCTGATCGTAGGGGATAAGCAGACGTACTCTGTGCTGCCCCGCATAGATGATATCGCAGACGGCATCCGTCAGCTCATCGATTCCGATATCTTTTTTTGCGGAAATCGGAAATGATTTTTCCGGCACCAGCGGCAGCTCTCTTCCCTCCGGAAGCAGATCGATCTTGTTGAATGCCACAATACGCGGAATATCTCCTGCACCGATTTCCTTCAGGACAGAAGCCGTTACATTCATGTTGAACTCGCAGTCCGCAGAAGAGGAATCCACCACCTCCACGAGAACATCGGCGTACAACACCTCCTCCAGAGTCCCCTTGAATGCATCCACCAGAGAATGGGGCAGTTTGCTGACAAAACCCACTGTATCGATGAGTATGAATTCTTTATTGAAATCAAGACTGATTTTGCGCTGTGAAACGTCGAGCGTGGCAAATAACATGTTTTTTTCAAAAACAGCCTTGTCCTCTTTTTCGCTTCTGCGAAGCAGAGCGTTCATCAGAGCCGATTTCCCCGCATTGGTGTAACCAACCAGAGCGACCACCGGTATCTCCGACTTTTCTCTCCGGCTCCGCTGTACCTCTCTTGAACGCTGAACGTCACGGATTTCTCTTTTGATCTCATCCATACGGGATTGAATGTGACGCCTGTCGGTTTCCAGCTTCTTCTCCCCGGGCCCCCGCGTTCCGATACCTCCTCCCGTTCTCGACAGGGACCTTCCGAAACCGGTGAGGCGCGGCAGACGGTACTGAAGCTGAGCCAGCTCCACCTGCAGACGCCCTTCTGCAGAAGAGGCTCTGGCCGCAAAAATGTCGAGAATCAGAATCGTCCTGTCCAGAACCGTCACTCCCACAGCGTCCTCCAGATTCCGCAGCTGAGCTCCCGAAAGTTCATTATTGAAAATGACGGTATTTGCTTCCATATTGCGGCACATTTCCGCCAGCTCTTCCACCTTGCCTTTTCCGATGTAAGTCGCCTTATCCGGGCGCTGCCGCACCTGTACGATTTCACCCAGGACTTCCGCTCCGGCGGCTTCGGCGAGGCCCTTCAGCTCATACATGGAAGAACTGATATCTTCATCATCCAGGCTTATGCCTGCGAGAACGGCTCTCGTCAGACGTTCCCGCACCACTTCATTATTCTCATTGATTTCAAACATATTTTTCCTCTCAGCCCGGCACCAGTTCGCTGACATCTTCTTCCGGAATATTGGTATAAGTTCCCGGAACCTCGCCGACAATGACAGCTTCTGCGATCAAAACGGTATTGACCGTCTCGAATTTTTCCGACATGAACGGAACCATCAGACGAGTCTCCGTTTTCACATCCAGATAGACTTTATACTTGCTCTGATTGATGCCGGTGCTTTCAAATTCTGTCTTGTATCCCACATTGATCACCGCCACTGGAACGATATCAAATGTAAAGTAAGGTCCCGTCTGGGACAGCAGCCTGCTTCCCAGCAGACTGCCCAGTGAAAGGCGGATTTTATCCGCTTTTTCATAGTATATATCATTATTCACCCGCTTGGCTATCTCTGTTCCGATTTTATTCAGCAGCGATGTGTTCAGTGTCACCAGCTGCAGATTTCCTTCCGAATCCTCCGCTGTGTGAATAATTTCCAGTTCTGTGCCGTCCTCCTGATGTGTCTGATCATAAACGGCGCTGTTGATGATCTGCTCTATGATCTCCTTCGACTTGATCTCCGCGGCACTGCTGAGCGTCGTCTTCATCGTATTTTCCGCAAAAATAAAGATGCAGACCGCGATGACTAAAACACACACCGCGATAAAAAACGCTCTGATCTTTCTTTTTTTTCTTCTGCCTCTGCCGTTTTTTCTCATGGCAACAAAAACCCCCGGTCTGTCATCATATGCATTCCGGGGATGTTTTGTTACCGATGTTCGCTGTTGTTTTCCGTTCTGCACACTGCCGCGGCACCTTCAGTCCGTAAAACAGCCCTGCAGATTTCTGTAATCTCTATAATCTATAAAATGTAACGATCCAGATCATCTTCGCTGAGCTTATCAGCGAATTTTTCGAGAACATAAGCTTTGTCGATAGTCACTTCTTTAATATCCGGATTCGGCAGCTCGAAGGAGATATCTTCCAGCAGCTTTTCCATAACGGTATGCAGTCTTCTTGCGCCGATATTCTCATTCTGCTCATTCGTCATATAGGCGATCTCCGCGATCTCGTCGATGGCTTCCTCCGTGAAATCGATCTTAACACCTTCTGTTTCGAGCATCATCTTATGCTGTGTCACCAGAGCATTTTTCGGAACGGTCAGGATCTGTTTGAGCGCTTCTTTCGTGAGATTTTCCAGTTCCACGCGGATCGGGAAACGTCCCTGCAGCTCAGGAATCAGATCTGTCGGCTTGGAGACGTGGAACGCACCCGCACCGATAAACAGCATGTGATCCGTCTTTACAGGGCCGTATTTCGTATTGACGACGCTGCCTTCCACGATCGGCAGTATATCTCGCTGCACGCCTTCTCTGGATACACCGGGACCTCTGCCGTATTCCGAGCTGTCGGCTATCTTGTCGATTTCATCGATGAAGACGATGCCGTTCTGTTCCGCATTTTCCACAGCTTCTGCCGTCACCTCATCCATATCCAGAAGATTCTGTGCCTCCTGCTCTCTGAGTACTTTCCTCGCATCCTTTACTTTCAGTCTCTTTTTCTTCGTCTTCGGAGGCACCATATCGCCGAAAATGCTGCCGATGCTGATGCTCATGTTTTCGTTTCCGCCGATATCGATCGTATTTCCCTTCGTATCGATGACGTCGATTTCGATAATCTGCTCCTCAAGCAGTCCCTGACGCAGCTGCTGTTTCACCTGTTCTCTGGCCAGCTCCAGCTCGTTGGCGTTCTGCTTTCCGCCGTTTTCCTCATAGAGAGGCTGCTGCTGATTCGGCGGAAAATACTGGGACATGCCCGGAATATTCGACAGAAAAGCGAAAGGATTGTCACTCTGTCCGTTCTGCGTGCCGCCCGCCGCATTTTTCGCGCTCTTTTTATTCGGAATGATCGCCTCTGCGATTTTGTCCTCGACGATCTCGTCAGCGATCTTATATTTTTCTTCCATCTTCTGCTGTTTTGTCAGACGGATCGATGCCTCCACGAGATCTCGGATGATGGAATCCACATCCCGTCCCACATAACCCACTTCCGTGAACTTCGTCGCTTCCACTTTCACGAAAGGAGCTTCCATGATTTTTGCCAGACGTCTGGCGATCTCTGTCTTTCCGCATCCGGTCGGCCCCATCATCAGGATATTTTTCGGCGTGACCTCTTCTCTCATCTCATCGGAAAGCTGATTTCTGCGATGCCGGTTGCGGAGAGCGATTGCCACCGATTTTTTGGCGCTGTCCTGTCCTACGATATATTTATCGAGTTCTGCAACGATTTCTTTTGGAGTAAGATTGTAAAATTCACCCATTTCGCACCTCCTAGAGTTTTTCCACCGAGATATTGGAGTTCGTATAGACACAGATCGAAGATGCGATGCCCAGCGCTTCTCTTACGATCTCCTCCGCTGACATATCTGTATGTTTATAGAGCGCATTTGCCGCCGCATAAGCGTAATTTCCGCCGGATCCTATAGCCACGAAGTTTTCATCCGGCACGATCACCTCTCCGTTTCCGGAAATCACGAGGATTTCCTCTTTATTGGCGACGATCATCAGTGCCTCCAGATTTCTCATTCCCTTATCCGATCTCCAGCGCTGTGCCAGAGCGACCGCAGCCCTCTTGAGATTTCCCGAATGTTCCTCCAGTTTTTTCTCAAACATCTCCGTCAGGGAAAAAGCATCCGCCACCGAACCGGCAAAACCGGTGACGACAGAATTTTTATAAATCTTCCGCACTTTTTTTGCAGAAGCCTTCATGATCGTACTTTCACCCATGGTAACCTGACCGTCACCGCCGATGCACACGTCCTCTCCGCGCTTTACCGCGACAATCGTAGTGGCATGAAACATTGAATTGCTCACTGAATATACCTCCGTTATGTGTGTTTTTCCTCTTAAAATACTCTGAATACTCTTTTCTGATACTCTCTTACTCTCTTCGGCCGATAATGCTTGATAATGCTCTTCGATACCTCCGCTTCCCGCAGCCGTGCGCCACTCCGTATACTGCTACTCTTTATGCCCGCACTCCGGATTGGAGCAGATGAGAGAATAGCTCTTCGTCTTTTTCTCCGTCATGAGCGCACCACACTCCGGACATTTCTGATTTACCGGCTTATTCCAGTATACCTGATTACAGTCCGGATATCCGCTGCAGCCGTAAAAGGTCTTTCCCTTTCTGCTCTTCCTCACCACGAGATCTTTGCCACACTTCGGGCATTTGACGTCGAGCTTTTTCTGAATCGTCATCGTCGTCCTGCAGTCCGGATATCCGCTGCAGGCGATAAATTCGCCGAATCTGCCGTGCTTGATCACCAGAGGTTTTCCGCATACCGGGCAGTTCTCCCCTGTCGGCTCATCTTCGATGACGAGCTTTTCGATGGATTCGTCCGCCACCTTCAGATCTTTTTCAAATGTGGAGTAAAAATCCGAGATGACCTTATGCCAGTCGGCATTCTTGACCTCCACATCGTCCAGCCGGTCTTCCATCTCGGCGGTAAATCCCACGTCGACGATCTCTTTGAAATATTTTTCCATCAGCTCTGTCACCAGCATGCCCAGCTCCGTCGGGACGAGCATCTTTTTTTCCCTGGTCACATACTTCCGCTCCGCCAGCGTGCCGACGATCGGTGCATACGTACTCGGCCGGCCGATATTTTTCTCCTCCAGATCTTTTACCAAAGAAGCCTCCGTATACCGTGACGGCGGCTGGGTGAAATGCTGCTCACCCTTCAGATCGACGAGCTTCAGCTCCTCGTCCTTTTCCAGCTGCGGCAGCATTTTGTTCTTATCTTCTTCCGAAGTATTGTTGTAGACAGCCAGATATCCGTCAAATTTCAACTTGGAACCTGTCGCCCGGAAGAGATAGCCGTTATTTTCGATATCCGCGCTGACGGCATCAAAAACGGCATGAGACATCTGACTCGCTGTAAACCTGCACCAGATGAGCCGGTAGAGATTGTACTGATCTTTTGAGAGAGACTCCTTCAGATCGTCCGGCTTCAGTTCGGGGTTACTGGGTCTGATCGCTTCATGCGCGTCCTGAACATCTTTCTTTTTATTTGTATATACATTTGTTCCCAGATATTCCGGGCCGTAATCAGCGAGAATCATATTTTTAGCTGTCTCTTTTGCTACGTCGGAAATTCTCACGCTGTCGGTACGGATGTAAGTTACCAGACCGATGGTTCCCTGGCCTTTGATATCCACACCCTCATACAGCTGCTGCGCGATCATCATGGTCTTTTTCGTGTTGAAATTGAGCTTGGTGGACGCCTCCTGCTGCAGACTGCTGGTAGTAAAAGGCGGAAGAGGACGCTTCATGCGTTCCTTTTCCTCGACTCTGCTGACGCGGTAAGCCCCGCCTTCGAGCGCTGCGATGATCGCGTCCGTCTCTTCTTTCGTCACAGGTCTGATTTTCTTTCCGCGGTATTCCAGAAGCTTCGCCTGAAATTTTTTCCGCGATTTTTCAAAAGTGGCGCCGACAGTCCAGTACTCTTCCGGTACAAAAGCGCTGATCTCTCTCTCCCGGTCGCAGAGTATCTTCAGAGCAGCCGACTGTACTCTTCCCGCGCTGAGTCCTCTGCGGATCTTCCGCCACAGCAGCGGGCTGATCTGATATCCCACGAGACGATCCAGCACACGCCTTGCCTGCTGCGCATCCACCAGACCTCTGTCGATGGCTCTGGGTTTTTTTACCGCCTCTTTTACGGCATTTTTTGTGATCTCGTTGAACTCGATCCTGCAGACGTCTTTTTCATCTATTCCGAGAAGTTTTTCGATATGCCAGGAAATCGCCTCGCCTTCCCGGTCCGGGTCTGTGGCGAGATAGACCTTTGACGCGCTTTTCGCTTCTTTTTTCAGCATCTTGATCACATCACCCTTGCCCCGGATGGAGATATACTCCGGCTCAAAATTATTTTCGATATTAATCCCCAGTTTGCTCTTCGGGAGATCGCGCACATGGCCCACAGATGCGATAACTTTATACCGGCTCCCCAGAATTTTCCCGATTGTCTTGGCCTTTGACGGCGATTCCACGATGACTAAAGCTTTCCCCTTCTTCATATTTAAACCTTCACTTCTTTCAACATTGTCCTATAAGTTCAAATTATAGGTATATTCTGTTTACTTTGCAAGAACAAAAGTGCAGACAGCGTGATCCGAATTTTCCGTCCGCGCACTTCCGGCCGCCCGCCGCAGCGCTCTGCACGCTGTTTTGACCGCAGTTGCGGAAACATGCTTACCGATAATCTTACATGATAAAAATTTTTCCCGCCGAGGTCACAAGAAGCCCTTTTATCTCCAGAACTCCGACGGCGGCATTGATCTCCGTCACGCTTTTTCCCAGAGTACGCGCGATAAAGTCCGCGGTGACTTCTCCGTTTTCCCTCACCGTTTCGTAAATTTTCCGTTCATCTTTTCCCAGAACGGACACGGCTTTCGGACGTTCCTTTTCCTCTGCCACGCCGAGGCCGGAGAGAATATCATCGATGACAGCCACCAGCTCTGCACCGTCCTGAATCAGTTTATTGCACCCGAGACTGCCCGGCGCAGAAATACTGCCCGGTACGGCGAAAACCCGCCGTCCCTGTTCCGCCGCATATTCGGCTGTAATCAGCGAGCCGCTGGATAACCCTGCCTCTGCTATGACGACGGCTTCACAGATGCCGCTGATGATTCTGTTTCTCTGCGGAAACCGATAAGGGCGCGGTGGTGTTCCCGGTTCATACTCCGAAAGAATCAGACCTCTTTCCGCAATGCGTCTCCTCAGGGCGGCATTGGACGCCGGATAACAGATGTCCACGCCGCAGCCGAGCACAGCCGCCGTCGTTCCGCCCGCTTCGAGAGCTCCCCGGTGAGCTTCCGCATCGCATCCGTAAGCCATACCGCTTACCACTGTCAGGCCGCACTCTGCCAGACGTCTTCCGATCTGATATGACACCCATTTCCCGTAGGTAGTTGCTCTGCGCGCTCCTACGACGGCCACACAGCGTTTTTTCAGCACGCCGGCATCTCCTGTTCCGTAAAGAATATCCGGAGGCCGGTCGATATGTTCCAGAAGCTCAGGATAATTTCCGTCTCCGCGCCGGATTTCATATATCATACTTCCCCTTTTTTCCGCTTTTCTCTCATCGTTTTTTTCGCTTTTCACCTTTTTCCGTCTTCCTTTTTATACCGTATGGCTTCCGCAATGTGACGTTCTTCGATTCGGTCTTTTCCCTCCAGATCCGCGATAGTTCTCGCTGTCCTCAGAATTCTGTGACCGGAACGCACACTGAGCGCGAGACTCCGTACAGCCTCGGCGAGCAGTTTTTCCGAAGCCTCACTGAGCCTGCAGAATTTCTTCAGCTGACCCGGCGTCATCTGAGAATTATAGGAGATAGGTTCTCTGTCAAATCTTCTCTCCTGAGCGCTGCGCGCCCGTATGACTCCCTCCCGCAGCTGTGCGGTGGACATGCCGGTTCTGTTCCCGTCGTCTTCGAAAAAAGATATCCTGTCCGGACGGCGGACCGGTACGAAAAGATCGATTCTGTCCAGAAAAGGCCCGGAAAGTCTCGCTCTGTATCTCGCTATTTCATACTGCGTACAGGTACATTCTCTCCTGTCGTCTCCCAGATATCCGCAGGGACACGGATTCATGGCAGCCGCTGTCAGAAATTTAGCCGGAAATATCACTTTTCCTCCGGTTCTCACCACGACTGCTGCTTCCTCCTCCATGGGGACGCGCAGCGCCTCCAGACACTGTCTTGAATATTCCGGCAGCTCGTCGAGAAACAGCACGCCCAGATGTGCCAGAGAAATCTCTCCGGGTTTCGGGCGCATTCCGCCGCCTACCAGTGATGCGGGTGTAATTCTCATGTCAGGTGCACGGAACGGCCTCTCCGTCATCAGAGGATTTTCAGCGTCGAGCATTCCGCAGATACTGTAGATTTTCGTCACCTCTACCGTTTCCTCCCAGGTCATGGGCGGCAGAATTCCGGGAAGCCGCCGTATCAGCATGGATTTTCCGGAACCCGGAGGACCAACCAGAAGAACATTGTGCAGGCCGGCCGCCGAGATCTGCAGAGCGCGCTTTGCCTCCTCCTGACCTTCCACATCAGCATAATCCGTTCCGTACGTGCCGCCCGTACCCGCGATATCTGCCTTCCGGCATCTTCCCGTTTCCACCGGCCGGATCATCCGCGTTCCCGCAAAATGATCCAGAAGCTCTCTCAGCGCGGACACAGGCAGAAGGCGAATCCCCGGAACGATAGACGCTTCTTTGAGATTCTCTGCGGGAATAAAAAAAGTCTGTATGCCGGAAGCGCTCAAATCGATCAGCAGAGGCAGAATTCCCTTCACAGGTACCACCGATCCGTCAAGTGCCAGTTCGCCGAAATAAGCGCATTTTTCGCCTTCACCGGGTATTTTTCCGCAGTTTCTTCCCGCTGCCGTCAGGATGCTCACCGCCAGAGGAAGATCAAAATGCGTCCCTTCTTTCCGGATATCGGCCGGCGACAGATTGACGATCACCCGTTCCTGCGGGAAATTCGCTCCTGCATTGATAATCGCCGCTCTCACCCGTTCCTTGGATTCCTTAATCGCTGTATCGGCCAGTCCCACGATATGAAATACCGGAAATCCGAATGTCACATTCGCCTCTACCGTCACCGTCTCCGCGTTGAGCCCTGAAAGTGTCCCGCTGATCGTTCTTGAATAAATTTCCGTCTCCCCCTTTCTGATCTGCCGGCCGCGTGCTGCGCACCGTACTTCTTCCCGCATCCGTGCATCATGCCGCCCGCAGCGGATAAAATGCCGGATCCTCGTCTCCGCGGCTTTTGCGGCTGTCATCCCGGCGGCACATTTTCCAGATAACGGATATAAAATTTTCCTCCGAGATACAGGATCTCCGCCGCGTCGATCCGAACCGACCGGCAGCATACAGGATGACGGGAAAGGAAGTGAACCGCGGCCCTGCGGATACGGCTCCGCTTCCGGCCGCTGACAGCCTCCCAGGGAGACCCGTACCGTGTGCCTGACCGTGTCTTTACCTCAATAAAGCACAGAATTTCTCCTGACGGATCCAGTGCGATAAGATCGATTTCCCCGAAAGGGCATCGGTAATTATATCGGAGTATGCGGTATCCTTTCCTCTCCAGATAGAGCGCTGCTCTGCGTTCGCCCGTTTTTCCCAGATCTGTGTGACTGCTCTGCTTTTCCATCCGCGTTCTCTTTCTTTCCGCTCCGCTTTTTCTTACTCTGATTCTTCCTTATATATTACATTCTGTATCATGTGCTCTCCGGATCTTTTCCGTTTTTCTCCCCCATCGCTTCTGCCGTCATCTCTTTTATTATAGCGCGCCGGCTCATAATTGTAAATATTTTCCATTTATATTTTACTTACTCCTGCGATTTTCCGGGGCTCTCTATAGCGATTCGCTGAAAAAAACGGACCGGCGCGAAGTTTTCCACTTCGCGCCGGTCCGTCGTCTGTACGGCAGTGCTCTATTTTTCTGTCTTTTGTTCCATCAGTTCCATGATCCGGTCGAGAATGATATCCGCCGCTTCTGATTTTGTCATCTTTTCGTATTCCGTTTTCCGCCCGTCAGCCGTAATCAGCGTGAAGATATTCGTATCGACATCGAATCCGGCGCCCGGAGCTGATACATCATTTGCCACGATCATATCGAGATTTTTTGCGGCGATCTTCTCTCTGGCGTAAGTTTCCAGATTTCTCGTCTCGGCGGCAAAACCCACGAGAATCTGTCCCTCTTTCCGGCTGCCCAGAGTCTTGAGGATATCCGGATTCTGCGCAAGCTCCAGCGTAATGGTATCGCTCTTTTTCTTTATCTTGTGATCACAGGAATTCACCACGTAAAAATCCGCAGGCGCCGCCGCTTTCACCACGGCATCCACCTCCGGAAACGCCTTTTCACAGGCTTTTAGCATCTCTCTTGTCGTGGAGACATCGATCCGGCGGATACCGGGGCTGCACGAAAGCTTCACCGGTCCCGTCACCAGAGTGACATCCGCACCCCTCGCAAAGGCGGCTTCCGCGACGGCAAACCCCATTTTGCCCGAAGAGCGGTTGCTGATATAACGGACCGGATCT
The DNA here is from genome assembly GCA_904398315.1 of Candidatus Alangreenwoodia gallinarii. Taxonomy (GTDB): domain Bacteria; phylum Bacillota; class Clostridia; order Peptostreptococcales; family Anaerovoracaceae; genus Alangreenwoodia; species Alangreenwoodia gallinarii. Next base: position 31,748 of record CAJFPD010000054.1, on the reverse strand, counting down.
ATTTTTTCCGTCGTCGGTCCGGCTGTTACGAGAAATCTCTTTCCCGCAAGGTCAGAATTTTCCGCTTTTCGTTCCGTTGTTTCCGTATCCTCTGAAAGAAGCTTCAAAACACAGCTCACGATTTCCGGCGGTTCAGCCATACGTCCTTTTCCCTCATAACCGCAGGCGAGCATTCCGGATCCCGGTTCGATAAAGTAATACCCCAGCGCCTTCAGACGCCTGATATTCTCCTGAACGATGGGGTTCTCATACATGTTGACATTCATGGCAGGAGCAAATACGATCTTCGCCCTGGACGCCATAATCGTCGTCGTCAGCATATCGTCAGCGATGCCTGCGGCGACTTTTCCGATGACATTTGCCGTCGCCGGAGCGATCAGCATCACATCAGCTTTTTCCGCCAGGGCTACATGCCCCACCTTCCACGCCTCCGGCGTAGCAAAAGTATCGGTCACCACAGGATTTTTCGACAGTGTGCGGAAGGTAAGCGGATCCACAAAGTGGCAGGCATTTTTTGTCATGATGACATCCACTCCGATTCCTTCCTTCTTCAGTCTGCTGACCACATCGGCAGCCTTGTAACAGGCGATTCCGCCGGTTACCCCCATCACTACATTTCTGCTCATCGTCTTTCGTCTTCTCCCGATTTCTGTCCTCTGCCGCGTTGCAGATTCCGCTCTGCGTCTCTGCCGCTTTTTTACAGATTTTCCTCGTCTTCTTCATTTCTTTCGATCAGTTTTTCCAGCTCCGCGGACCTGTGATATGTGATCAGGCCCTCTGCGATCTCCTCTGTCGCGATGGATACCGGCTTATCGATATCGATACTGACGAGAGGCGGCTTTCCGTCTATCAGATCGCGCGCTCTTTTTGCCGCCAGTGAAACCAGCGTATATTTGCTGTCGACTTTTTTTCTCAGCTCATTGATGGATGGATAAAGCATTTATGATTCCTCCTCGATCTTTTTCAATATATCCTCAGCCTTCCGCACTCTGCAGCGCTCCGCTCTCATAATGGCGCGGACATCTGCCACAGCTCCCTGAAGGTCTTCATTGACAACGTAATATTCATACCGGTCCAGGTAATTCATTTCGGAAACGGCCTTTCCAAGACGAAGCTCGATATCCTCGCGCGACTCCGTCCCCCGTTCTTCGATGCGCCTTCTCAGTTCATGCAGTGACGGCGGCAGAATAAAAATAAAAACGCCATCGGGATACGTCTCTCTGACCTTCATGGCGCCCTGTACGTCAATCTCCAGGATGACATCTTTTCCTTCCGCGAGTTTTTCCATAACAGGTGCCTTCGGCGTCCCGTAAAAATGTCCGTGGACATCGGCATATTCCAGAAAACCGCCTGCACGGATCTCAGAGCGGAACTGCGCATCCTCCATGAAGTAATAACTCACTCCCGGAACCTCTCCCTTCCTCGGGCTGCGCGTCGTAGCCGATACGGAAAGATGAATACCGGGATCCTCTTTCAGCACTTCGCTGACGATCGTCCCTTTTCCCACTCCGGACGGCCCCGAAAGAATAAATAATTTTGCCTCTGACATGGTTTCCTCCGATTCTCTGTTCCGTTCACGCCGTCTACTCAATATTCTGAACCTGCTCTCGGATCTTTTCAATCTCGCTTTTCATTTCCAGAACACATGACGTGATCTCCAGATCGTTTGCCTTGGATCCTATAGTATTTGCCTCCCGGTTCATCTCCTGAACGAGAAAGTCCAGCTTTTTCCCCTGCGGCTGAGAGCCGTCCGCCAGAATGCTCCTGAGCTGACCGATGTGGCTTCTCAGCCGTACCACTTCTTCGGTCACATTGATCTTATCCGCAAAAAAAGCTGCTTCCAGAAGAATTTTTTCCTCGGCTCCTTCCAGAGCGCTCTCTGTCAGCTCCGCGATGCGGCTCCTCAGTTTTTCCGCATATTCTCTCACCACATCCGGAGAGCGTTGTTCCACCTGCTTTACGAGGGCTTCGATGAGATCTGCCCTCCGGAGGATATCCTCCGCCAGCTTTTCTCCCTCGCAGGCTCTCATCTCCGCATGCTTTTCCGCAGCGGCAGCAGCAGCGGCCGTCAGCGCTTCGGTGATCTCCTCTTCTTTTTCGGTATCCGGAACAGCCTTCATGACGTCCGGCAGAGAAGCGATATATTCCGCCGTAATGCCGCCCTGCACTCCGGAAAGCTCCTGCAGCTTCAGAAGACTGCTGAGATACTGCTCCGCGAGAGCCGTATTCAGAACGATGCTGACATCCTCTTCGCCTGTATTTTCAACGGAGATAAAAACCTCCGTCTTTCCCCGGTGAACAGTCGCTTTTACGGCCTTTTTCACGCTGTCCTCGGCAAAGGAATACCGGCGCGGCATCTTTACGCTGATATCGCCGTAACGGTGATTTACCGAGCGGATCTCTACCGTGATATTCCGTTTTCCGTCCGTATATTCACTTCGGCCGAAGCCGGTCATGCTCTTTACCATGGTCATTCCTCCAGATCACCGCTGCAGATCAGGACTGCCGGTCCCTGCATGAAAGCGGTTCCGTCCTCTGAGAAAGATACGGTCACATCACCGCCCGGCATCGTCACCCGTATCTCATCTCCGCAGCCCATGAACCGGCGCGCCGCTGCCGCCGCGCTGCAGGCTCCCGTACCGCAGGCCAGCGTCTTTCCGGCTCCCCGCTCCCATGTGCTGCACAGAATATGACCGGTATCCGCAATACTCACAAAGTTGACATTCGTTCCGGAAGGCTGAAACTCCGGGGCATGCTCGATTTTCGCACCGTCTCTCAGTGCCCGCCCGTCCAGCTGCGCCATCGCTTTCGCCTGCGGCCCGCTGCCGAAAAAGAGTACGGCATGCGGTACGCCCAGATGTGTCGCATAGATCGGTCCGGATTCTTCAGATTCTTTTGCGGATTCCGCGCCGGTGCAGAATCCGGAGTTACTCCCGGATCTGACGATGCGGAAAGGAGCCGCAGCTCCCATATCCACGCGGACCTCAGACCGTTTTCCTGCTGTCTTTACGACGGTGACGTGCCGGATGCCGTCTCCCGTCTCGACGGTGAAGATATCGCTTTTCACGATACCGTGGTCGCGTACGAACTTCGCGAAGCAGCGGATTCCGTTTCCGCACATGGAAGCCCGGCTGCCGTCAGAATTGTAAAACGCCATCCTGACATCGGCACAGCCGGAAGGCACAGCGGCGATAAATCCGTCTGCTCCCACGCCGAAATGGCGGTCACAGGCCGAACGTATCCTTTCCCTGCTGTACACGTCGCCGTCAGCCATACCGTCCGTCACGATGAAATCATTTCCGGTACCCTGATATTTACAAAATTTCAATTACTTTTCTCCTAAAATATGTTATCATTCTTATCAGACATTTCAGGGGCGGGACCGCGCGCTCTGCGCCCTGCGCCTGCCGCGTGTTTCCTGCGGCAGATGTTTCCCCGTTCCTGTCCGATATCAGCGTTCATTATATAACGTCAGCCCAGTGTTTTCAATACTTGAATGGCGTTAAAAAACATATACCGGAGGTTCAGTTGTTATGGCATTCGACGGAATTGTGACCACTGCCGTCACGAAAGAACTCAGCGACAGACTGACCGGCGGAAAAATAGACAAGATCTATCAGCCGTCGTCAGACGAAATTTTCATCAACGTACACTGCGGGAGCGAAAAATACCGGCTCTATCTTTCCGCCAACACGAATCACGCCGGCATCTATCTCACAGAAGAAAAGAGCGTTAATCCCCAGAATCCTCCCGGCTTCTGTATGCTCCTACGCAAGCATCTGCAGAGCGCCCGCATCCGGGAAATCCGTCAGGTAGACTCCGAGCGGATCGTGGAACTTTCCACCGACGCGGTCAATGAACTGGGGTTCAGCGTCAAACACCGCCTCATCATCGAAATCATGGGAAAACACAGCAATATCCTTCTGGTCGATATATCCAGCGGAAAAATCGTGGACTGCATCAAGAGGATATCCGTGGACGTCAACCGTTACCGTCAGACCCTCCCGGGTCTTCTTTACGTGGCGCCTCCTACTCACGGCAAAATCTCCTATTTCGGCATGACACTGCCGCAGTATGAGGAGGCCGTAGCTTCCGCCGGTTTTTCCGAAAATCCGGAAAAGGCTCTCGTCAAAGCCATCGCCGGCATCAGTCCCGTCATGGCATCGGAAATCGTATTCCGCGCGGAACAGAACCGCGGTGATCTTCTTCAGGATACGTACAGCGAGCTGTCGCAGATCACGGCTCTGGCCGCTTCCGGCGGAGCAGAACCGCTCATCTATCTCGATGAATCCGGAGCTCCGGCTGATTTTCACATCGTCCCGTTCCGCATGTACGAAAATATCTACCGGGCGGTCCCGTGTGCTACGGTCAGCGAGGCCTGCGGAAAATATTTCGAAGGGCGCACCTCTTCCAACAGGATACGCCAGAAGTCCCAGGACATGAGAAAGACCGTATCTTCCCACCTCGATCGTCTGCTTCTGAAGAAACAGCGCCTCTCTGAAGATCTCATGCAGGCCGAAAACTCTGAAAAATACCGGCTCTACGGCGAGCTTCTCACAGCCAGTCTGCACGATGTCAGGGAAGGCAGAAATTCCGCTGAGGTTCTGAATTACTATACCGGGGAAATGATGACCATTCCCCTCGACGCCCGTTACTCTCCGGCTAAGAACGCGCAGCGCTACTTCAAAAAATATTCCAAAGCCAAAACCGCTGTCGTGGAGAAAAAAGTTCAGCTCGAAGAGACAGACCGGGAAATTGCCTATCTGAATTCCGTACTCACATTCATCGACAATGCGGAAAAGGTGGAAGATCTTGAGGACATCCGTTCCGAGCTCATCGAAAGCGGCATTCTCCGCCGGAAAAATGCGAAGGAAAAGCCGCGGAGGAAAAGACCGGAACCGATCGAATATTTCACTTCCTCCGGCAGGCGCGTCCTCGTCGGACGCAACAACAGAGAAAACGACATCCTGACATTTCGGACGGCTTCTCCCAGAGATATCTGGTTTCACGCAAAAGATATTCCGGGCTCTCATGCCGTTCTCTTCACGGAGGGAAAACAGCCTGAAGAAAGCGATATCTACGAGGCTGCTGCCATCGCCGCTTTTCACAGCAAAGCAAAACTCTCCGGCAACGTTCCCGTGGATTATGTCAGGGTAAAATATGTGAAAAAACCAAACGGAGCCAGACCCGGCTACGTCATTTTCACAAACAACAATACTGTCTACGTCAATCCGCACCGGCCGCAGCAGACGGAAAAATAGCGGTGCCGCAATGACAGTACCACAGGAGGTTATTTCATCATGCACATCATACGCAAAACATTCGGCGAAATGGACAACAACTGCTATATCCTCTTCGACCGCGACGGCGGTGAAGCATATATTATCGATCCCGGCTATGAAGCCGGAAAAATCGAGGCCGAGGTAAAAAAACACCGGCTTCACGTCAGAGGAATTCTCGCCACACATTATCACTACGATCATACTGACGCCTGCATCGAACTGAAAAAAAGCCTGAGCGCCGGCATTTTCATGAGCAGAAAAGATGCGAAACACTTTAAAGGCAGCGTCGATGTCTTTCTCTCCGAAGGCGACGTTCTGAAAATCGGAGAGGAAGACCTCCGGGTAATCGAAACGCCCGGACACACAGAGGGGGGCCTTTCCTTCCTCTGTGAAACATCGAAGTGCATTTTCACCGGCGACACTCTGTTTTCCACCGATACCGGCTACGCCATCTTCGAAACGGGTTCTCCGGACGACATGGAACACTCCATCAGAAAAATAGACTCGCTTCTGTCAGACGATTTTGTCGTCTGGCCCGGCCATGAGGAAAATGCGACCATGGCTTTTATCCGCCAATCCAACCGGGATTTCCGCGAATACGTACAGGGTATCCATCCTGCGCACACGAAAATGGATCCGGAATCTGTCCGCAGTTCCCGTTAGCCGCAGGAAAACAGACGCATACCGGCTGCCGTCAGAGAGGATGACGTATAACCGGCCGCAGGCCGGCTCCCGGTTTTTCTCCGGATTGTTTTCGAAAAAACATTATATCTCCGAAAAATTCTCTGGAAATACAGATGGAAAATCGGTTTTCTGAAAAATCATACGTTCTTCTTCTCCGGCGGTTGTCCCCCCGGGGAGACTGCTGATATAATATATGACTGTCGATATCATGAATCATTTCATTATATCAGTAAATATTTTATAATAATTATCTTTTGGGGGAAATTATGAAAAGAGAAAGTTTTAAATCGCGTCTGGGATTTATCCTGATCTCCGCAGGCTGCGCCATCGGTATAGGAAACGTGTGGCGTTTTCCGTATATCACCGGTTATTACGGCGGCGGAGCCTTCGTAATGTTTTATCTGCTCTTTCTTATCATCATGGCGGTGCCCGTGCTTACGATGGAGCTGGCTATAGGCAGAGCCAGCCGAAAAAGTACTATGCTCGCCTACAATGAACTGGAAAAACCCGGACAGAAGTGGCATATTCACGGCTATTTCGCTCTGGCCGGAAATTATGTGCTGATGATGTATTACACGACGGTAGCAGGCTGGATGCTCAGCTACATGGTGAAATTTCTCTCGGGCACATTTGAGGGACTGGATACCGCAGCTTCCGGACAGGTCTTCGACAAAATGCTGGCCGATCCGTGGGAGATGGGTTTCTGGATGCTGGTGACTGTCGTCTTCGGTTTTGTCATCTGCGGCCGCGGCCTTCAGAACGGATTGGAAAAAGTTTCCAAATTTATGATGATCGCTCTCCTGCTTCTTATCGTCGTCCTCGCCGTACGCAGTATGACGCTGGACGGTGCATCGGAAGGTCTTGCATTTTATCTGAAACCCGATTTTGCAAGGATGAAGGAAGTCGGCGTTCTCAACACGATGGCCGCCGCCATGAACCAGAGTTTCTTCACCATGAGCCTCGGCATCGGCGCCATGCTCATCTTCGGAAGCTATATGGGCCGCGACCACGCGCTTCTGGGGGAAGCGGGCAGAATCGCCGTACTCGACACTTTTGTGGCTGTCTGCTCCGGTCTCATCATATTCCCTGCATGTTTCGCATTCGATGTCACACCGGATCAGGGTCCGTCTCTGATCTTCGTTACGCTGCCGAGTGTGTTTAACTCCATGGCGGGAGGCCGTATCTGGGGAGCGCTGTTCTTCCTCTTCATGGCTTTTGCCTCGATTACGACGGTACTTGCCGTCTTTGAAAATATCGTGGCCTGCTGTATGGAAAAATGGAATATGAGCCGGAAAAAAGCGTGTATTCTCAACTGTATTCTGGTCGCTCTTCTGTCACTGCCGTGTGTGCTGGGCTACAACGTCTGGAGCGGCGTCACGATCGCAGGCAAAAACTTCCTCGACATGGAAGATTTCGTCGTCAGCAACCTGCTGCTGCCGATCGGAGCACTGGTATATCTTCTGTTCTGCGTTTCACGCGTGGGATGGGGATTCGGCAATTACCGGAAAGAAGCCAATACGGGCAAGGGTGTCGGCATCCCGAACTGGATCCGCGGTTATGTCACCTTTGTCCTTCCGATCCTCCTGGTTCTCATTCTCGTTTTAGGGCTTATCTGATTTTTCCGATGGTGCTTCTCGTCTGTGCCGTTCTTTTTCTGCGGAATGGACTGCGAAAACCGCTGGCATTTCCGGCGGAGACGGATCAACGTATCCGTCTCCGCCTTTTTCTTTTTCCTCCTCTGCGCTCTTTGTCTTTGTATCCCGTTCCTTCTTCCTCCGCCGGGCTGAGATCGATATCGCCCGTCATAGTATTTACTCTGTCCACTCTGACTCTGATCCTGTCACCTATAGCGAATATACGTTTTCTGCGTTCCCCGATCATCCGGTAGTTCTTTTCGTCGCAGATATAGTAATCGTCCGCCAGTACTTCTGCGGGCACATAACCTTCCGCCGTATTCTCCAGCTCCACAAAAAAACCGCTGCCGATCACACCGCTGATCATGCCGTCAAAGACAGCTCCTTCAAAACGGCTCATGTAGACAGCCGTCATTATCTTTTCCACAGCCCGTTCCGCATCTGTCGACACGCGTTCCCTGTCCGAGGAAATTTCCGCCGCTTCCCGCGTAAGTTTCGTCAGATGCCGATAACGTTTCATATCCGCAGTGCCGCGGATTGTATCCTTCAGAATTCTGTGAACGATCAGATCGGGATAACGCCGGATCGGTGAGGTAAAATGACAGTAATAGCGGAATCCGAGTCCGAAGTGGCCTTTACATTCTGTATCGTATACGGCCTTCTTCATCGATCTCAGAGCGATTCTTCCGATCACCGTTCCGCAGTCCCTCTCCTTTGCCTGGAGAAGAAGATCCTGTATCGTTTTCGGACGTACATTGATGCAGGATCCCCGGAAAGTCAGCCCCAGACTGCCGGCGAAACGCTTCAGTTCCTCCATTTTCATCTGATCCGGTCGTTCGTGTACGCGGTATACAAACGGAAGGTCCATCCAGAAACAGTGCTCCGCCACGACGCGGTTTGCTTCCAGCATGAACTCCTCGATCATCCGGTTGGCCACTCTGCGTTCCCCGGGTTCCACAAAGAGAACCGCGCCGTCCTCATCCGTACAGATATGCGGTTCGGGCACCTCAAAGTCGATGCTGCCTTCCCCTGATCTCTTTTTAAACAGAATTTCCGCAAGATCTCTCATATCACAGAGCATCGGCAGCAGTTCCTCATACTTTTCCTGCAGCTCTTCGTCTCCTCCTTCCAGAAGATCGGAAATATCCCCGTATATCAGCCTCGCAGACGAACGTATGACACTCTCGTAGATCCGGTATCCCGTCACATCGCCCCCGGCGCTGATAGTCATCTCGGCTGTCAGAGTCAGGCGGTCCTCCCCCTCATTCAGACTGCATACGCCGTTGGAGAGCTCTTCCGGCAGCATAGGAAAGACTCTGTCCGGAAAATAGACGCTGCAGCCCCGCAGAAGAGCCTCCCGGTCAAGCGCGGATCCTTCCCTGACATAATGGCTCACATCCGCGATGCAGACATAAAGAATATAATCGCCATCCTGCGTTTTCTCCACACGCACAGCGTCATCAAAATCTCTGGCATCAGCTCCGTCGATGGTGACGATCGTCTTGCCGCGCAGATCTTCTCTGCCTTTCAGATCCGTTTTATTCAGCTTTTCAGAAATCTTGCCGGCTTCTTCCAGGACCTCTTCTGAAAATCCGGTGCGGATATCGTAACGGTCCACAACGGCCGCCTCTTCCGCCCGGCTTTCCCCGGCACGGCCGTAAATTTCCGTCACTTCTCCCTTCATTACGGAAGAATGGTCCGGATATTCTGTAATATCGACGCGAACCTTATCGCCAGGCCGCGCTTCCATAGTCTTCTCCCCGTCAATGCGAATTCTGCCGATACGCCTGTCGTCCGGCAGCAGAAAATACTGCTTTCCTCTGACAGTAAAAGTTCCCGTAACAAAGGTCAGTGTGTGTGATACGATTTTTTCCACACTTCCCGTACGCCGTTCCCCTCTTCTTTCCGACATGAGGCGGATGAGAACCCTGTCTTTATCGATGGCATGATTCATCTGAGATTTCGGTATGAAAATCTCCTCTTTCCGATCGTCCAGCAGAACAAATCCGAAACCTCCGGCATTTCTGCGCATCGTTCCCGCCATCAGATCATAAGCCTCCGGAAGCAGATATCGTCCTTTCCTGCTTCTCACGATTTTTCCGCCGTCGATCAGACGATCGAGCTCCTCAAAGACCGCTCCGTATTCCCGGGACTGAGCTCCGACTGCGTTAAGAATCTCCTGTTCGCCGGTGAGGCGCAGCGACGAATCAGCGGCTGCTTTCAGAAGCAGTTTCCGGATTTCCGCCCGCCTCTCTTCTCCGACTTCATTTTTTCGTGCATATTTTTTTCCCATCGTTGCGATTCCTCTATGTACTGTCCGTTGCCATGCCTTTTTCCGACTGACTGTCTGCCGCCCCGGCACACCTTTTTTTCCGGTTCTGCCTGCCGGTGCGCCCGGTTCCTCCGGCCGCACATGCGGCCGTGAACCGTGCACTTTTCCTATCTTTCTGTCCCCGCAGCGCTGCCGGACGTGCCGGTGCGGTCAGGCGAGCCGCTTCCGCTGTCAGCGCCGTCATCCGATGTCATGGAATCTTTTACATCGTCAGCTGCGTCTTTCATGCCGTCGGCTACATCTTTGCCCATATCCTTCGCATCATCGGCTACATCTTTTGCGCCTTCTTTGGCGTCATCGGCCATGTCTTTTGCATCATCGGCCAGATCTTTGCCTGCACCGTCCACTTCTCCGGCGGAACTGCTCCGGGAGCTGTCATCCTTCACCGTCGTATCGTTTCCGCATGCGGGGAGCAGAAGAACAGAGCACAGCAGCAGCAATGCGATCATAAGACGTGTCTTTTTCATGATTTTCTCCTTTCGTACGAAAATATGCATCTGTCTGCGATGATTATTATCCGCCGTCCGTCCGCATTTTATGCGAAAACAGGAGAAAAGATCTGAGATAAAAAACGGGCAGAAACAATATTCTGCCCGTTTTCTGCCGTATTTATTCGATTGCTGTAAGCGCAACAGTACAGATGAAAAAGACTACTGCGCCCACCGCGGTGATTCTGCTGAGAATCGTTTCATAGCCGCTGCTCTTCTTTTTTCCGAAAAGCTGCTCTGCTCCGCCGCCGATGGAACCGGAAAGACCGGCGCTGTTGCCTGACTGAAAGAGTATGCTGGCAATCAGCACGATCGACGCGATCAGCAGCAGTATCATCAATACGATTTTCATTCGGATGACCTCCTTTTATCCGTCATATCTGTTTGATCCTATTCGATCCGTATTTTTCCGTCTCTGTCGTCATCCCTCCTGCGCGCTGCCGCAGGAACCGAGCTGACTTCACCGGATGACTCAGTCACAAAATCTGATAGATTATATCATATATTTTCACAATAATCAATCAATAAATTTACGGCACAGAAGTGCAGAGTTCCGTACCGTAAAGCGGAAAAGCGGAACTCTGCGCCGGGACCCTATGACACCGCAGCTTTTCATACGCTGCGTCATAGGATTTATTTCAGATTGTAAAAGCTGTCGAGACCTCTGTACTCTGCCGTCTCATCCAGAAGCTCCTCGATGCGCAGGAGCTGATTGTATTTTGCCACACGATCCGTGCGTGACGGAGCGCCTGTTTTGATCTGCCCTGCATTTAATCCCACAACGATGTCAGCGATCGTCGTGTCCTCCGACTCTCCGGAGCGGTGAGAGACGACTGCAGTATATCCCGCTTCCTTTGCCATTTCGATGGCATCCAGCGTCTCCGTGAGCGTACCGATCTGGTTAACTTTGATGAGAATTGCGTTAGCCACTCCCATTTCGATCCCCTTCTTCAGACGCTCTGTATTCGTCACGAAAAGGTCATCTCCTACCAGCTGTATTTTATCACCCAGTCTTTCGGTGAGAAGTTTCCAGCCCTCCCAGTCCTCTTCTGCGAGACCGTCTTCGATGGAAATGATCGGATATTTCTCGCACAGTTCGGCATAATACTCAACCATCTCCGCCGCTGTCTTCTTAATTCCTTCTCCTGCCAGGAAGTAGACTTTTTCCTTCTCGTCATAGATTTCGGTGGCAGCCACATCGAGAGCGATTCTGATATCACGTCCCGGAACGTATCCCGCTTTTTCGACGGCCTCCACGATATTTGCGATGGCATCTGCATTGGAAGCGAGATCCGGGGCAAATCCTCCCTCGTCACCGACAGCGGTATTCATACCCTTGGATTTGAGCACTGCTCTCAGATTGTGGAATACCTCCGCGCACATTCTGAGCGCCTCACGGAAACTCTGAGCGCCCACCGGCATGATCATGAATTCCTGGATGTCCACATTGTTATCCGCATGCTTTCCGCCATTGAGAATATTCATCATCGGAACCGGCAGAACTTTTCCGTTAATGCCGCCGATATACTGGAAAATCGGCAGTCCGAGGGATTCCGCCGCCGCACGGGCCACCGCCAGAGAAACTCCGAGAATAGCGTTAGCTCCGAGCTTTCCCTTATTCGGCGTTCCGTCCAGCTCGATCAGCAGCTTGTCCAGCGCCGGCTGATCGAAAGGATTCATGCCGATGACCTCATCCGCGATAATATCATTTACGTTGCTTACGGCCTGAAGCACACCCTTACCGAGGTATCTCGACGAATCGCCGTCCCTGAGCTCCACCGCTTCAAAAGCTCCCGTGGAAGCGCCGGACGGAACGATAGCACGTCCGATGGAACCGTCATCGAGATAGACTTCCACTTCCACTGTCGGATTTCCTCTGGAATCGAGTACCTCGCGGGCCATGACTTCTTCAATGTAAGACATTTCAAACCTCCTGTAACAATTTATCTGAAACAATTTCCGCTGTCTGCAAAGACGGCCTTACGGAGATATTTTACCGGACTTTCTGCTCTTTGCCTACCACATCCGGATCAAAATTTACGATTTGTGCAAATTCTCCGGCATCCAGACTTGCGCCTCCCACCAGAGCGCCGTCGATATCGCTCATACTCATAAGTTCCGCGATATTCGATTTTTTCACACTGCCGCCGTACTGAATGATCACCTGTTCCGCCGTATCTGTTCCGTACAGATCCTCCACCACCGACCGGATAAAGGATGCCATCTCGTTCGCCTGCTGCGACGTAGCCGTCTTTCCCGTACCGATCGCCCAGACCGGCTCATAGGCGATGACTGTTCCCGCCGCATCCTCTCTGCCGATTCCTTCAAAACATCCGGTAAGCTGTCGTCTGACGGTATCGAAATGTTCCTTCGCTTCACGCTGACTCAGAGATTCACCCACGCACAGAATCGGACGGATCTTATGCGCGTGAGCCGCTTTCAGTTTTTTCGCACATTCCTCATCTGTTTCCCCGAAATACATGCGTCGTTCCGAATGACCGATGATTACGTATTCGATGCCCATATCCTGCAGCATGGCCGGTGAGATTTCCCCGGTATACGCTCCGCTCTCTGCAAAGTGCATGTTCTGTGCTCCGACGCCGACGCCGCGCAGCAGGAAGATGACTTTCAGCGCCGCCATGTGGATGAACGGCACACATACTGCCACGTCAACCTTCTTTAAATCGACATTTTCCGCCTTCAGCTTTTCGATCAGGTCTTCACCGTAAGATGTGGCATCCTCCACCAGCTTATTCATCTTCCAGTTTGCGGCGATCAACGGTTTTCTCATATTCCTTACTCCTCTCCGTCATCTTTCCCTTTCCTGCGCATTTTCCCTCTTTTTCCGTTTCCGAAGGAGAACGATACGCTTTCCCGTGTCAGTCCATAAGGCATTCTACGCCCGGCAGCCGTTTTCCCTCCAGAAATTCGAGGGAAGCTCCGCCTCCGGTGGAGATATGGGAAATATTTTCTTCCATACCGAACTGACGTACCGCTGCTGCACTGTCGCCTCCGCCTACGACGGTAGTTCCGCCGCATTTATTCATGGCTGCCGCCACGGCACGCGTTCCTCCGGAAAAATTTTCCATTTCAAAGACACCCATCGGCCCGTTCCATACGACAGTTCCCGAGGATACGATAGCCTCTTCATACCGTTTCTGCGTCTTCGGTCCGATATCCAGTCCCATCCTGTCCTTCGGCATCGCATCGGCCGCATAGATATCGTGGGGAGCATCATTTCTGAATTCATCCGCGCAGATCACATCCACAGGAAGCAGAAACTCGATTCCCTTTTCTTCGGATTTTTTCATGAGGTCAAGAGTCAGAGTGATCTTATCCTCCTCCAGCAGAGAAGTGCCGATCTCATATCCTTCCGCTTTCAGAAAAGTATATGCCATACCGCCGCCGATGATGATCCGGTCCACTTTATCGATGAGATTTTCGATGAGAGGGATCTTGTCCCCTACCTTTGCTCCTCCCAGAACAGCGGTAAACGGCCGCTGCGGATTTTCCAGCGCATCGCCGAAAAAGCGCAGCTCTTTTTCCATCAGCAGTCCGCTGACCGCAGGAAGAAATGCGGCGATTCCCGCTGTGGAACAGTGAGCGCGGTGAGCTGTACCGAATGCGTCATTGACAAAAATATCAGCCAGTTCCGCCAGTTCTCTGGAAAAGGATTCTTCATTTTTTGTCTCTTCTTTCCGGAATCTCACATTCTCGATGAGCATAACATCTCCCGGCATCAGGGATGCGGCGGCAGCCTTCGTTTCCGGCCCCGTCACTTCCGGCTCGCTGATAAAAAGAATCTTCTTTCCCAGCAGCTCCGACAATCTGTCCGCCACGATCTGCAGTGAATATTTCGGATCCGGACTGCCTTTCGGCCTGCCCAGATGTGAAGCCAGGATAACTTTCGCACCGTGATCGATCAGATATCCGATCGTCGGAAGAGCGCCCCGTATCCTGCGGTCATCCGAAATTCTGCCTTCTCCGTCCGTGGGCACGTTGAAATCGCACCGTACAAAGACTCTCTTTCCTTCCACATCGATATCTCTTACCGTTTTTTTCATTGGTTCCTCCCGAAAATAATGAAAATAATATAGAACAAAAATGCAGACGATAAAACCGGAAATTTTCCGTCTGCACATACCGCATCATCCGGTGCGGCACTCCCGGAAATCCGCTGTGAGACCGCGCCGGCTACGTTTTTCTCCGTCTTCTGACGGAAGAAGCCGGTATTCCCAGCTCCTCTCTGTACTTGGCTACGGTCCTGCGGGATACCGCGATCCCCTTGATGAGAATCGCCTCCGCTATGGATCTGTCGCTAAGGGGAGAAGAGCGGTCCTCGCTCTCTACCAGTTTTACGATCAGCGACTTAAGACCTTCCGATGTCGCCGACTGCCCTTCCGAGCCGAAAAAGCCTGACGTGCCGGAGAAAAAATAGCGCAGTTCGAAAATTCCCTGAGAACACTGCAGATATTTTCCGTTCACCGTACGGCTGACCGTCGACTCATGTACGCCTGTCTTTTCCGCGATCTGTTTCATCGTCATCGGCTTCAGACAGGCGACTCCCTTTTCAAAAAACTCCTGCTGCGCCTCGACGATGGCCGAAACGACTTTTCTTATCGTCTCCCGGCGCTGTTCTATGCTCCGTATCAGCCATGAAGCATCATTCAGTCTGTCGGTCAGAAAAGAGACCACGCCGGAATCCCGATTGGAATCCTTCATCATTTTTCTGTAATCACTGCGTATGATCAGGTGCGGAGCCGTATGACTGCTGATCTTTACCTGATATTTCCCTCCTGCCCTTTCCACCGCAATATCCGGCACGATATATCCGGCTGTCTCTGCGGAAAAAAAGCTCCGCCCGGGTTTCGGCTCGAGGGAACGTATGAGCTCCGCCGCATCCCTGACTTCCTCGGCCGTCATGCCGACGGAACGCGCTACCACAGAGAACCGGCTGCGTGCGATATCCTCCAGATGATCATCGATGATCCTGCTCATCCGTTCATCCAGCCTGCCTATCGCATTTAGCTGGATTTTCATGCACTCACGCAGATCAGCCGCCGCCACTCCCGGCGGATCGAAGGTCCATATCAGGCGTCTCGCCTCCTCCACAGCTTCGGCATCGATGCCCAGCTGCTGTGCGATCTCCTCTGTGGAAAATGTCAGATAGCCGTTTTCATCCAGCGTCTGGATGATGTATGCAGCTGTCGCCTTTTTCAGATAAGGTTCGTCGCAGAAATCCACCTGGCTCAGCAGATTCTCCTCCAGCGTCAGCTCGTCCGTGGATCCGAACTCAAAAGGTTTCTGCTCTCTCTCCGAAAATATCCGGCCTGTGCTGTACCCGCCGTATTCCGGATCGTAATCGTATCCGCCGTACTCGCCGCCATACCAGTCGTACTCCCCGTAGCCGCTGTCGTACCCGTCCTGCTCGCGATCTTCCTGTGTGTTTATGATCCGGTCGGCATCCACCATCTGATGAATCGATGACTCCTCTTCGCCGAAATCGAGAACAGGATTTTCTGTCATTTTTTCGGAAATGAAATCTGCCAGCTCACTGCTGGTAAACTGAAGAAGATTGAGAGACTGGATCATCTCCGTACTCAGGATCAGTTTCTGTGTCTGTTCCGTTTTTAATTGATTCCCCAGAATAAGTTCCATCTTTTTCCTCTTATCCGATTAAATCTCTGAATTTTGAAATAAAACCTTACCGGCTTTATGCCGCTTTGAATAGAACTCCGTCAAACGGTAAGCCTCCAAAAGAACACAGAAAAACGCCGGCCGTCTCTGACGGCTCTGACAGTACTGCCGCCGATACCGCCGGTCATTTCAGTCCTTTTTTATTATATCATAAACGACTTCCGAAATACACCTTTATGCTTATCCCGGCGGCCTCACCAGACTCAGACGAGATCGGGAAAGCCGTGCTGTCTCAGCGCTTCATACAGTACGATCGCCACCGAATTGGAAAGATTCAGGGAGCGTAGATCGCTGTCCTTTCCCATGGGAATGCGGACGGCCGTATCGGGATACCGCGCTATGAGATCTTTCGGAAGTCCCGCTGTCTCTCTGCCGAAAAGGAGAAATGAACCCTTTTCATAGCTAACATCTGTATACCGGACGCCTCCGTGAGTGGTAGCCAGGTAGAGTTTTTCATTACCATATTTTTCCATAAAAGACAGGAGATTTTCATGTACTTCCAGATTGAGATGATCCCAGTAGTCAAGACCCGCGCGCCGGAGCGCCCTGTCGTCGATGGAAAACCCCAGCGGCTTCACCAGATGGAGCTTGGCACCGGTAATCGCACAGGTACGGGAAATATTTCCCGTATTCGGCGGAATTTCCGGCTCCACCAGAACCACATGAAACGGATATTTTTTTTCCTGCATTTTTTCGCCGCCTTTCTCTGCAGATTTTTCACGCTGTTTTTCAGAATAACAATATTGCTGACTTCTGTCAAATCTTATGATATAATGAACGCCGCAAATGATAATGAAGGAGAAGATGATATGGCATTGTATCAGGATTGGGTTGACCTCTACGAAAATCAGACCCAGGACAGTTTCCAGGATTTCTGGAACAGATATTCCGCGGCGGAGACGACAATCTATCGTTCGATACTCTCCGATCCGTCGGTGAAGATGAAGGGAACGATCGGAGAACAGGCGGAAAAACTCGGCGTGGACAAAGTCCTCTTCATGGGCTTTCTCGACGGCATCAACGACAGTCTGCGTCAGAAACTCAACGTCGAAGATATGACCGAGGACTCCGAATTTGAGCTGGATATCGATCTGGAAAAGCTCTACTTCAATATGCTGGACGCGAAGGCGGACTACCTTTACACTCTTCCGGAGTGGGATTCAATACTCAGCGAAGAAAAGCGGGCTGAGATTACGAAATCCTACCGCCGCTCCAAGACAGTCGTCAAAGAGCCGAAAATCGGCAGAAACGATCCGTGTCCGTGCGGAAGCGGAAAAAAATACAAAAAATGCTGCGGTAAAAATCTCTGATCCCGCAGACTGCCATCCGGCAGAAAAACAGCGTTTCCCCGCGGAGGAGAAACGCTGTTTTTCTGCCTTTTTTATACTTTTTTCTTTCATCCGGCCTTCCTGAGACGGAAGCATCATTCCGTTCTCTTTTTCCCGTTCCTGACTCCGAAAATCCCGATCAGAAGCAGCAGGACGGTCACACATCCCATGCAGAGATAAGCGATATTGATTCCGTGCATGGATGCCTCAGAACCGTACTTTTCCGCGGACCCTTCCGCCACCGATGACATGACCGCAACGAAAACCGCCGTTCCCACGGCTCCGGCCACCGTGCGCAGAGACGTCAGGAGTGCTGTACCGTGAGCTGTCAGATCTCTCCGGATACTCTCCGTTCCCCAGGTGACAAACGGCATCATGAGAAAGCCGATGGAAGCACAGCGCAGCACATTCCACAGAGCCGCCACGATGACAGGAGTGCCCGTGTGGACGAAAACCATCCCAAGGCAGCTCAGAAGCATCGCTGACGATCCGGTCACAAACAGTATCCTGATGCCCAGCCTGTCATAAATCCGTCCCGCAAAAGGACTGATAACAGCCATGACGGCGGATCCCGGCAGCACGATCAGACCGGAGACTGTGGCGGAATACCCCATGACGGACTGAGCGTACAGCGGCATGAGGATCGATGATCCCATCATGACGAAATACAGGAGCATACTTCCCGCCACGCTGAGAAAATAATTTCTGTTTTTCAGGATTCTCAGCTCTAAAAACGGCTGTTCCGTGCGAAGCTGCCGGTAAGCGAAGATGACAGCCGCGGCCCCGCCGACGATCAGCACAGGAAGCACCTGAGGACTCAGAAAATCATAGCTGCCGATATTTCCGATTCCCAGCGTGATTCCGCCGAACGCGAAAATGCTGATGATAAACGACGGCATATCGAATTTCTTTTTCGACGTCTCCAGCACATCGTCAAAGACAAAGCACGCCGTAATCAGCGCCGCCGCCATGATGACCGCCGCGATGGCAAAGATCGCGCGCCAGCTGATGAGATCTACGATAAAGCCGGCTACCGTCGGTGCGATGACAGGAGCCGCACCGATGGACAGTCCGTACCATCCCATGGCTGTTCCTCTCTCCTCCGCAGGATAAATCGACAGGATAATAACCTGCGCCATCGAGGAAAGGATTCCGTTTCCCGCAGCCTGCAGAACTCTGGCTGCCATGACAGCCGGAAAATTCGGCGCGATGATACAGAGCACGAGCCCTGCGAGAAAGACGGATATTCCCGTCAGATACAGGTGTCGTGTGGGAAAACGCGTGATCAGAAAAGCGGTCAGCGGCATGATGATAGCCATGGCCAGAGAATATCCGCTGGTCAGCCACTGTCCCGTGGTAACGCTGATCTCCAGATCTTCTATAACGGCCGGCAGCGCCGTCGTCAGAGCGGTGGCCAGCATAGACGATGCGATGCAGGTGATGACAAGATTGAGAAAGATCATATTTCTCTTCCGCCTGGTCATCTCAGGTTTTTTTTGTATCTGTTCACTCATTCTGACTCTCCGTGGATATGTAGTGATGCTGTATTTTCTTCAGTGCGTCGTAAAAAGCTGTCTTTTCCGCTTCCGTCAGTTCCTCCAGCATATCGCTGTGCAGCTTCGCCCGTTTCTTCACGGCTTCTTCCGCTGCGATCTCTCCCTCCTTCGTCAGGGAGACGATACTGCTTCTCCTGTCGGACGGATGGCTCTTTCTGCGCACCCATCCCTTCTGCTCCAGCTTCGCGATAAGCTCGCCGGCCGAGGAGGGCCGGATTCCCAGAAGATGCGCCAGCTCTTTCTGATTCAGCTCTCCTGCATTGGAGAGCACCATCAGGCAGTAATACTGTCCCCGGAAAGGATGCATGCTGCCGTACCGCTTCTCGGAATATCTCCTGTTCTGCTTGACGACATCAAAAAACAGCTCTACGATCTCTTCATCTTTCAGTTCCATTCCCACTCCTCCATAAGGTACCTTATTATTATAGACAGGTACCTTATCATTGTCAATCGTAAAAACATATCACAGACGGCATTTTCAGAAAACAGAAAAAGTAGGACCCTGACATAAAAACGGCATATCGGAAAATTTTCCGATATGCCGGCAACACCTGCTTTTCTTTTAACTTTTCCGGAACTCCTTACAGCTCGAGACGTATCATGTCTTCATAGGTTTCCCTTCTCGCCGCCAGACGTGCTTTTCCTTTATTTACCACGACGACGGCGGGTTTAGGCACCCTGTTGTAATTGTTTGCCATCGAGTGATTGTACGCCCCCGTACACAGTACCGCGATATGATCACCGCGTGAAAGCTCCGGAAGCATCACATCCCAGGCCACAATATCCCCTGACTCACAGCACTTTCCCGCGACGGTCACTTTCCGGTCGCAGGGCAGATCCGCTTTTTCCACGGCGCGCACGTCGTATTTTGCTCCGTAGAGAGCAGGACGCGGATTATCCGGATATCCTCCGTCTACGCCGATATAAGTCCGTCCCGCCGCATTCGTCTTGACAGCGCCTACCTCGTATACCGTAATGCCGGCTTCACCCACGACCCAACGGCCCGGTTCGATGGTCACCGCCGGTCGTTCCATACCGTTTTTGCGGCAGAAGGTTTCGATCTTTTCCATCACAGGATCCATGAAAAAGGAAACCTTCGGCCTCTCGGGATCTCCGGCATACTGCACGCCGAATCCGCCGCCGCAGTTGATCTCCCTCGCCTCGTATCCGGTCTTTTTTCCGAGCTCAAGCAGCATATCGAGAATGATCTCCGCAGCCATAATATGAGAAGAATTATCGTGCAGCTGGGACCCGACGTGATAGTGAAATCCCCGCAGATCGATGTTCGGGGATTTCTGTGCCCGCTGTGCCGCACCGCCGATAATCTCTTCCACAGAAAAGCCGAATTTGGAATCCAGCTGTCCTGTGGAAATATATTCGTGGGTATGACTGTCCACTCCCGGTGTCACCCTCAGAAGCACGGAAGAGACGATTCCGGCTTCGCCGGACATACGATCCAGCAGAGCCAGTTCCGAAAGGTTGTCCACGACGATCGTCCCCACACCGGCGTTCAGAGCCTCTTTCAGCTCACGTTCGCTCTTCGTGTTTCCATGAAACTCTATTTTGGACGGATCGTAGCCCGCCTTCAGAGCCGCGTACAGTTCTCCGCCCGACACGACGTCAAGACCGATGCCCTCGGAAGCGATAATCCTCAGAACTTCCAGAATCTGGCATGCCTTACTAGCATACACCGCTTTTGTATTTTCATAGCGGTCGAGAAATTCGCTCTTCATCTCTCTGCAGCGCTCTCTGATATTCTCCTCGGATATGATATAAAGCGGCGTTCCGTATTCAGACGCCAGTTCTGACACGTCACAGCCGTAAAATGACATATTTCCCATTTTTTCCGCCTTTCCGCTCTCCGTCCTTTCCGTATCTGCACACAAATCCGTACTTTCATATTTCCGTACATCTCCGCACGCCGTATCACAGCTTTTTCAGACAGATCTCCGTCAGAGGGCAGGTATCGCACTGAGGATTTCTCGCCGTGCAGATCATTCTTCCGTGCCAGATCAGACGATGATGATTTACGGTCCACTGCTCACGCGGAATTGTCTCCATCAGCGCTTTTTCCGTGGAAAGCACATCCTTTTCATCCACGAGACCGATCCTGTTCGACACGCGGAACACATGGGTATCCACCGCAATACGCGGATGGCCGAAGCCCACCGACATCACCACGTTTGCCGTCTTTCTTCCCACACCCGGCAGTTCCTCCAGAAGTTTCTGATCCTCCGGCACCTGTCCTCCGTATTTTTCCATAAGGGCCCGGCTCATGGCTATGGTATTTTTCGCTTTGGACCGGTACATGCCGATGGGTTTCAGAATCCGCTGCAGCTCTTCCTCGTCGAATTCCGCCATCTCTGCTGCCGTCGGACACAGCCGGAAGAGCTCTTCCGTAACCTGATTGACTTTTTTGTCTGTCGTCTGGGCGGACAGCGCTACCGCTGTCAGAAGCTGGTAAATACTGAAAAAATGAAGAGCGCAGCCGGCATCGGGATAAGTATCCGCCAGAATCTGCAGAACTCTGTCTGTCTCCTGCCGGTTCAGTATCTTTTTTTCTTTCACTGTCGTCTCTTCGCCTCCCCGCCGCTAAACCTCATAGCTGCGGAAAGCACCGTAACCGGCACGTTCCTTCGATCCTTCGAGATGTCTCTTTATAACGGCGATTCCGCGCGGAGCGTCCTTTGTCTCCAGCGCCTGAAGAATTTCATGATGCTCCTCCAGCAGTTCTTCCATATGTTCATATTTGACTTCAGAGGAAATCTGAAACTGCTTTGTGTAATACTGATAGCTCGTCAGAATCTGGGTTAACAGCCTGTTGTGGGATGCTCTGTACAGAAGCTCATGGAAATGCACGTTCTGCTCAGAGGATTTTTCATATTCTTTTTTATGAGTATAAAATTCCATCAGTTCGTAGACGTTGCGGATTTCCTCCAGTTCCTCCGGCGTAATGCGCTCGATGGCCCACTCGAAAGCGAGTACCTCATATACCTTCCGCATCTCGTACATATCCGCCACATCCTGCTCTTCGAAGCCTGTGACAAAAGCCCCGCGATTCGGAATCATAGCGATCAGGCCCTCCTGCTCCAGCAGGCGGAATGCCTCTCTTACAGGCGTCCGGCTGACGTTATACTTGTTGCAGATTCTCTGTTCCGTAAGCTTTTCGCCGTTCTTCAGCATGCCCTGCAGTATTTCCTCCCGAAGCTTGATAAAGATATTAATGGCAAGAGGGAGTCCCGATACCACATCATCTTTTGCATTCTGGTAATACATATCTTAGTGCCTCCTTTTCTTATGCCTCCTTTTTTCCGCCTCTCTGAAAACGCAGACTGCAGACGGCGCTTTTTCCGCCTCCCGGAAGAGGAATCTTTCCCTGACGCAGAGAAGAGACCGGATCCGGTGCCGGCGGAACAGAACGGCCGGACGTTCAGCCGTGTTTCTGCTTTCCCGCTGTCTTGTCTATAGCGCTTTCAAAACCGCTTCCGTAAATTCCTCTGTCGTACTTCCCTCTTTCGTGCCTGTCATGTGAAGGGAAGGATCCGCTGCTGCGATGTCCACCGCTTTTCTCAGCCGGTCAGCTTCCTGCGCAAACCCGATGTGACGAAGCATCAGCTCCGCCGCCTTCATCAGACTCTCCGGATTTGCTCTGTCCTCGATTCCCTCTTCCACCATACGCGGAGCGCTGCCGTGAATCGCCTCAAACATGGCATAGCGGTTTCCGATGTTGGCGCTGCCGGCTGTGCCGACGCCGCCCTGAATCTGGGCTGCCTCATCGGTGATGATATCGCCGTACAGATTCGGCATGACGAAAACCTGGAAATCCTTCTGCATTTCTTCGTTGATCAGATTTGCCGTCATGATGTCGATGTACCAGTCTTCCACGCGGATATCCGGATATTCTTCTCCCACTTTATGTACGACTTCCAGGAACTTACCGTCCGTCTTCTTCATGATATTGGCTTTTGTGACGCATTCCACACGGTTCTTGCCGTTTGCCCTCGCGTATTCGAACGCCATACGCGCAATCCGCTCCGTGCCCTGAGTCGTCGTGATCTTGAAGTCAACGCACATATCATCACTGACCGCCACGCCGTGGCTTCCCACGATATATTCACCTTCTGTATTTTCCCGGAAAAACGTCCAGTCGATGCCGCGTTCCGGAATGGAGATCGGTCTGACATTTGCGAACAGATCGAGTTCCCGCCGTAAAGCGACATTTGCGCTCTCCAGATTCGGCATATTCATCGTCTCGTTAGGAGTGGTCGTCGGTCCTTTCAGAAAGACATTGCACTGCCGGATCTGCTCCAGAACCTCTGCCGGCAGCGTTTCCTTTCTCGCCACACGGTTTTCCAGCGTCAGCCCTTCGACGGTTCTCATCTCAACTCGTCCTTCCGCCACATCTTCTCTGAGGATCTCATCGAGAACTCTCCGCGTCTGCTTCATGATGACGGGACCGATGCCGTCTCCGTCTACAAAGCCGATGATGATTTTATCCAACCCGGAATAATCGATGGCAGGCGGTTCGTTTTTCATGCGTTCCACCCGCTTCAGCTGTTCCTGTACCAGCTTTTCAAAGTCCTGTATATAGCTCATTTCTCTTTTCCTCCTTTTCCCGCTCCTGATGATGCCGTGCCGCGCTTCTTTCGTTTATAGATATCCTGTCTACTCCTGACTTTTAATCATGTTTATCTTTCCGCCGGCGAGTATCATCGTCTTTTCGAGCTCTGACAGTCCCGGCAGCATGACATATTCTTTTCCTGTCGTCTTGTTCTTTACGACCAGCTCTTCCTGTTCGATCTGCGCGGGAGCATTTTCAATGACCAGCTGATCTCCCAGATTCAGCCCGTCATAATCCTCCGGATTTTTAAACACCAGAGGGATAATGCCGCTGTTGATCAGATTGGAGCGGTGAATGCGGGCAAAGGATTTCGCCATGACGAATCTAACGCCGAGATAGAGCGGAACGAGCGCAGCATGCTCCCGGCTGGATCCCTGGCCGTAATTTTCGCCACCGACGATGACACCGTCTCCTGCCGCTTTGCAGCGCGCAG
Source organism: Candidatus Alangreenwoodia gallinarii (assembly GCA_904398315.1). Lineage (GTDB taxonomy): Bacteria > Bacillota > Clostridia > Peptostreptococcales > Anaerovoracaceae > Alangreenwoodia > Alangreenwoodia gallinarii. The sequence continues at coordinate 7,693 of CAJFPD010000054.1, read as the reverse complement.
GAAATTCCCTGTCGATATTTTCGAAGCAGTAGTTCGAAAGATACGGCACATTGGAGCGGTAAGGAAGAATTCTCGAATCGGAAGGCATGATATCATCTGTGGTGATATTATCTCCCGCATGAAGAACGACCTGAGCCTCCAGTTTTTCTCCCAGCGCTTTGTTGAGAGGAAACGGCTTGATATTCGGGCCCATGGCTACCGGAGTATTTTCCTTATTATATCCGTCCGGATAGACGATAAAATTGTCGTTGAATGCGAACTGAGCCGGTGCGATCTCCGCCAGCTCCGTCTCAAATCCCGTGGTCAGAACGCCCCGGATCGCGGAGATCGCCGCCGTCTCCGGGCTGACCAGATAGATATCGGCATCCTTCGTGCCGCTTCTGCCCTTGAAATTTCTGTTGAACGTCCGCAGAGACACACCTCCGGATTTCGGTGACTGACCCATGCCGATACACGGACCGCAGGCGTTTTCGATGATTCTGGCGCCCGCATCGATCATATCGGCCAGAGCGCCGTTGGAAGCCAGCTTCGACAGAATCCTGCTGGAACCCGGTGAGATGACGAGGCTGACATTTTCCGCCACTTTGTTGCCTCTCAGAATGGAGGCAACTTTCATCAGATCGGTATAAGAGGAATTTGTACAGCTTCCGATGGCTACCTGATCGATCTGAATCGGCCCGATATTTCTTACGGAATCCACATTGTCCGGACTGTGAGGCTTGGCAGCCAGAGGTTCCAGTTCCGACAGGTTTACTTCCAGAGTCTCATCGTAGACGGCATCCGGATCTGCGGCAAGAGGAACGAAGTCCTCCCCTCTGCCCTGGGACTCCATGAAGGCTTTCGTGTTTTCATCGCTTTCAAATATGGAAGTGGTGGCACCCAGCTCGGCACCCATGTTCGTAATCGTCGCTCTGTCCGTAACGGAAAGTGTCTTGACGCCTTCGCCTGTATATTCCACGATTTTTCCGACGCCTCCCTTGACGGAAAGCTGCTGCAGCACATAGAGGATGATATCCTTCGCAGAAACCCACGGTCTGAGTTTTCCCGTCAGCTTTACGTTGATGACCTTCGGTGCGATCAGAGAATAGGTACCCTTCGCCATGGCGACAGCCACATCGAGTCCGCCTGCGCCGATAGCGATCATGCCGATGCCTCCGCCTGTCGGTGTATGGCTGTCCGATCCCAGCAGCGTCTTTCCCGGAATGCCGAAATTCTCGATATGGAGCTGATGGCAGATGCCGTTCCCCGGTTTTGAAAACAGAACGCCATGACGCTTTGCCACACTCTTGATGAACTCGTGGTCGTCAGCGTTCTCAAACCCCGTCTGCAGAGTGTTGTGATCTATGTAAGCCACAGACAGTTCCGTCTGTATTTCGTCCACGTCCATCGCCTCCAGCTGAAGGTAAACCATCGTACCGGTGGAATCCTGCGTCAGCGTCTGATCGATGCGGATTTTGATTTCCTCGCCGGGCTTTAGCGTGCCCTCAACCAGATGATTTTCAAGTATCTTGTAAGCTAATGTCTTCCCCATGAAAATGCCTCCCGAATACAAGTAATACTGTCAGAATAGAAAAAGAACATGTTTCCATACATGTTTTGATATATACATGATATACATGAGTGCTTATTGTATACAATTATATTTCATTTCCTATCCTTTGTAAATATATAGTTCAAAATTTTCCGGATGGCCCGACAATTTAACCGATATTTCCCGCATAATAAAAAAGCGGAGAAGAAAATTTTCTGTTTTCTTCTCCTGCCGTATTTTTTCCGGACGATAAAAGATTTCTAAAAAATATCTCGCAAGATATTATATTTTCGTCTGTTTTCTTCTGCGGCCGCCTGCCGGAAAGCGATTTTCCCTTTTTCGACGCACATCTGCACTTTTTCTCGTCTTCTTTCTGTCTTCCGGCGGCTCCCACCAGGATTCCGCGGAGATATCCGTTCCGCTCTTTTTCTCTCTGGAACGCTGGCTGCCTTCTTTTCTTCTTCCGCTTTTCTTTCTGAAAGAGCCTCCGCGGTATTTCTTCGAGGCGCGCTCAAAGGAAATGCCTCTTCCCCGGATGCGGAAATCCCTCATAGCGGACAGAATCTCATCCACGTATTCTTCCGGTACATCGACAAAGGAAAAATTGGCATGAAGTTCGATGGAGCCGATCAGCCTGCCGCTCAGGGAAGTATTGGAAGCGATACTTCTGACGATATCCGCTTCTTTCAGTCCGTCCACACGTCCCGCATTGATGAAGAGACGCGTCATTTTCATATCGTCGAAAGAAAATTCTTCGTCGTCAAAATCAGCTCTCTGATAGGACTTTTCTTCCAGCTCGTGAAAAGCGAGAGAAAAGAGAGCCGCAGCCAGGCTTTCCGGGAGATCCCCGTTTTTCTCAGATGCTGCATCGCCGTCTTCCCTTTCTTCCGCACGCTCCTCCTGCTGCGCCAGTCCGCTCAGAATTCTCTTTACGACAGGAAGGAACTGTCTTCCTGCTCCTGACTTCACCAGATCTGCTGCTTTTTCCGCCGCCGTATCGATGCGGGCCGCTTCTACTTCTCCGATCGCAGGAGGCTTCTGCCTTGCAATCACGGAATTGGTATAGTGCATGATTTCTCTGAGCTTATACCGGTCTCTGCCGAAGACAAAAGAATAGGCTTTTCCCGTATTTCCCGCTCTTCCGGTACGGCCGATCCGGTGAACGTACTGTTCCGGATCTTCCGGGATATCGTAGTTGAATACGGCCTGTACTCCGCTGACATCGATACCGCGTGCCGCCACATCGGTGGCTACGAGGATCCGGGTGATGCCGTGACGGAATTTATTCATCACCCTCTCCCGTTCGTGCTGCTTCATGTCGCCATGAAGAGCATCTGCTGCATATCCTCTGCTCTGCAGCCTTGCCGTCACCTGATCCACTCTTTTTTTCGTATTGCAGAATACGAGGCCGAGAGTTACGGCGTTTACATCGATCAGTCTGCATAGAAGTTCGATCTTGGAAGGTTCTCTCACTTCGATATAGTACTGCTCTGTCAGATCGGTGGTGAGCTCTTTGCGGGCGATCCGGACGAGAACCGGATCCCTCTGATATTTCTCTGTCAGCTTCATGATTTCCGGCGCCATTGTGGCGGAAAACAGGAGCATCTGCTTTTCCCTGGGAATATCGGCCAGTATGGTGTCGATATCCTCACGGAATCCCATATTCAGCATTTCGTCCGCCTCATCCAGAACCAGCATCTGAAGATGATCGAAACGAAGCGTTCTCCTTCGCATATGATCCATTACTCTGCCCGGCGTTCCGATGATAATCTGAGGCCTCTTTTTCAGAGCCGTGATCTGATTCTCTATATTCTGCCCTCCGTAGACAGCCAGGATCCGCAGTCCGTGAGTAAACCGCGTCAGCCTTCTCAGTTCCTCAGCCACCTGCATCGCCAGCTCTCTGGTAGGGCACAGAACGAGAACCTGAGGCGTCACGGCGTTGCGGTCTGTCATCTCCACCGCAGGTATCCCGTACGCACACGTCTTTCCCGTTCCCGTCTGTGCCTGTCCGATCAGATCGCGTCCGGCCAGAATCTCGGGAATCGCCTGTTCCTGTATCGGCGTCGCCTCGGTAAAGCCCATCTCTGCAAGCGCTCTCAGAACCGGCTCGGAAATATTCAAATCTTCAAAATTCATATCGTTATCTGTTCCTCTTTTCTTTATATCACTGCCGAATGTCGTATCCGTTTCCTGCCGCAGATTTCCGTGCCGCAGGCTGACGCCGCGGAATATCTGCGCCTCTCTTCTCCCGCAATTTTTTTCTGCCGGAGCAGCCGCTCTTTCCGGCCCGGTACGGGATAGATACTATCCTATCGCAGATAATAGATTTAATCAAGAAAAAAGCTGTTCCCCGCACGGGATATGCTTTCTCCGACAGACAGATATTCCGTCCGTCCGGGAAAACGCACCGCGGGAAACAGCCGGCCGGCCTGCTTCGTCCGATGAGCTTCCGCTCTGTTTTCATTTTTTTTGTTTGTCCGCGCGGTCGCTATCCGTACCGTCTGCTTCGGAAATGCTGTGTTCCGTCTTTCCGTGAGCAAAAACATTATCCTCCGTTTCCTGCTCGCTCAGATCAAAGGCGACGGTGATTTCCGTACCGGTTCCAAGCGTACTTCTCAGAGAAATCTGCGCATTATGATACAATGCCGCGTGTTTGACGATTGCCAGTCCCAGTCCGGTTCCGCCGACCTCCTTAGAATGACTCTTATCCACACGGTAAAAGCGTTCAAAGACTCTGTTCTGCTCCTCCTCGGGAATCCCGATTCCTGTATCCCTGATGCGCAGAACGGCTCTGTCCTCTGTCCGGTAAAGAGACACGACGACTTCACCGCCGTCTCTGTTATACTTGACCGCATTATCACAGAGATTGTAAACCATCTCCACGAGAATCTGACGTATCCCCCTGATCTGCACAGGCTCCGTCTTCAGGATGATCCGGATATCATGTTTCGTCGCTTCCGGCATCAGAGTACTCTGAACCTCCCTCACGATTTCCGACAGATCCACGGGAGTGCGTTCCAGTTCCAGTTCCTCATCGTCAAGCTGAGAAATTTTTATGATATCCTCCACGAGACGGATCAGACGCTGAGATTCCGTGTAAATTTTCCCGGCAAACCGGGAAATATCTTCCTCCTTTACGAGACCTTCCCGGATGATTTCCGCAAATCCCGAAATTGACGTGAGCGGTGTCTTGAGTTCATGAGATACGTTTGCCGTAAATTCCCGTCTCATTTTTTCCCGTTCCTCCATCTCATTCTGAAGCATCCGGTTCTGCGAATGCAGCTTCCGCAAAAGAGGCTCCAGTTCCTCATATTCCTGAATTCCCTTCGTATCCTGCGGATGCTCAAAATCGATTTCATTCAGCGGCCTGACGATCTTCCTTGCCAGCCGGTATGCGAGCAGACTGGACAGCAGGATGGTAATGACCAGCACGATGGCGATCATCTGAATCATGCCTCTCAAAAGAGCCCAGACAGAAAACTGTGTTCCGGAAAGGCGGAGAATATTGCCGTCATCAAGCTGCAGAGCATAATTTACGGATTTCTCATCGATCGTATCGGAATACCGTATGCTGCTACCTTCGCCGTCTTCCGAAGCTTCGCGGATCTCTTCGCGATCAGAGTGATTTTCCATCGAAGAAGGATCTGCTCTGTTATCGAACAGAACTTTTCCGGAAGGATCCACGAGAGTAATCCGTACATTATATTCGCTCTCCTGCGCGATATTGCTCAGATAACTTTCCTGCCCGCCTTCGATGCTTGCGGCGATATAAATCGCTTCGTTTTTCAGTTCGTCCAGATATTCATCTTCAAAATAGGTATAAAGAACCCCTACGATGATTCCGATACTCGCCAGCATGACCAGCAGGGCGACAGCGAAAATGGAACGGAAAATTTTTCTGGTCACTTGATTTTACCGCCCATCTTATATCCGATACCCCGGACGGTCTCAATCAGCGTATTGCATTTTCCGAGTTTCTGGCGCAGCGTCCTTATATGAACATCCACTGTACGGCTCTCACCGTTGAACTCATAGCCCCACACTTCGGAGAGAATCTGATCTCTGGTAAAAACCAGTCCCTGATTTTTCAGCAGGAAACACAGAAGATCGTACTCTTTGAGAGTCAGCGAAATGTCCTCATCATCCACACGTACGATATGCTCCTTCGGACTCACATACAGAGAGCCGAGATGATATTCTTCTTTTTTCGGCGCGGAGGACTCGTTTCTGCGCAGAAGAGCACGCACCCGGGCCACCAGCTCCATCATCCCGAAGGGCTTTGCCAGATAATCATCCGCGCCGCAGTCCAGTCCCAGTACCTTGTCATACTCACTGCCCTTTGCGGTCAGCATCATGACAGGCATCCGCTTCGTCGAAGGGTTGTCCCGCAGCTTCTTGAGTATGATCATTCCGTCCTCCTCCGGAAGCATGATATCCAGAAGAACGAGATCCGGCTGTTTTTTTCCGATCGCTTTCCAGAACTGAGAAGGCAGCTCAAAACCCTGGGCTTCAAACCCGGAATTGTTGAGCGTGTAGATCACGAGTTCCCGTATACTGTTATCATCTTCCACCAGGTAAATCATTTTCTCTCATCCTCCCGTCTTCTCTCCTTCGGAAATCTCCCTCCGCCTTCTGTTACATACATACCGGCGCCCGCTGTCTCCTACTCCGGCTTTTTTTCCATTTCGACTCCGTGTGTACCCGTGATGGAATATGCCACCCATCCGGCTACGTTGACCGCATGATCAGCAATTCTCTCCAGGTACTTAGCCGTCATCAGAAGATCGAGACATGCCTCTCCGTTGGCATTATTCTTCTGGATCAGTTCTATGATCTCACCTTTGATCTCGTCGAACATCGCATCGACAACATCATCATGTTCATACACGTTTCTGCAGACTTCCATATCTCTGTTGACGAAAGCATCGATACAATCGGTAACCATCGTCGCCGATTCCGCAGCCATTTCCTTGATCTTGATCTTCTGCGTGAGATCCGTTCCGCTCAGATACTGCGCCAGTTCCGCAATATCCGAAGCCTGATCGCCGATCCGTTCAAAATCTGAAATCATCTTCAGAACGGAAGAGACGATCCTCAGATCGGAAGCTACCGGCTGCTGTCTCAGAAGGATCTTCATGCACAGCGCCTCGATCTCTCTTTCCTTGTGATCGATCTCATCTTCCGTCGAATCGACTTTCTGGAAGATCTTCTTCCGTTTATCCTCATCCTCGCTCTTATCGAAAAGAGCCTCGATGGAACCGTTAATTGCATCCTCGCACAGCACGCCCATCTTGATCAGTTCCAGATTAAGCTGCTGCAGCTGTTCTTCCAGACGAATTCTCATCAGCCGAACCTCCCTGTAATATAATCCTGTGTTCTCTTGTCTGACGGCATGGAAAACAACTGATCCGTATCGTTAAATTCTATCACTTCACCCAGCAGGAAGAACGCGGTCTTATCGGAAATTCTGGCCGCCTGCTGCATGTTATGTGTTACCATGATCACAGTATAGTCTGATTTCAGTTCCTCTGCAAGATCTTCGATCTTCGATGTCGAAATCGGATCCAGCGCACTGGTCGGTTCGTCCATCAGAAGTACTTCCGGCTGAACAGCCAGAGCTCTTGCGATGCACAGACGCTGCTGCTGACCTCCGGAAAGCCCCAGCGCACTCTTTTTCAGACGGTCCTTCAGCTCATCCCATATAGCGGCATCCCGCAGAGACTGCTCCACGATCTGATCCAGCTCCGATTTTTTGTGAATCCCGTGAGTACGCGGTCCGAAAGCTATATTATCATAGACGCTCATCGGAAACGGATTCGGCTTCTGAAACACCATGCCTACGCGTCTTCTCAGGTCATTGACATCCATACCTCTGTAGATATCCTCTCCGTCCAGCGTTACTTTTCCGGTAATCCTGCAGCCTTCTACCAGATCGTTCATTCTGTTCAAAGATTTCAGGAGCGTGGACTTGCCGCAGCCGGAAGGTCCGATAAATGCGGTGATCTCATTGGCAGGCAGATCGAGATTAATATCTTTCAGCGCATGGAAATCACCGTAATATAGATCGAGATTTTCGATTTTGATTTTATCCATTTCGTTATCCTCTGATTTCTGTTTGTTCTTTGTCTGACACGGCTGCAAATTCCGTTTAATCCTCTGTCT